>NZ_JBIURS010000020.1:0-159450 GCF_044740965.1 Streptomyces sp. NPDC088252 | reverse complement strand
CAGCAGCCTCGGCTACCGCAGTCCCGCCGAATACGAGACCGCCTTGGCAGCCTGACCACCACACCAAAGGTGTCCGTCAAAGCGGAACAAGCTCAGACGCCTTCCGCTGGCTGTCCCGCTACAACACCCGACGCAGGCATTCCCGGCTCGGCCAGCGATCCCCGATCGCTTACGAAAACACCTTCCACTCAACAGCAGCTACCCTGACCCGAGCCGCATAGACGTGTTCAAGATCCGGGGGCAAAAGGCCCCGCCCCGGTTCACCACGTGATTGCACTTCGATGGGATGCGGTTCAACGCCGAGCCAACACTGCGATCTCATGACCGAAGGCCACGGCCAGCCGGCCGTCCGATGTCATGTCAACCACTCTGGCACCCAGCGGAATAGCCACGTTGGGTCGGATCTGCTGCATGCTGGCCAGGTCCCATAGCCGCACCGCCCCGACCCTATCGACATCGATGCCGGAATTGTCGGCATCCAAGTCTGTGAAGCCGGCGGTGCCACTGCCGGTGATGGCGACCGGGCGGCCGTCCACCACCGCCGTCGCCACCGCCCGCACCGGGTGGGCGTGATCGGCCATGACCTCGCCAATCTGCTCACGGGTAGCCAGGTCCCACACTCGCACCGTTCCATCGCTGCTGCCGGTAACGGCGATCGGGCGGCCGTCCACCACCGCCGTCGCCACCGACCGCACCCGGCCGGCGTGGCCGGTCATGGGCTGGCCGATGGGCCGGCCGGCGGTCAGGTCCCATACCCGCACCGTGGCATCGTCGCTGCCGGTAGCGGCGATCGGGCGGCCGTCTATCATCGCCGTCGCCACCGACCGCACCCGGCCGGTGTGGCCGGTCAAGACATCGGCGACCTGTTCACGGGTGGTCAGGTCCCACACCCGCACCGTTCCATCATCGCCGCCGGTCACGATATGGGGGCGGTCGTCGATCTCCACGGCCGCCACCGCCCGCATGTTTGTGATCCAGTTGGGGAGCTCGTCGAATTCTGGCCACGGCCAACCTTCGGAGCTTGGCACCGCCGGCGTCGGATCAGTGCGGTTGATGATGGGCTCGCCGACCTCCCGGCCGGTGACCAGGTCCCAAACCCGTATTTCCGTACGCGCGTTGCCGCTGCTGGTGATGGCGACCGGACGGCCGTCAATCACGGTGGTCGCCACCGCCCACACCGGGCCGGTGTGGCCGGTCAGGGGCTCGCCGACCTGTCGGCCGGTGTCCACGTCCCAGACCCGCACGGTCTTGTCCCCATCGCCGGTGACGACGGCCGGGCGTCCGTCCAGGACTGTGGTCGCCATCGAGTACACGTTGTCGGTGTGGCCAACAACTGGCGCGCCGAGCTGCCGGTCGCTGCTCAAATCCCACACTCGTACCGTCCCCATATGGTCGACGGTGATGGCGTGGGGCCGGCCGCGAACCACCGTCGTTGCCATCGCAGACGCCCTGGGGCAATGCTCGGTCGCGAGCCTGTCGATTTGTCGGCGGCTGGCCAGGTCCCACACCCGCACCATGGGGTCCCCGCCACCGGTGAGAATGAGAGCACGCCCGTCCACCGAGACGATCCCCACAGCGACCATGTGGTCGGACTCGTCTCTCAGCGCCTCGCCGACCTGCTCGCGGGTGATCAAGTCCCACACCCGCGCTGTACCGTCCATACTGCCGGTCACGACATGAGGGCGCCCCTCAATCACCGTGGGCACTACCCATCCAACCTGGTGATTGTGGCCGGTCAGAGGCTCACCAACCTGCTCACGGGTGGCAAGGTCCCACACCCGCACCAACACATCGTCGCCGCCGGTGACGGCGACCGGACGGCCCTCCACCACCGCCGTCGCCACCGCAAACACGCCGTCGTCGGCCGGGAAATCGCCGGCGGACTGGCCGGTCGTCAGGTCCCACACCCGCACCATCCCGTCCCAGCCGCCGGTGATGGCAACCGGACGGCCCTCCACCACCGCCGTCGCCACCGCCAACACGGGGTCGGTGTGACCGGTGAGAGGCTCACAGACTTGCTTACAGGTCGTCAGGTCCCATACCCGCACCGTGGCATCATCGCCGCCGGTGACGGCGACCGGACGGCCCTCCACCACCGCCGTCGCCACCGCCTTCACGCTGCCGGTGTGGCCGGTCAGGGACTCACCGACTTGCTTACAGGTCGTCAGATCCCACACCCGCACCGTGCCGTCCTCGCCGCCGGTGACCGTGATCGGACGGCCCTCCACCACCCCGGTCGCCACCGCCTCTATCAACTCGTTGTGGCCGGTGAGGACGTTGCGCAACCGGGGCTCGACCTGCGAACCGGTGGCCCACTCCACACTCCATGCGGCGCCAGGCTCCCCCTCCACATCGACTGCAGCAAGGCTCGTGGACAGCCCCCGATCCCCGTAGCGTGCCGCGTCCAACGCCAGCAACTGCCGCCGCACCCCCGCACCAGTGTCGCGGTGCAGATGCGCGGACGCCTCGTATACCGCGGACGCCAGCATCTCCTCCCGACCCGTCGCACCGCCCAGCGCTGCTAGGACCTGCCCCGGATCGGCGTTCACCAGCCACCCCGGGTCGGCCAACCGCACACCCGCCACCGCAGCCTCACAGTCCAGGTCGCCACTTCGCAGATCGTCAGACATGACCGCCACACTATCCGACCCCATCCCACCAACTACCCCCGTTTCTTGGACCGTCCGGGCCATCGCCGACGAGCCCGGCCCCGCAAAGTTCGGGCAAGGTCAGATTGTGTGGGTGTGGGGTGTGGCGGCAGTGGATGGGCGTCAGCAGTTTCGAGGTGAGGAGTTGCTGGTGGTTTGGGGTTCTGTCGTGGTTCTGCTGCTGTCATGAAGGTGACCAAGCCGCTGCTGTTTTCTGGCTAAGGGCTGTCCCGCAAAGACCTTGACGCCGCCTCGGGCACGGTGGCCGCCTTGCGGCCCGCTTGCCTATCCGGCGAGGGTGAGGTTGTGCATCCGGGCGATGCCGAGCATGGCGTGGTGGACACCGTCGCCTTTGAGACGGCAGTCGCGGAGGATCTTCCACGTCTTCATGCGGGCGAAGACGTGCTCGACGCGGGCTCGGACCTGTTTGTGGGACTTGTTGTGTTCCTCCTTCCAGGCCGGGAGCTCGGTCTGGCCGCGCTTGCGGCGGTGCGGGATGACGAGTCCGGTGCCCGGGTAGCCGCCGTCGGCGATCGTGAGGGTCTTGCCGACGGCGGCTTTGGTGCCGGATTCCTCCCATGCCTTGCAGTCGTTGCGGTTCCCGGCGAGGGGCCGACCGACCACGACGACCAGGCGGGTGTCGGCGTCGATGACGACCTGGTGATTGGTGGAGTACCGGTAGTTCTTCGACCGCTCGGCGACGGTGTGGTCCCGGGTGGGGACCAGGGTGCCGTCCACGATGAGTACGGTGTCCTTGGCGAACCGCTTGCGGGGCTGGAGCGCGAGCAGGGGCCCGAGGTGGTTGATCGGCCGGCCGTCGACTTCGAGACGCCGAACAGCGGAGCGAGCTGCCGCAACGTCAGATTGGTGCGCCAGTAGGCCGTGACCAGCAACACCCGGTCCTCGAGCGGCAGGCTCCACGGCCAGCCGCCAGCCTCGGTGGACCACATCTGCTCCATCGCGCCGCAGCGTGGTCAGCAGTTTACCGAAGCAGCGCGGGCTCAGCCCCGCGAACGGGGTTATCCAGGACGGCTCCGATGCCGTGATCACACTCGTCACATCATGATCATCACTCAGGCTGGCCCAGTCCCGAGGCAATCCCACAGTTACGCTGATCGGGCAGTCCACAGTGCGCAAGACCGGGGGAAACCGTGAACCGACCACTGCTGTTCCTTGACGTGGACGGGCCGCTCAACCCTTACGCGGCCAAGCCGGAGAAGCGACCCGACGGCTACACCACACTCAGAGTCCCCCGAAACGACGCCGATCGGGACGACAGAGGCCTCTCGTCCCGACGACCCCTGCGGGCCTGGCTCAACCCAGAGCACGGACGAATCCTGCTCCAGCTCGGCTTCGAGCTGTGCTGGGCGACCACATGGATGGACGACGCCAACCGGTGGATCGCACCGGTCCTGGGCCTTCCAGAACTTCCCTTCGTCAACTTCGGCGACGTCCTACTCCGAGAACGCCCTGATGGCGTCCACTGGAAGACCGGGCCGCTGGTGGACTATGCAGGCGGCCGTCCCTTCGCCTGGGTGGACGACGAACAGAGCGAGCTGGATCAGACCTACGTGACCGCCCACCACCAAGGGCCAGGGCTCCTGCACCACGTCAACCCGCGGTTCGGCCTACGGGAGCACGACTTCCAAGCGCTCGCCGACTTCGCCCGGTCCCTGGACACCTCACGAACCACCAGCTGAGCACCTCGCCAGCTCTTCAGGCTGCTCCGCACTCGGAACCAAGATCTTTGCGGGACAGCCCTTAGGCGCGGGGCTCCTCGAACTGCACGTGATCAGGGAAGCCCGATAGGTGCCGGTCGTAGCTGACGGAAGGAGTCCAAATGGTCAAGGTGGTCGAGGTTGTCGGCTCCAGGGCCGAGGCCGACCTCGGCAAGTGGCTCTGAATCCAATTCGAGTTCCCACGCCAGCTCATCTTTGTCTGCCTCGAGATGAGCACGCCACCCGCCGACATCGCCGCCGCTATACAGCGCGTCGGCAACAGCTTCCAAGTAGGCCGCCAAGCTCGACCAGCAACCGTCCCCACCTGGGCTGAAGTTGCCGGGTCGGCCCCAGGCGCTGCCGAGTCGTCCCTGCTGGGGCCCAGGACGCATATCGACCACCTGGTGTGGATGCTCCCGATTCGCCCAAGGGATCCACAACGAGTGCCAATAGGGCTCGTCCTCGCCCTCGTTCTGTTCAAACGCGTCGAAGAGTTTGGCGTTCTCCATGACCATTCGCCGAGTCCGAGCGATCTCGGATGCCGACAGCAGATCCGCACCAGGTAAGACGCTGGCTCCCCGGGCAAGAGCGTCTTCAGTCGCACCGTTGTGACACCGCAACGACTCGACCAAGTCAGCCGGGAGTTGCAAGGTCATTGCCCACTCTGCTTCAGCGATCCCGGCGGGGTCAGCCGGGCCTTTCAAGCTAGATACGCTCTCCGGCGCATGCGCAGCCAACCACACATCGATGCGAGCCCAAGACCGCGTTACCGTACCAGGCCCAGATTCTTGAGCAGTACTCATCTCCCTAACGCTAGAGCAAAGGCTTGTCCCGTAAAACCCGGCTGCAGTTGAGATCGGCATCGCCTGCCTCCATGACTGCTGCTCGAAGCTGAGATTCCGCGGGTGGTAGCGGCTGGGTCGGGCAGTGGGTCGGTGATGCGGACCACCTCAGGGCTCGAACGAGTTCTTCGTACTGGGCATCGGAGAGCGTTTGACACCGCTGCACGCCAAGAGCTCGGTCCCAGTGGCGTCGAAGTACAGATTGAAGAACCAGAGCCGGTCCGCTGCGAGGATGGTCCCGGTACGTAGTTGCTTGCCGCGGTGCCGCGCGAGGATTTCAACGGTCTCGTCGAGGCCGAGGGTCTTCGGCAGACCGCGCTTCAACGACCGTCTCAGCCTCGTTGCGGCGATACCGTGGACCATCCAGTGAGGCGCTTCCCTGTCCGAGACCTGTACCTCGCCGCCAGCCGCGATGGCGGCGCGTGCTGCCTTGCACGCGCTCGTCTGGTCGGTGAGCATCGCGGCGATGTCGGGGTGACGTGGGTGCTCGTCCTCGGTGGCCATGCGCTGACTGTAGAGACTAGTCCGGATACGGCGAGCTGACCATGCGGGCCGTGGCGGCCACGGCACAGACGCGCCTGGGGCACGTGCAGTACTGCTTCCCCTCCCGCACGGAGCTGATCGCCGCCCTCCTGCGCCGCACTCTGGACCGTTCCCTCGACAGGCTGGCCCCGTTGTTCGTCGACGCGGCCGCGCACACTCCGCCGGACACGGAGGGGCTGGTCCGTCAGCTCCTGGCCGAGCACGATGATCCGCGACTCGTCCGGGTCTACGCCGAGTTGTGGGCACTGGCGGGCCGCGACGAAGCCGTCGCGGCGGTCACACGTGCCTTCTACGGAGCACCGCGAGGTCTCCGGCCTGGAGGCCTTGAGGAACGACGTCGTCAGCGAGGCGGGCTACGGTCTCGGGCGTGTACTCCGGTTCAGGCAGGTGCCCGTACTTCTGCACGAGTGGATCCCGGGTTCCGCCGGCGTACCGTTCGGCGTCGCGGGAGGACAGGGGCCGGAGCGTTCGAAGGCTGTCACTGACGGGGAGCAGGGTTGCGTCAATCATGCCCTTAAACTAACAGCATTCGCTTAAGGAGGGGTATGAGTTACTGGGAGCACGTCAAGCCTGTGCGGCGCGTCCGGGCTCTGGATCCCGAGGCCATCGCGCGCGCAGCAGTACGCATCCTGGACGCGTCGGGGATCGAGGGCCTTTCGCTTCGCGCGTTGGCGAACGCGCTGGAGGCGGCACCCGCAAGCCTCTACTCGCGCATCAACGGCATCTCGGACGCGCTCGATCTCGCGCTCGACCATGCCCTGGGACA
The DNA here is from genome assembly GCF_044740965.1 of Streptomyces sp. NPDC088252. Lineage (NCBI taxonomy): Bacteria > Bacillati > Actinomycetota > Actinomycetes > Kitasatosporales > Streptomycetaceae > Streptomyces > Streptomyces sp. NPDC088252. The sequence goes on along the minus strand of NZ_JBIURS010000020.1, from coordinate 152,933 downwards.
TGACGGCGCGGTTCAGCGCGCTCTCCGCGAAGAGGAGGCGTCGGAGGTCCTGCTGTCGCTGTACCGCCATCTTCTCGAGCACCCATGGGCTGTCCAGGTCATCGCCATGCGTCCACCACGAGGACCGGCCTACCTCGCGTTCTCGGAAGGACTCTCCGAGCGGCTCGGCAGGTCAGGTGCAGCCGCGCCACTGTGGGTCGCGTACTCGGCGAGCAACCTCGTCATAGGAAGCGCCATGACCTACCGGGCCGCTCAGCTGGAACCCCGAACTCCGGGCGACGAGAGCGTGGCGCCGGTGTACGAAGAACTGAGACGCGATGCCTCGCGCGATCCGGAGGAAGCCCTTCGACGGGCACTTCACGTACTTCTCGTGAACGCGTGACCGCTGTCCCCGGCGGAGGGCGATGGCTCCGAAGAGGCCGAACAGCGCGTTCCGGCCGGCGGTGGGTAGGAGGTTCTCCGAGATCGTGGCGTTCTAGGTTCGGGGGCGGGGGGCCAGGACGCGGGCGAGCGAGTCGAGGGATGCGAGGGGGGTGGGGCCGGTGGGGGTGAGGACGACGCTGGTCGCGCCAGCCGCGTGGCGGGCCTTGATCGCTTCGCGTGCCTGGGCGGGGGTGCCGGCGATGCTCAGCCGGCGGACCCAGTCGGCGGGCATGGTCTGTGCGAATTGCCGGGCGTCGGTGCAGGCGGCGCGGTGTTCACGCAGCTGTGCGGCGAAGGGCAGGGGGTCGATGTGCGCGGCCCAGGCCGGCTCGCCGATGGCGGTCAGGCCGTTGCGGACGCGGGCGAGAGCGGTGTCCTCGTCGTCGTCGACGGCGGCGGCGTCGTAGGTGACGACTTCGGGGCCGCTCGTGTGAGGGGTGACGTTCATGTGCTGCAGCGAGCAGGCGATGTATGCGGGGGCCGCGGGCTCGGCAAGGAGGAGTCCGTCGGCCACCTCGCCTGCGGCTGCCTGCGACTTGGGACCGCGTACGCCCAGGATGACCGGGGGGACGATGTCGGGGGTCTCGGTGAGGACGACTCCCTCGCAGCGCACGTAGCGGCCGTCGGCAGGGCCGGGCTCGCCGCGTATGAGCAGGCGCAGCGCAGTCGTGTATTCCCTGATCAGGGTCAGGGGGCTGGCTGGCCGGGCTCCGGCCTGGCGCATCCAGTCAGGCATGCCGTGTCCGATGCCGGCGATCAGCCGGCCGGGGTAGAGCTGGGCGAGGGTGGCCAGTTCCATCGCGGCGAAGCACACGTTGCGGGCGCCGGCGGGCATGATGCCGATGCCGACGGCGATGCGGGTGGTGCTGGCGAGGACGGGGCCGGCTTGCGCGAGTCCGCCGCGCCAGCCGAGGTCTTCGACCACCCATATCTGGTCGAATCCCAGGTCTTCCGCTCGCCGGGCGAACGGCAGTATGTCCTGGACGGGCAGGTCGCGGGGGAGCATTACGCCGATGCGGCCGCAGGCGGGGTTGCGGTCTGATTCGGGCATGGCGGGTTCCTTGTACATAGTGGTGGTGGGCTTTTCCTTTACCCGGTCCGGTAGCCGGCCGGGGTGAGCGGTGGAACGGTGTCAGCGCGGTGCCGTCCGGACGGGCGTTGGAGCCGGCGACGAGTGGAATACGTGCCCGGCTGCGTTGAACAGCCGCATGCGGCCCCCCACGTCCGGGCCGCCCGCCCCGAGTGCTTCGCCGTTGATCCGACGCAGGCGTGAAAGCCGCGTCACAGCCAGCCCGCCTTCCCGGTCACCTCGGCGGCGACCTCGCCGACCGGGCGCGTGGTGGCGTCGACGGTGAAGTCGTCGACCGCTGCCCGTTCGAGGATCCTGGCCAGCTCGCCGGCCCTGGCCAAGTGCCATCGCAACGCCTCGGGCTCGTCCTCGTGGCGCCGCATGAGTCGCTGGTGGATGACCGGCAGATCGGTCTGGAGCCGGCACACTGAGAGCTCGATACCGATCGCATCGCCGCACAGCTTCCGGTCCTCCTGATTCTCGATCACACCGGCGAGGACCAGCCGGACTGCTCCCGCCGCGAGGTAGTTGCCCGCGACGCCGCGCAGGTTTCGCAGCATCATGCCGGAGTTGAAGCGGTCTTCCGGCGGCGTCGGCCAGGACTGCCTCAACCAGTCCAGGTCGATGACGGCGTTGGGTATGCCCGCATGGGTGAGTAGGTCGCCCACGCTTTCGGCCACCGATGTCTTGCCGACGCCGACAGTGCCGTTGACCAGGAGGGCGCGGGGTTCGGGAGAACGTTCTACGTGCATGCCCGAGACTCTACGATCCACCGGCCACGAACCCCTCCTCCATTTCGCCCCGGCGAACGCAGACAGGGTTCACACACGGCGGAGCCATGTGCCGGTCCGGGCGAGCCTGGCGGCGACGGGGCACTGCTCGTCCACGACATCGGCCTGGGCCGCCCCGGACTCCAGGCCCGCCTGGACGCCGGCAACGAGGACGGCTTCACCATCATGCGCCCGAACTCCCGGGCTCCGTGGACGAGGTCGAGGACTGGCCCGCCATGCTGGCCCGGGTCGGACTCGTCCCCAGCGGCGCGCGCACCTTCCTCACCGACACTCGGACTCCCGGCCCGCGAGCACCTTCACACCCGTCTCGCCCGGCAGCGCGACCAGTTCGGCGAGCACCTGGACCAGGACCGCGCGGCCCTGGACACCCTCCTGGACGCCGACGCCCCCACCGGCATCCTCTGGCGCCCCGACACCTTCTGCCTCACAGCCACCACGTCCACACCACCCGCTCCCGCACCGCCTAGAAGATCACTGAAAACCCTCCGGGTTCTGGCCTCGCCCACTCCGGCGCGAGGCCAGAGCGCTGGGTACCCAGAAGGAACGGGACGAGGAGCCGGCCCGGCCGGATCCGGGAGACCTGCCGGGAACCGGTCCCGGTGCGCCCGGGCGATCGCTTCGAACGGCTCTTGCCCCTCGGACACCACTGCCGAGTAGTCGAAGGCCCCGTCCTCCGAGTCGATGTCGTGGAAGCGGCGCCAGACCCGCTGACCTTGCACAAGGATGGGCTGTTCGTAGTCCACGAACCGCTTGCCGGGGGCCTTGGCGAGCGCCTCGGCGTGGTGCAGCAGAGCCATGGTATCCAGGGGAGCCCCGAGCAGAAGGCCCCGGCCGCTGCGGGCGACCAACCGTGCAAGAGGGCTGTCGGGGCCATGGGGTGGGGGTCGTCCCAGGAGTGGTCGGCCATCAGCTCGGCTGCTGCCGCCGCGACGCCGTGTTCGTCGACGGGCTGTACGGCACGGGGCTCAGGCTGCAGGAGTGGGCGAGCGTCCTGGACGTGGAGATTCCCATGCAGGCGGAGGGGCGTCTCCCGAAGGCGTGGCTGGCCGCGGCGTGCGTCAAGGGGACGAAGAAGGAGGGGCGAACGTACCGGAGCCCGCGCCGGGTGCTGCGGGACATCGTGGGCTACTGCGACCCGCTGGAGGGTTCGCGCACGGAGGCGATCCGTAGGGCCCAGCGCACAGGTCGGTACGAGCGGCTGTCGTACGTGCGGGTGGTCACGGGCTACAACGCCCGTTCCCGGACGCTGCGCATCGAGGGTGCTCCCGAGAGCCAGCTGTCACCGGATGCGATCGCCCCTGATGAGCGACGGCTGCTGTTCCGCCGTACGTCGCACGGCCTGGAGCCGCTGGCGTTGTGGCTGGCGCCGAACGGGCTGCCGAAGAAGTCGGAGGGGCGTCGCGCTCGTCGAAGCGGTCAAGCCGCGGCGTGGGCCGGACCGCGAGCACATGGTCACGCCGCTGGAGGACCTGCCCTCCGGTCTGGGGGACTTGCTGAAGTCACCGGACGGCGACCTGCCCCTGTTCCGCTCACCGGTGGGGGTCTACCAGTTGCTGCTGGATCTGACCGCGCTCTCACGGCGCCACGGTGATCACGTACTGGCATTGAGCGGGTTCAATCCGAGGCGCACCCGCCCCAAGGACCGGTGGCCACAGGGTGTCCGTGCGTCCTATATCGGCAAGTGGGCGGTGAAGCACGGCTTTCCCACTGGGGAGACAGTCGATGGCGGGCCGCCGCCGGTGGAAGCTCGGCGGATCCGACAGACCGGCATCGAGCACAGTCGCCGGCCCGTCGCACAGACCCGGCGCTCGATGAACGACTACTACCTCAAACGCAGCCCCGCAGTGCAGCGGGAGAGCCGTACTGTCGTGGGGGAGACGCGTTGCGTGCGGAGGTGGCCAAGGCCCGCGCGCGGCGGCAGATTCCAGTGATCACCGCTTCCCACGTCGACAAGGCCCGTAGGGACCTGGACGCAGCCGCCGAAGAGGCCGGTCTTCCTGCGGACGTCCTTCAGCAGATGGTCAACGGCGAACTCGACACCGCGGCGACCGCGTGTTCGGATCACCTCGCAGGTCCGGAAACGGAGCCCGGACAACCCTGTACGGCCTCGTTTTTGGCTTGCCTGGACTGCGAGAACGCTCGGGCTCTTCCACTCCAGCTGCCTGTTCAGGTCGCCCTCCACGACCGGCTAGCCGCGCTGCGCCCGCACATGGGCCTCGCTGTGTGGCGGGTGCGCTTCGAGCGGTCCCTTGCTCAACTGGCAGAAACTCATCGGGCACTACAACGCGGCTGACCAGGAGCGGGCACGAAGCCAACTCACCCCCCGGCAACAGCAGATGATCGACGACCTCGTAGACGGAAGGCTTGATCTTCGATGATGTCCCGCGCGGCGGTGGCCGCACTCGACGAGTTACATGGCCGAGGTGCAACGGTCCTCCCAACTGTGCGCATGAGAAAGGAGGTTGCCCGAGGGTTCGAGTCACCACGCGTCACTCAGCCAGCACGCCCGCACCGCTGTCAACATCCCGGCCGGCATCCGACCCCTTGACCGCCGGGTTCAGGCCGCACAGGATCGCGCCATGACAGGTGTATGGAGCAGCACAGTCGACGGCGTCGTGGCCCGCAGCGCCCGCCGCACCCCCGGGCGCACCGCCCTGCGGTACACGGAGAGGTCCTGGACGTACGCGGAGCTGGACACGGCCGTCAGTACCGCGGCGGCGGTCCTCACCGGCGAGCACGGACTGCGCCCCGGCGACCGGGTCGCCTCCTACGCGCACAACTCCGACGCGTATCTGATCGGTTACCTCGCCTGTGCCCGTGCGGGACTGGTCCATGTGCCGGTGAACCAGAACCTGACCGGCGACGACCTCACATACATCCTCCAACAGTCCGGCAGCGCCCTCGTCCTCACCGACCCGGACCTCGCCGGCCGGATTCCCGGCGCGTTCTCCGTACGCGCGCTGCGCGACGCACCGGACTCCCTCCTCGATGCCGTCGCCGTCCCGCGCCCCTTCGTCCCTGAACGCGCACCGGCCGCGGACGACCTCGTCCAACTGCTCTACACCTCGGGCACCACCGCACTCCCCAAGGGCGCGATGATGACCCACGGGGCACTCGTCCACGAGTACGTCAGCGCCATCACCGCGCTCGATCTGCGCGCCACCGACCGGCCGGTGCACTCACTGCCGCTCTACCACTCCGCGCAGATGCATGTCTTCCTGCTGCCCTATCTGGCGGTCGGGGCGACGAACATCATCCTCGACACCCCCGATGTGGACCGGATCTTCGACCTCGTCGAGACGGGGCGGGCCGACAGTGTCTTCGCCCCGCCGACCGTCTGGATCGGCATCTCCCGGCACCCCGGCTTCACCACGCGGGAACTCGGCGGCCTGCGCAAGGCGTACTACGGCGCGTCGATCATGCCGGTGCCCGTACTGGAGCGGCTCCGTGAACGACTGCCCGCGCTCGGCTTCTACAACTGCTTCGGGCAGAGCGAGATCGGCCCGCTCGCCACCGTCCTCGGACCGGACGAGCACGAGGGCCGGATGGACTCCTGCGGCCGGCCCGTCCTTTTTGTCGAGGCCAGGGTCGTCGACGAGGACGGCAGGGAGGTCCCCGACGGCACGGCCGGTGAAGTGGTCTACCGCTCGCCCCAGTTGTGCACCGGCTACTGGGACAGGCCCGAGGAGACCGCGGAAGCCTTCCGTGACGGCTGGTTCCACTCCGGCGACCTCGCCGTGCGCGATACGGAGGGTTTCTTCACCGTGGTCGACCGGGTCAAGGACGTCATCAACTCCGGCGGTGTCCTGGTCGCTTCCCGGCAGGTCGAGGACGCCCTCTACACCCACCCCGCCGTCGCCGAGGCCGCCGTCGTCGGGCTGCCCGACGAGCGCTGGATCGAGGCCGTCACCGCCGTGGTCGTCCTGCGCGGGGAGGCGACGGAGGCCGAACTCATCAGCCACGCGCGCGAGCGGCTCGCCCATTTCAAGGCCCCGAAAAGGGTCCTCTTCGTGGACGAGCTGCCGCGCAACGCGAGCGGCAAGATCCTCAAGCGGGATCTGCGCGACCGCTTCGCATAGGAGACCCGGCGGCCGTCCTGCGGGGCGTGCGGAGGGCCCAGGATTCCCCCGTACCCCCGTACCCCCGCACACACGGGAACCGGTGGGCCGCAGCCCGTGGCGCGCGGCGAGCACACGATCGGAGCGAGCGGCCCCGGACGAAAGACCCTAACTCCGGCCGCGCTCGTCCACGATCCGCTTGAACTTGCCCACCGACCTCTCCAGCGTCCCGGGATCGACGATCTCGACACCGACGGACACCCCGATCCCGTCCTTGACGGCCGCCGTGATCGACTCCGCGGCGGCCGTCCGCTGCTCGGGCGTGGCCCCCGCGCGGGCCTCGGCCCGTACCGTCAGCGCGTCGAGGCGGCCCTCGCGGGTCAGCCGCAGCTGGAAGTGCGGTGCCACGCCCGGTGTGCGCAGCACGATCTCCTCGATCTGGGTCGGGAAGAGGTTCACCCCGCGCAGGATCACCAGGTCGTCGCTGCGTCCGGTGACCTTCTCCATCCGCCGGAACACCCGTGCCGTGCCGGGCAGCAGCCGGGTCAGGTCCCTCGTCCGGTAACGGATCACCGGCATGGCCTCCTTGGTGAGCGAGGTGAAGACCAGCTCGCCCTCCTCACCCTCGGGCAGCACCTCGCCGGTGAACGGGTCGACGACCTCCGGATAGAAGTGGTCCTCCCAGATGTGCAGCCCGTCCTTCGTCTCCACGCACTCCTGGGCCACCCCGGGCCCCATCACCTCCGACAGACCGTAGATGTCGACCGCGTCGATCGCGAACCGCTCCTCGATCTCACGCCGCATCTCCTCCGTCCACGGCTCGGCACCGAAGATCCCGACTTTCAGGGAGGTCGTCCGAGGATCGACGCCCTGCCGTTGGAACTCGTCGAGGAGCGTCAGCATGTAGGACGGCGTCACCATGATGATCTCGGGCCGGAAGTCCTGGATCAGCTGGACCTGGCGGGCCGTCATGCCGCCGGAGGCGGGGATGACCGTGCAGCCGAGCCGTTCCGCTCCGTAGTGGGCGCCGAGGCCGCCGGTGAACAGGCCGTACCCGTACGCCACGTGGACCTTCTGCCCGGGGCGGCCGCCGGCGGCCCGGATCGAGCGGGCGACCACGTCCGCCCAGGTGTCGAGATCACGCTGGGTGTACCCGACGACGGTGGGACGGCCCGTCGTCCCACTGGAGGCGTGGATCCGCCGGACGCGTTCCTCGGGGACGGCGAACATGCCGAAGGGGTAGTTGTCCCGCAGATCCGCCTTGGTCGTGAAGGGGAAACGGGCCAGGTCGGCGAGGGTACGGCAGTCGTCCGGACCCACCCCGGCCCGGTCGAACGCGGCCCGGTAGTGGCCGACGTTCTCGTACGCATGGCGCAGGGTCGCCCGCAACCGCTCCAGCTGGAGTGCCTCCAGCTCGTCCCGGCCCATTCGTTCCGCCTCGTCCAGCAGAGCCGTCATCCGGATCTCCCTCTTCCGAGCAGGCGACCGATCATTCGGTCGATCGTTCGGAAGCAGTAATTCAGGATGTCCCGCCCGATGGCAAGAGGGAGGACCCACTCCATTCGATCAAGCGGCGTCCGGCGGTGCCGATCGGCCGCGCCGAACACGACCGCGCCCTCGTTCTCGCGGGGTGGGACGACGGGGAGCCACCCCGCGTCGACGGGTTTGCCCGTCGGAAGGCCCGGGACCGGTCGGCTCGCACGGCCGGGCGGATACACCGTTCGTGCGTCGTCGTCGGCGCCGGACGCTTCGCCCGCACCGTCCGGCCGATCGGATCCCGCAGGGAATCAGGCGTGCCCGGTCGGTCCCGGGCGCTTCGCGGTCGTCCGCCGCAGTGGTCAGGGGCGGTGCAGCAGCGCGGCCAGGACCTCCTGGAGCGTGGCCTCGGCATCGGTCACCGCACCCGTCGAGCGCCAGGCCACGAAGCCGTCGGGACGCACCAGGACGGCGCCTTCGGACGTCGTTCCGTGGAGCTCCGCCCAGTCGGCCCCGTTCTCCGGCTCCAGATCGGCGCCCGAGCCGATGCCGTACGTCCGGAGCCGCACCGACAGCCGGTCGGCGACCCGGGCCGCCGCCTGTCGCCACACCACGTCCGCGCCGTCGGTGAGCAGCACGAGTGTCTGTTCGTACAGATCGAGAGTGGACTTGCGCACACCTTCCTGACGGACCCACAGGTGCGGTGCCCGGCTGCCGGGTTCGCCGTTCAGCTGCATTCCTCGCGGCACCACCGGCTGTTCCGGGTCGGCTCCGATCACGGCGCCGCGCACATAGCGGTAGCCCAGGGCCACGGTGAGCATGCCGCCCTGCCTTCCACCGCCCACACCCGGCGCCGCGGCGTATCCCGGGTGGCTGTGCTCGCTGGAGCGCGCCGAGGCCCGTGAACTCGTCGCCCGCGCCACCGGCAGCCGCTCCGCCTCATAGGTGTCCAGCAGACCCGGGCCCGCCTCGCCCTTCAGGACGGCGGCGAGCTTCCAGGCCAGGTTGTGGGCGTCCTGGATGCCGGTGTTGGAGCCGAACGCCCCGGTCGGGGACATCTCATGGGCCGAGTCCCCGGCGAGGAAGACCCTGCCGGACGCGTACCGTTTTGCGACACGCTCCGCGGCGTGCCACGGGGCCTTGCCGGTGATCTCGACGTCGATGTCGGATGCGCCGACCGCCTTACGGATGTGCTCGGCGCATCGTTCGTCGGTGAAGTCCTCCAGCGTCTCGCCCAGTTGGGGCTGCCACGGCGCGTGGAACACCCACTCCTTCTTGTTGTCCACCGGCAACAGGGCACCGTCCGCAGCGGGGTTGGTCAGATAGCAGACGATGAAGCGCCGGTCACCCAGCACATCGGCGAGCTGCCGGGAGCGGAAGGTGATGCTCACGTTGTGGAACAGATCGCCGGGCCCCGTACGGTCGATGTGCAGCTGCTCACGAATGGGGCTGCGCGGCCCGTCGGCCGCGATGAGGTAATCCGCACGCACACTGATGTGCTCTCCGGTCTCCCGGTTCTTCAGCGCCGCGTCCACCCCCGTACCGTCCTGGTCGAAACTCTGCATCTCGGTGGAGAAACGCAGGTCACCGCCCTGTTCGCGGGCAAGCCTCACCAGCACGGGTTCCAGGTCGTTCTGGCTGCACAGGCACCATCCGGCCGGGCTGAAACGGGCCAGCCCGCCCCCCGGGTCGATCTCCTTGAACAGCCACTCCTGATCGTCCCCGGTGAGCGAGCCGGCTTGCAGAATGCCGTGGTTGTCGGCAAGGACCGAGGCGGCCTCCCGGATGCCGGGCTCGGCGCCCGCCGTACGGAACAACTCCATCGTGCGCACGTTGTTGCCGCGTCCGCGAGGATGCGTCGAGGTGGACCGGTGCTTCTCGACCAGCAGGTGCTCGATCCCGAGCCGGCCGAGGAAGAGTGAGGCGGACAGGCCCACCAGGGAGCCGCCCACGATGAGGACCGGCACGCGGATGTCGACGTTCTCGTTCATCAGTTGCTCCAGCTCGGACGCCGTTCGGATGCTTTGTTCCATGCCCTTGTTCGGAGTGGTTCGGACGGTCGCTCACCTGAACGGTTCATAAATCTCGCGCCACCCGGACCAGCGTTTCACGATCGGTCACGGAGACGATGCGCGCGGTGAGCGGGGGCGGGCCGCTCGCATCCGTCGGGAGAGTCCCCGCTCCGCTTCCACTCGCCAACCGACGGTTGACGGCACGCCATCCGGCCTGCCCACGACACCGTCTCGAAGGAGACCGAAAGATGACCACCACCCTCTCGGAACGGATCTCCCAGTCCGCCTTCGACGGTTCCAGGCTGCGGGTCGTGCTGCTGCTGGACCTGTACGACGGAGCCCAGAAGCAGTTCCTGGAGGCGTATGAGCACCTGCGTAATCAGGTGGCATCCGTCCCCGGGCACATCAGCGACCAGCTGTGCCAGTCCATCGAGAACCCCTCCCAATGGCTGATCACCAGCGAATGGGAGAGCGCACCCCCGTTCCTCGCCTGGGTGAACAGCGAGGAGCACGTCGCGACGGTTCAGCCGTTGCACAGCTGCGTGCGTGACACCCGTTCGCTGCGCTTCAGCGTCCTGCGGGAGACCGGGAAGGCGTTCGAGCTGGCACCGGAGGCGATCAAAGGCAGGCTGCAGGCGTCACCCCGACTGGGCGACGGGGTGGTGCGCCACGCGCTCACCTTCACCGTCAAGCCCGGCACCGAGGACATCGTGGCGAAGATCCTGGCCGACTACGAGTCCCCGAGCGCACGTGTCGACGAACACACCCGTTTGCGCCGTACTTCGCTCTTCATGCACGGAAACCGCGTCGTGCGGGCGGTCGAGGTGGAGGGCGACCTTCTCGCGGCCCTCCGCCACGTCGCCCGGCAGCCCGAGGTCAGGGCTGTCGAAGAGGCCATCAACCCGTATCTGGAGCAGGACCGGGACCTCAGCGACCCGGACTCCGCCCGGATGTTCTTCACCCGAGCGGCTCTCCCGACGGTCCACCACGTGACCGCGGGCCGCCACAAGGCCGAGGACGTCAGCCGTCACGCGCTCTTCTACCAGGCCAAGGAGGGCTGTGGCATGGCACTCGCCAGGCTCCTCGCCGGCCACGACGAGGAGGCGGCCGACGACCCGGCGAGCATCATCGACAGCAGCACCATCTTCCAGCGCGACGACGTCGTGGTCCGCCTCCTCGAAGCGGCCGAGCCGATCGACGCGCAGCCCGCTCAGGCGGCCGGCACCGACGGCCCCGGCAAGGTGGCCAGACTCGGACGTCTCCTCGACGGCGATGCGAACGCCGTGCCCGCGAACGACCAGGGGATCTCGCACTTCCTCGCACAGTCCGAGATGACCCTGATCACCGATCGGCGGGCCATGGATTCCTGAACCGCGCATCCGCCCTGGGGGGTTCTCGCTCAACCCGTCAATACAACGCGCAATGTGCCAGGAGGAAAGCAGTCATGACCACGCACCGGCCACGCATCGTGGATCTCAGTGAGACGCAGCCCAACCGCAGGCGCGGGGGCGATCTTCGCGCCATGCTCACGCCGACAGCGGTGGGAGCCACCAGCGGCTTCATGGGGCTGGCCATCGTCCAGCCCGGTGACCGAATCGGCGAGCACTACCACCCGTACTCCGAGGAATTCGTGTACGTCGTGAACGGTCTCCTGGAGGTGGATCTCGACGGTGAACCGCACCGGATGCGGCCCGACCAGGGCCTGCTGATCCCTCCCCATGTACGCCACCGATTCCGGAACGTCGGCGACGTCGAGGCACGCATGGTCTTCCACCTCGGCCCGCTCGCCCCGCGCCCCGAACTCGGCCACGTCGACACGGAGCACACGGAGTCCGCCGAGCGCGTCGCGCCGCCGGAACGAACGGAGGCCGCCTCATGACCCGCCGCGTGGGGGTCACCGGCGTGGGCGTCGTGGCCCCCGGCGGTATCGGCGTACCGGCCTTCTGGGACCTCCTCGCGAACGGACGCACCGCGACCAGGGGCATCACGCTCTTCGACCCGGCCGGCTTCCGCTCCCGCATCGCCGCCGAGTGCGACTTCGACCCGGCGGCGCACGGACTGGAAGCGGACCAGATCGCCAGGTCGGACCGGTACGTCCAGTTCGCGATGGTGGCCGCCAGGGAGGCCCTCGGTGACGCGGGCCTCGACCCGGAGAAGGTGGACCCCTGGCGGATGGGGGTGTCGCTGGGCACCGCGGTCGGCGGCACCACCCGGCTGGAGCACGACTACGTCGCCGTCAGCGGCAGCGGCGCCCGATGGGACGTCGACCACCGCCCGGCCGGTCCGCATCTGGAACGGGCCTTCTCACCCAGCTCCCTCGCCTCGGCGGTGGCCGAACAGGTCGGCGCGCACGGCCCGGTGCAGACCGTCTCCACGGGCTGCACCTCCGGTCTCGACGCGATCGGCTACGCCTTCCACTCCATTGAGGAAGGCCGCGTCGACGTCTGCGTCGCCGGGGCGTCCGACTCACCCATCACCCCGATCACGGTGGCCTGCTTCGACGCGATCAAGGCCACCTCACCGAACAACGACGACCCGGAACACGCCTCCCGGCCGTTCGACGCCCGCCGCGACGGCTTCGTCATGGGTGAGGGCGGAGCGGTGCTCGTCCTGGAGGAACTGGAGCACGCGCGCGCCCGCGGTGCGACCGTGTACTGCGAGATCTCGGGCTACGCCACCTTCGGCAACGCCTACCACATGACCGGGCTGACCCCCGAAGGACTGGAGATGGCCGAGGCGATCAACCGGGCCCTCGACCATGCCCGGATGGACGGCTCGCAGATCGACTACGTCAACGCGCACGGCTCGGGCACCAAGCAGAACGACCGGCACGAGACGGCCGCCGTGAAGCGGGCGCTGGGTGCGCACGCCCACGACGTGCCGATGAGTTCGATCAAGTCCATGGTCGGTCACTCGCTGGGGGCGATCGGGGCCATAGAGATCGCCGCCTGTGTACTCGCGCTGGTCCACCAGACCGTGCCGCCGACGGCGAACTACGAGAACCCGGACCCGGAGTGCGACCTCGACTACGTGCCGCGCACCGCGCGCCCCCTGAAGCTGCGCAGCGTCCTGTCGGTCGGCAGCGGCTTCGGTGGCTTCCAGTCCGCGGTGGCCCTGACACGAACAGGTGGGAGGACACCATGAGAACCCGAAAAGCCCGGCGCACCGTCGTCACCGGCATCGGTGTCGTCGCTCCCAACGGCATCAACACCGAGGCCTTCTGGAAGAGGACGCACGAAGGGTTCAGCGCTCTTGACCGGGTCACCCGCGAGGGGTGCGAACATCTGCCGCTGCGGGTCGCGGGCGAGGTGCGCGGTTTCGAGGCGGTCGAGCAGATCGAGGAGCGGTTCGTCGTCCAGACCGACCGGTTCACGCACTTCGCGATGGCCGCCGCGGACATCGCCCTGGACGACGCCCGGCTGGGCCGTGCCGACTACGAGAAGACGCCGTACGACATCGGCGTGGTGACCGCGGCAGGGTCCGGCGGCGGTGAGTTCGGGCAGCGTGAACTCCAGCGGCTGTGGGGGCAGGGGCCCAGTTACGTGGGCCCCTACCAGTCCATCGCCTGGTTCTATGCCGCCAGCACCGGCCAGATCTCGATCCGCGGCGGCTTCAAGGGGCCGTGCGCGGTCGTGGCCAGCGACGAGGCCGGCGGTCTGGACGCGCTGGCGCATGCCGCCCGGTCGATCCGGCGGGGCACCGAAGCGGTGGTGGTCGGCGCGGCCGAGGCACCGCTCGCGCCCTACTCGGTCGTCTGTCAGCTCGGGTACGAGGACCTGAGCCGCAGCGACGACCCTGCCCGCGCGTACCGGCCGTTCACCTCGGACGCCTGTGGTTTCGTACCGGCCGAGGGCGGCGCCATGCTGGTCGTCGAGGAGGAGCAGTCGGCGCGTCGGCGCGGTGCACGGGTCCGGGCCGAACTCGCGGGGCACGCCGCCACGTTCACCGGAGCGTCCCGATGGGAGGAGTCCCGGGAGGGGCTCGCCCAGGCGATCATCGGCGCCCTGCGGGAGGCGGACTGCGCGCCGGACGAGATCGATGTCGTCTTCGCGGACGCCCTCGGCGTCCCGGCGGCCGACCGTGCCGAGGCACTCGCGATCGCCGACGCACTGGGCGCGCACGGCCGACGGGTACCGGTGACGGCGCCCAAGACCGGCATCGGGCGCGCCTACTGCGGGGCGCCGGTGCTGGACACGGCCGCCGCCGTGCTCTCCATGGAGAACGCGCTGATACCGCCCACGCCGAACGTGTTCGAGGTGTGCCACGACCTCGACGTCGTCACCGGCAGTGCGCGGCCGGCCGAACTCCGAACGGCGCTGGTGCTCAGCCGCGGGCTCATGGGCTCGAACGCGGCGATGGTGCTGCGGCGCTCCACCGACACCCAATCGTGAGAAGGAGAAGTCCTCATGACCGAACGACTGACCTATGCGGAACTGGCCGTCCTGATGAAGAAGGGCGCCGGACTCACCGTGGACCCGCGTGACATGGAGCAGCGCCCCAGGTCCGCCTTCGACGAGTTCGGCCTCGACTCGCTGGGTCTCCTCGGCATCGTGGGCGTGCTGGAGAACCGGCACGGCCGGGCGTTGCCGACCGACGCCGACCGCTGCAAGACCCCGCAGGAATTTCTCGACCTCGTCAACAACACCCTCATGCAAGGAGCCTGACGTGTCCGGACACACCGAGAACGAGATCACCATCGCCGCCCCCCTGGACCTTGTCTGGGACGTGACGAACGATCTCGAGAACTGGCCGCGGCTGTTCAGCGAGTACGCCTCGGTCGAGGTGATCGAACGGGACGGCGACAGGACGAAGTTCCGCCTGACGATGCACCCCGACGAGAACGACAAGGTCTGGAGCTGGGTCTCCGAGCGGACCGTCGACCGGGCCGGCCGCATGGTCCGGGCCCGCCGTGTCGAGCCGGGCCCGTTCCAGCACATGGACATCCGGTGGGAGTACTCGGAGGTCCCCGGTGGCACGAAGATGCGCTGGGCGCAGGACTTCGCGATGCGGCCCGACGCACCCGTCGACGACGAGTGGATGACCGACAACATCAACCGCAATTCCAAGGTCCAGATGGAACTCATCCGGGACAAGATCGAACAGCGCGCCCGGGAGCGCCGTACCGCCTCGGTCTCGGCCAGCTGACCCGCCGTCCGCCCCACGGCCCGGCACCCGGCAGTCCGGGTGCCGGGCCGGAACCAGAAAGGCATCCCACGATGCACCACGCTCTGATCGTCGCCCGGATGGCGCCGGGTTCCGCGCCTGACATCGCCGATCTGTTCGCCGAGTCCGACAGCAGTGAACTGCCGCACCTCGTCGGCGTCACCAGGCGCAAGCTGTTCCAGTTCGGTGACGTCTATCTGCACCTGATCGAATCGGAGCGCCCGCCGGGCCCCGAGATCGCCAAGGTGACCGAGCATCCGGCGTTCAAGGACATCAGCGAGAAGCTCACCGCCTATGTCAGCGCGTACGACCCGCAGACCTGGCGCGGGCCCAAGGACGCCATGGCCCAGGAGTTCTACCACTGGGAACGCGGTACCACCGCCTGAGGAGACGGAAATCGCCCCGGGTCCGGCCTCTCGGCCGGACCCGGGGCGATTTCCGTCTCCCGGGGATGGACGACCCGGACGGCGCGATCAGTCGGGGACCACGCATTCGAAGGCGTGGAGGTAGGGGTTGACCGGAACGACCCTGCCGATCAGCAGGCCGGCGTCCGAGATCCGGCCGACCAGGCTCTCCCTGGTGTGCTTCGCCCCGCCGACATTGAGGAGCAGCAGCAGGTCCATCGCGGTGGTGAACCGCATCGAGGGGGTGTCGTCGACGAGGTTCTCGATGACGACCACCCTGGCTCCCGGGCGGGCCGCGGCGACGACATTGCGCAGTGTCCTGCGGGTGCTGTCGTCGTCCCACTCCAGGATGTTCTTGATGATGTAGAGATCGGCATCGACCGGGATGGCCTCGCGGCAGTCCCCGGCCACGATGCGAGTCCGGCCGACCAGCGGCCCCTGGTCCCGCAGCCGGGCATCGGCGCGCGCCACCACACCCGGCAGGTCCATCAGGGTGCCGTGCAGCGACGGGTGCTTCTCCAGCAGGCTCGCCAGTACGTGCCCCTGGCCGCCGCCGATGTCGGCGACCGTGGACACCCCGGTGAGGTCCAGGAGTTCGGCCACGTCCAGCGCGGACTGCATGCTGGAGGTGGTCATGGCCCGGTTGAAGACCTGGGCCGACTCGTGGGCGTCCTGATGGAGGTAGTCGAAGAACCCCTTCCCGTGCACGTCCGAGAAGACGCTCCTGCCGGTGCGCACCGCGTCGTCGAGGTGCGGCCAGACCTCCCAGGTCCAGGGCTCGGTGCACCAGAGTGAGATGTAGCGCAGGCTGTTCGGGTCGTCCTCGCGCAGCAGACGGGACATCTCGGTGTGGACGAAGTCGCCGTCCGGGGTCTCGGCGAAGATCCCGTAGCAGGACAGGGCGCGGAGCAGCCTGCGCAGCGGCACCGGCTCGGTCTTCACCAGCGCCGCGAGTTCCTGCGCGGACGCGGGCGTCTCGCCCAGCGCGTCGGCGACGCCCAGCCGGGCCGCGGCGCGCACGGCGGCGGCGCGCGCCGCTCCGAAGACGATCTCGCGCAGCTGCATGGCCGGCTGAGGCGGTGTGACGGGGTGCGGCACGGCGGCGTGGACGGCGGTCGAGGTGGGAGTGGGTGCGGGGGTGGGACTCACAGTGGTCATGCTGGTTCGCTTCTCCTCGTACGGGGGTGCGCCGGTCAGCACATCCCGGCCGGTGTGGACTTCGTGCAGACGTTGGCGACGAAGGTGTTGCCCTTGCCGGTGTCCCTGTTGGCCAGGTCGGCCGGCTTGTTGCCGAGCGCGACGTTGCCGCTGACGGTGTTGCCGGTGTTCTTGGTGCCCACGAAGCTCTTGAACAGCACGATGCCGCCGGAGAGCGGCGTGGCGCCCACGTTGTTGCTGATGGTGTTCGAACGGACCTGGGTGTCCGCGGCCCCGGTGAGCACGACGCCGGAACCCTGCAGGGCGGGCAGCCGTTTGGTGGCGACGCAGAACTTGTTGTTGCCGGTGATCTGGTTCGCCCGGATCGTCATGGCTCCGGCCTGCGGTCTGCCCTCGTCGCCCACGACGAACACACCGCTGCAGTTGCCGGTGAAGGTGTTGTCGTGGACCGACAGGTTCCTGACGCGCCGGGCGGTGAAGCCGACGCGGTTGTTCGTGAGCGTGTTGTCCTGGAGCTCGGTGCCGCGCGTGTCGGTGGCACCGCCCTCCTCGTCGACGGTGTTCGCGACGAAGATGCCCGCGTCGCCGTTGGCGCGGGCGGTGTTGCCCGTGAACACGCCGCGGGTGGAGCGCTCCTGGGCGATGCCCCAGACACCATTGTGTTCGGAGGTCACCCGCCGGACGGACAGCCGGTCCGTCCAGGAGGCCCAGACACCGTTCTTCTTGAATCCGGAGAGGGCGAGCGAATCGATGGTCACGCCGTCGACGGTCCGGCCCGATCGGCCCAGGACGCAGATGCCGCTGCCGGTCTTCACACACGCGGCCGCGGACGGGGCGCTCTTCGCGGCAGGCCGGATGACGGTGTGGTCGCCGGAGCCGCGCAGCGTGAGGCCCGGCTTGGTGATCAGGATGCTCTCCCGGTACGTGCCGGGCAGGACGACGACGGTGTCACCCGGCTGCGCGGCGTCCACCGCCTTCTGGATGGACTGGCCGGGCCGCACCACGTGGGCGTTGGCGGCTGAGGCGGACGGAATTGCCGCGCCGAGTCCCGCGGTCGAGGCGACCACGACCGGGACGAGGCTCTTGAAGTGTCGTTTCCTCATGAACCGAAGCTATGGGCGTTTTCCCCCTGTTGCCACATAGGGTGAGCGGTTGGAGACCGTACGCGCCCGAACGGCTTACGCCGGGACCGGTGCCCGGCGCCCGGTGCCCCGCGGCCGGCTCGGACCTGCAACGGCGCAGTCGGGTGATCCGGCCGGAGCCGAGCGGTCGGCCACCGGGTGAACCGGGCCGGCCGCCGTTCGGGTGTCTCGTCGGCCCCGCCCCGGCCGCGGCCCCGCTCGTGGCCCGGCCCGGTCCTCAGTCCTCGTTCCCGCGCCGGGCCGCCACGACCGAGCGGGCCCACCGGTAATCGGCCTTGCCGCTCGGGGAGCGTTGGATCTGCCGGGCGATCACCAGCCTGCGAGGGATCTTGTAGCCGGCCAGGCGGGTCCTGCAGTGCGCCTGGACATCGTCGAGCGAAGGCTCGTCCGCCCCCTCCCGCAGCTGCACCACCGCCGCGACGTGGTTCCCCCACCGCTCGTCGGGCACGCCGGCGACGAGCGCGTCGTACACATCCGGATGGGCCTTCAGCGCCTGCTCGACCTCCTCGGGGTACACCTTCTCGCCGCCTGTGTTGATGCACTGCGAGCCCCGGCCGAGAACCGTGACGATGCCCTCCGCGTCGACGGTCGCCATGTCGCCGAGCAGGACCCAGCGCTCGTCGCCCCGGTGGAAGAACGTCTCCGCGGTCTTGCGCGGATCGTTGTAGTAGCCGAGCGGCACATGGCCGCGCTGGGCGATCCTCCCCTGCTCGCCCGGGGCGACCGGCTCGTACGTCACCGGATCGACCACTTCCGTACGGGAGTTGACCTGGAGCCGGAACCCGTTCCTCGGCCCCGAGTCGGCCGTCGCCGTGCCGTTGAACCCGGACTCCGACGAGCCGAAGTTGTTGAGCAGCATCACCGTCGGCACCAAGGCCTGGAACTCGGCACGCACCGAGTCCGACATGATCGCGCCCGAGCTGGAGATGGAGAACATCGACGAACAGTCGGTGCCCTTCAGCGGGCCCTTCAGCGCGTCGATCAACGGCCGCAGCATCGCGTCGCCCACCAGGGACACGCTGGTGACCTTCTCCTTCTCGATCGTGCGGAGCACCTCCTCCGGGACGAACTTGCGGTGGATCACGACTCGTTGCCCGAAGTTGAATCCGATGAACGCGGTGAGCGTCGAGGTGCCGTGCATCAGCGGGGGAGTGGGGAAGAAGGTGATTCCGTCACCGCCCGCGGCCACCCGCTCGGCCAGTTCCGGCGGGGACTTCACCGGCTCACCGGTCGGCGCGCCGCCGCCGAGGCCGGAGAAGAAGAGGTCCTCCTGGCGCCACATCACACCCTTGGGCATTCCTGTGGTGCCTCCGGTGTAGATGATGAACTGGTCGTCCGCCGAGCGTGGTGGGAAGCCGCGCTCGGGGCTCCCCGACGCCTCGGCGTCCGTGAACGCCACCGCGTCCGGACCGCGGACGCCCGCCACCGGAGCCCCCACGCGGACCAGATGACGGAGGGTCGGAGCCTTGGGCGCGGCGGCCGAGACCCTTTCGTCGAACTCGGCGTCGAAGACCAGTGCCGCCAGATCCGCGTCACGGTAGAGGTAGACCAACTCATCTTCGACGTAGCGGTAGTTGACATTGACCGGAACGATGCGGGCCTTGAGGCAGGCCAGCACCGTCTGGAGGTACTCGACTCCGTTGTAGAGATGAAGTCCCAGATGCTCGCCCGGCGTGATGCCCGCCCCGATCAGATGGTGGGCGAGACGGTTGGCGGCCGCGTCCAGTTCCGCGTACGTCAGCCTGCGCTCCGCACCCGTACCGGGATGGTCGAGGTAGACGAGCGCCTCGCGTTCCGGGACCGCGTCGACGACCGACTCGAACAGGTCGGCAAGGTTGTACTCCACCGTTCCTCCTGACCCCGGATGCTGACTGGCTCGGCGGTCATTAGAGCGCCGGGAGGCACAAGTGGGAAGGGGCCCACCGAAGAAATCTGACTGACTGTCAGCAAACTATTGAACTGGACCCCCGCCTACTGCAACCTGTTCTAGGTCTTGAGACGGGAGGCAGGCAATGGGTGGTACGGAACACCTCACCGTGCGGCGCGAGGGCGCCACGCTGGTGCTCACCTTGAACAGGCCGGAGGCGAAGAACGCCCTCTCGCTGCCGATGCTGGTCGGGCTGTACGACGGCTGGCTGGCGGCCGACGAGGACGACACGGTCCGCTCGGTCGTCCTCACCGGCGCAGGCGGCTGTTTCTGCGCGGGCATGGACCTCAAAGCCCTGGCGGGCAAGGGGATGGAGGGCGAGCAGTACCGCGACCGGATGACCGCCGACCCCGATCTGCACTGGAAGGCGATGCTGCGCCACCACCGACCGCGCAAGCCGGTCATCGCCGCCGTCGAGGGCCACTGCGTGGCGGGCGGCACCGAGATCCTGCAGGGCACCGACATCCGCGTCGCCGGGGCGAGCGCCACCTTCGGGCTCTTCGAGGTCGGGCGCGCCCTCTTCCCCATCGGAGGGTCGACGGTACGGCTGCCGCGCCAGATCCCTCGGACCCACGCCCTTGAAATGCTCCTCACCGGACGTCCGTACAGCGCCGAGGAGGCGGCCGCCGTCGGGCTGATCGGACGGGTCGTCCCCGACGGCGCCGCACTGGAGCAGGCCCTCGAAGTCGCCGAGCGGATCAATGCCTGCGGTCCGCTCGCCGTCGAAGCAGTCAAGGCGTCCGTGTACGAGACCGCGGAGATGACCGAGGCCGAGGGCCTCGCCGCCGAACTGAAGCGCGGCTGGCCGGTCTTCGCCACCGCCGACGCCAAGGAAGGCGCCCGTGCCTTCGCCGAGAAGCGCCCGCCCGTCTACCGGCGCGCCTGAGCCGAGGAGGCAACCGTGTCCGAGATCCTCAGCGCACCGCTGGTGCTCGAATTCCCCTTCACCCGATCCCTCGGTCCCGTCCAGAGCGCCTTCCTCACCGGACTGCGCGAACGCACCGTCCTCGGCGTCCGGACCAGCGGGGGAAAGGTCCTCGTCCCACCGGTCGAGTACGACCCCGTCACCGCTGAGGAGATCCGGGAGCTGACCGACGTCTCCGACACCGGCACTGTCACCACCTGGGCCTGGAACCCCGCCCCGCGCCGCGGTCAGCCCCTCGACACCCCCTTCGCGTGGGTCCTCGTCAGGCTCGACGGGGCCGACAGCGCCCTGCTGCACGTCCTTGCCGCGCCCGGCCCCGAAGCCGTCCGTACCGGCATGCGGGTGCGGATCCGCTGGGCGCCCGAACGGACCGGTGCCATCACGGACATCGCCTGCTTCGAGCCCTACGACGGGGAGGCCGGTCAACCCGTACCGCGCGGCAAGGAGTTCACCGACCCCGTCCGCGGCATCGTCACCCCGGCCCGTCTCGACTACCGCTACACACCGGGCCGTGCTCAGGGCGCCTACATCAGCGCGCTCTCCGAGCGGCGCATCGTCGGCGAGCGCTGCCCGTCCTGCGCCAAGGTGTACGTTCCGCCCCGCGGCGCCTGCCCCACCTGTGGCGTCGCCACCACCGAACAGGTCGAGGTCGGCCCGCGCGGCACCGTGACCACGTACTGCATCGTCAACATCAAAGCCAGGAATCTCGACATCGAAGTCCCCTACGTCTACGCGCACATCGCCCTCGACGGGGCCGACCTCGCACTGCACGCACGGATCGGCGGGATCCCGTACGACCAGGTGCGCATGGGCCTGCGGGTCGAACCCGTCTGGACCGAGGGCGGGCGGCACCCCGATCACTACCGGCCGACCGGAGAGCCGGACGCCGACTACGACGCGTACAAGGAGCTGCTGTAGATGCGAGACGTAGCGATCGTCGCCTTCGCGCAGACGGACCATCTCAGGCGCACCGACGAACTCTCCGAAGTCGAGATGCTGATGCCCGTCCTCCACCAGGTCCTGGACACGACCGGTCTCAGGGCGAGCGACATCGGTTTCACCTGCTCCGGGTCGAGCGACTATCTCGCGGGGCGGGCCTTCTCCTTCACCATGGCGCTCGACGGCGTCGGCGCCTACCCACCGATCTCGGAGTCCCATGTGGAGATGGACGGCGCGTGGGCGCTGTACGAGGCCTGGGTGAAGATCCGGACGGGCGAGGCCGACACCGCGCTCGTCTACTCCTACGGCAAGTCCTCGCCCGGCGAGGTGCGCGACGTCCTCACCCGTCAGCTCGACCCGTACTACGTCGGACCGCTCTGGCCTGACTCCGTCGCGCTCGCCGCGCTCCAGGCGCAGGCACTGATCGACGAGGGCGACACCGACGAGGCCGCCCTCGCGGCGATCGCCGCCCGGAGCCGCGCCGCCGCCGCGGGCAATCCGCACGCCCGGACGGCAGGCCCGGTCCCGGCCGACGCGTACGTCGTGCAGCCGCTGCGGACCGGTGACTGCCCACCGGTCCGCGACGGCGCGGCAGCCGTCGTCCTCGCCGCCGGAGACAGCGCACGGGCCCTGTGCGCCCGCCCCGCCTGGATCCGCGGTATCGACCACCGTATCGAGGCCCACAGCCTCGGGGTCCGCGTACTGACCGAATCACCCTCCACCCGACTCGCCGCCGAGCGGGCCGGGGTGTTCGAACGGCCCGTGGACACCGCTGAACTGCACGCGCCTTTCACCTCCCAGGAAGTGGTGCTGCGCAAGGCGCTCCGACTGGACGACGGCGTCACCGTGAACCCGTCCGGCGGCGCGCTCGCCGCCAACCCCGTCATGGCCGCCGGGCTGATCCGCCTCGGCGAGGCGGCGGCCCGCATCCACCGCGGCGAGTCCGACCGGGCACTCGCCCACGCCACCTCCGGGCCCTGTCTGCAACAGAACCTGGTCGCCGTACTCGAAGGGGAGAGCGCTCATGCCTAAGGAGCCCGTGGCCGTCGTCGGCATCGGCCAGACGAAGCATGTGTCGGCCCGCCGGGACGTCTCCATCGCCGGACTCGTCCGCGAGGCCGCCGTCCGCGCGCTGGAGGACGCCGGGCTGACCTGGGCGGACATCGACGCCGTCGTCATCGGGAAGGCCCCCGACTTCTTCGAGGGCCTGATGATGCCGGAGCTGTATCTCGCCGACGCGCTCGGCGCCGTCGGCAAGCCGATGCTGCGGGTGCACACCGCGGGCTCGGTCGGCGGCTCCACCGCACTGGTCGCCGCCAACCTGGTCTCCGCACGGGTGCACCGCACGGTCCTCACACTCGCCTTCGAGAAACAGTCCGAGTCCAACGCCATGTGGGGCCTCTCTCTCCCGATCCCCTTCCAGCAGCCGCTGTTGGCGGGAGCGGGAGGCTTCTTCGCCCCGCACGTCCGGGCGTACATGCGTCGCACCGGGGCGCCCGACACGGTCGGTTCACTCGTCGCCTACAAGGACCGCCGCAACGCGCTGAAGAATCCGTACGCGCACATCCACGACCCGGACATCACCCTGGAGAAGATCCGGTCCGCACCGATGCTCTGGGACCCGATCCGCTACTCGGAGACCTGCCCGTCCTCCGACGGGGCCTGCGCGATGATCCTCACCGACCGGGCCGGAGCGGATCGTTCGCCGCATCCGCCCGCCTGGGTGCACGGCGGCGCGATGCGCAGCGAACCGACGCTCTTCGCGGGCAAGGACTTCGTCTCGCCGCAGGCGGGCAAGGACTGCGCCGCCGATGTGTACCGGCAGGCCGGGATCAGCGACCCGCGACGGGAGATCGACGCCGTCGAGATGTACGTGCCGTTCTCCTGGTACGAGCCGATGTGGCTGGAGAACCTGGGCTTCGCCGCCGAGGGGGAGGGCTGGAAGCTCACCGAGTCCGGCGTCACCGCGCTCGACGGCGACCTCCCGGTGAACCCGTCGGGCGGGGTGCTCTCCACCAATCCCATCGGCGCCTCCGGCATGATCCGCTTCGCGGAGGCCGCGCTGCAGGTACGGGGTCAGGCGGGCGAGCACCAGGTGACGGGGGCACGGAAGGCACTCGGCCACGCCTACGGCGGCGGGGCGCAGTTCTTCTCCATGTGGCTGGTCGGAGCCGAGCCCCCCACCCGCTGACCGCAGGCCGTCCCGGACCGGAGGAAGCCTCCCCGACGGCCTGTCCCGGGCCGCCGACGATGGCTAGGCTTCGGCCCGGGACGATTGAGCGGGAGGAGCCGACGTGGCGGAGAGCACCACCACCCAGCAGCCCTTTGCGGGCTGGGACAAGCCGGACCTGGACCTGAGCAACGCGGAGTGGCGGTCGGGCAGTCAGGGCGCGGGCGACGTCCAGATCGCCTTCGTCGAGGGATTCATCGCGATGCGCAACGCCGGCAAGCCCGGCAGCCCGTCACTGATCTTCACCCCGGCCGAATGGCGTGCCTTCGTGGTGAACGCCCGCGACGGCGAATTCGACCTCACCTGAGCGCCGGACGCCCGGCGCGCTTCGGTGCCACAACAGATCGCGCGGCCAACCCTTCTCGTCCGCAGGGGAGTTGAGGCGTGCGCGCCTGCGTCGCTTGTCACCCCGCCGGAACTCCGCACCCTGCGGGCGCGCCGTGTACAGCGTCCGGCCCGGCGGTACGAGATCCGGCTCCCGCCCCAGGCGCGCCGCACGCGGCGTGGGGCGTGGCAGGCACGCAGCACCACGCGGTCCGGGGCAGGCCTTCCTGAGGCAGCCGCGCCCGGGTCGCACGCCGGCATGAGCGTCACCACGCCACGTAGCGTGGTGGGTGTGACAGGCGAGCGCGATCTTCGAACCCTGCTGAGCAGCATGCGGCCGGAGCTGAACCCCGGCCGGTATGTCTTCACCGCCACGCCCCGCGAAACGGTGCCCGAGGGCGTCGACCCGGTCGTCACGGTCGCCGAGCCCGAAGGGCTCACCCTGGTGCTGCCCGAGGAGCAAGCCGTCTCGGCAGGTCTGCCCTACGACTGCGTGGCGGGTTGGATCACGCTCCGTGTCCACTCGGCGCTGGACGCGGTGGGGCTCACCGCCGCCGTGTCCCTGGCGCTCACCGATGCCGGGCTGAGCTGCAATGTGGTGGCCGGTTTCCATCACGATCACCTGTTCGTTCCGTACGACCGCGCCGACGAGGCCGTCGGGGTCCTGGAGGCACTGGCCGCGGAGTCCGGCTGACGGCGGGGCCGCGGAGGCTTCGGGGCCGGTGCGCCGGGCCGCGGCCCCGACCGTGCCCCGGCCTGCGCGGACCCGGCTCCGCAACGTGAGCCCGGACACGTAACATGTCTGCATGTCCTTCCTCCGCCGCCGTAGCGCCGCCACACCCGCGGGCCCCGACTTCGACGTCCTGGCCATGGATCCGGGGGACTGGCCCGGAAACCTCGGCGCCGGCCTGCTGCCCGCCCCCGACGGGAGCTGTCAGGGCGTCTTTCTGCGCTACGACCTGTTCGGCGGCCGCGGCCCCGCGATGATCATCGGCAATCTCCCGGAGGGTTCGCCCGCCCGCGAGACCGAGGAGGGCCAGGTTCCGTTCGAGGTCGCCCAGCTTCTGCTCGCGCTGGAGAACGACGAACCGGTCGAGGTCACCGGTACCGAGGACATGCCCGTGATGCAGGGCGACAACCTGTTGATCGTCCGCCGCGTCAAGCTCTCCGAGAGCCGGATCTCCTGCGTACAGTTCGACCGCAGCGACGGGGTGCTCGTCACCATCGCCAGCTGGGACCGGCCGATCACCGACGATCTGTACACCCTGCTGAAGCCCCTGCCGGCCGAACTGTTCCAGCAGGGCTGATTCCGCCCTTCGCCTCGGCCGCCCGTGCCCGACGGGCGGCTGCGGAACACTCACCTCGTCCATCTGTCCAAGTGTTCGCGGCCTCTGTCCATGAGGCCGCTTTGTCATGTGCCTTGCCGGAGCAATCGTCGGACCTTTACCGTCGGCGGCATGACATCCGGGATGACGCGACGCACCACAGTGAAGACAGTGATAGGCGCAACCGGCGTTCTGGCGCTGGGAATCCCCGCCGCCTCTGGCACGGCAGTGGCTGCCAGTACCTCCGATGAATCGAAGGGAGTGAAGAGTTCCACCCACCCGAGGACATCGGTGGAACCGACACTCCGGTACCACGCCCCGGCCGCCGGCTGGGAGCGTGAGTCCCTGCCCATCGGCGGTGGCGCTCTCGGCGCGAGCGTGTACGGGACGCTCGCATCCGAGCGGCTCACCTTCAACGAGAAGACGCTGTGGACCGGCGGCCCCGGTTCCGCGGAGGGCTACGACTTCGGGAACTGGACCACCCCCAGACCCGACGCCCTCACCGGCGTCCAGCAGTGCCTCGACGGTCAGGGCTCTCTCGGCCCGGACGCCGTCGCAGCCGAGCTCGGCCAGGCACGCCGTGGCTACGGTGCCTACCAGGTCTTCGGTGACCTGTGGCTGGATCTGCGCAACGCCCCGGCCGCCCCCGACACCTCCTACCGGCGCACCCTCGATCTGCGAAACGCTCTTGCCGCCGTCACCTACACACACCAAGGAGCCGCCCACACAAGGGAGTTCTTCGTCTCCCATCCGGGCCGGGTCATCGCGGGGCGCCTCGGTGCAGACCGTCCGGGACAGGTGTCGTTCACCCTGCGGTACAGCTCGCCGCGCAGTGACTACACCGCCACCGCCGAAAAGGACCGGCTCACCGTACGTGGTGCGCTGAAGGACAACGGCCTGCGCTTCGAGGCCCAGATCCGTGTCCGGACCAGCGGTGGCACCGTCACCGCCGGCCCGGACGGCACCCTCACCGTCACCGGAGCCGACAGCGCCTGGTTCGTACTCGCCGCGGCCACCGATTATGCCGACCGCTATCCGGCCTACCGCGGCGACGACCCGCACAAGGCGGTCGCCGCCGCAGTGGACTCCGCCGTCCGGACCTCGTACGAGAAGATCCGCGACACCCACCTGCGCGATCATCGCGCCCTCTTCGACCGGGTCACCCTCGACATCGGCCAGGAACTGCCCGACCTGCCCACCGATCAGCTGCTCGCCCGGTACACGGACGGCACGAGCCCCGCCGACCGGGCCCTGGAAGCGCTGTTCTTCCAGTACGGCCGCTATCTGCTGATCGCCTCCTCGCGGGCCGGATCGCTGCCCGCCAACCTCCAGGGCGTCTGGAACAACTCCACCACCCCGCCGTGGTCCGCCGACTACCACAGCAACATCAATCTGCAGATGAACTACTGGCTCGCCGAGGTCACCAACCTCGCAGAGACCACCGCACCGTACGACCGCTACATCGAAGCGATGCGCGCCCCCGGCCGGAAGACGGCGAAGGAGATGTTCGGGACGGTCGGCTGGGTCGTGCACAACGAGACCAACCCGTACGGCTTCACCGGCGTCCATGACTGGTCCACCGCCTTCTGGTTCCCGGAAGCCGCCGCCTGGCTCACCCAACAGATGTACGAGCACTACCGGTTCAGCGGTTCCTCCGACTACCTGCGCTCCACCGCCTACCCGGCCATGAAGGAGGCCGCCGAGTTCTGGCTGGCCAATCTGCGCACCGACCCGCGCGACGGACTGCTCGTCGTGACCCCCAGCTACTCTCCGGAGCACGGAGACTTCACCGCCGGTGCGGCGATGTCCCAGCAGATCGTCCACGACCTCCTCACCAACACCCTGGAGGCCGCCCGGACCCTCGGCGACGCCCCCGCCTTCCGCGGCCGCCTGGAAGCGGCCCTCGACCGACTCGACCCCGGACTGCGGATCGGGGCCTGGGGCCAGCTCCAGGAATGGAAGGCAGACCGGGACGACCCGGCCGACACACACCGTCATGTCTCGCACCTCTTCGGCCTCCACCCGGGCCGCCAGATCGAACCCGGCACGAAGTGGGCCGAAGCGGCGAAGGTCTCCCTCCGTGCGCGCGGCGACGGCGGCACCGGCTGGTCCAAGGCATGGAAAATCAACTTCTGGGCACGGCTGTGCGACGGCGACCACGCCCACAGGATGCTCGCGGAACAGCTGAAGAACTCCACCCTGCCCAACCTCTGGGACACCCACCCGCCGTTCCAGATCGACGGCAATTTCGGCGCCACCTCCGGCATCGCCGAGATGCTGCTGCAGAGCCAGCACGATGCCATCGAGATTCTCCCCGCCCTCCCGGCGAGCTGGCCGGACGGATCGGTACGCGGACTGCGCGCCCGGGGCGGCTTCACCGTCGACATCGAATGGGCCGCGGGGCAGGCCCGCCGTGTGGTGATCACGGCGAGCCGCAGCCGCGAAGCGACCGTCCGCAGCACGCTGTTCGCGAGCGGCGAGAAGGTCTTCAAGGCGCGTGCGGGCGGGCGCTACACGCTGGAGGCCGAGGGCTGAGCGAACAGCGCGGTCACCCGCGCCGCCGACACACCGAGCCCCGTGGGACCCCCGAGTCGCCACGGGGTGCCGGTGCCCCGCCGCAGATCCTGCTCGCGGTAGCGCCGGCATCCCCGGTGCCAGATCAGGATCCCCGCGATCCAGTGCTTGAGCTCTTGAACGTACCCGGCCAGGATCTCCCTCGCTTCCGCGTCGAGCCCGAAGTCGTCGTACAGCAGCGGGAGTTCCTGCTCCGCGACGTGCAGGAACTGACTCAATCGCGACCTCATCAGGTCGTGCACGATCGCCACCCCGGTCGGATAGTCCACGCCGAAGAAGTTCTGCACGACCAGCACGCCGTTGTGCACCTCGCCCTCGTACTCGATCTCCTTCTGGTACGAGAACAGGTCGTTCATCAAGCACGCGTAGTCCGCCGCCGCGTTCTCCAGCGAACGCAGCGGACCGCTGTGGTGGATCTCGTCCGGCACCTTCTTGCCGTGGCCCAGCCGGCACAGACTCATCGTGAGGTCGGAGCCGAAGGTCATGCGTCGCATCTCGATGTAGTCCACCGGGTCCGGGATGCGGTTCTGTGCCTGGTTGGCCAGCTCCCACACCCAGCTCGCGGTCATGTCCTCGACCGCCTTCCGGAACGTCCGGCGCCCGCTCGCGTCCATCGGCGCGCAGGTGCGCGCCCACAGATCGGCGAGCCCCCGCTCCAGCGCGTTGACCGGCTCGGGCGTCGCGGACCCGTCCAGAGGCATGAACAGTGACAGACGCTCGATGGCGAGCCGGGCACCGGCCAGATCGCCGGGCCGCCCGTGCACCACCGGGAACCAGTCGTCCCCGTACGTTCCCCAGGTCAGCCACTGGGAGGACAGATCCAGCTCCTCCGGCGTCGCGTCCGGGTGCAGACCCGCCGCGCACAACGGCAGATCGGTCGCGACGAGCCGCTCCTCGTCCCAGATGTGCGATCCGGGCACGCCCGGCTGCGCTTCCAGGATTCCGGTGCGAAGCGCCCAGTCGACGATCCGTACCCGCGCCCCGTCCAGATGCGGGCTGAGTGTCGTGCCGAAGGGCAGCTCGAGACCGGGCAGCAGGGACGGGCCGACACGCTGATGGGGCACGTGGGTGTGGCTGCGCAGCCGGGCCCTTTCCGAGCGGGGAGTGAACCGGATCGACGCCGCGGCCATACCGAAGCCGGGCGTGGCCCGACCGGCCCCGCCCTCGTTCATGTAGCGGCTTGAGCGCATGTGCCACTCATGGCCGCCCGACTGCCAGTCCTGCAGCCCCTTGACGTACGCCAGAACCGCCGCGGTGTCCGCCGGGTCGAGCCCCTTCTGCGCGCAGAGCGGGCCGAGTTCGGTGAGCGCGGTGTTCTCGAACTGCTGGAGCCGTGAAGTCAGCAGATCGTTCACCGCCTCGGCGGCCTCCTGGGTGGAGCAGCCGAGAAAGTGCTCAAGGACCAGCACGCCATTGCTGTTCTCCCCCTCGTCCTCGACCTCCCGCTGGTACGAGAAGAGGTCGTTGCGCAGATGCACGCCGTCGGAGAAGGCGTCCCGCAACACCCGGAGCGGGCGTTCGTCGGCCACCGACTCGGGTACCTCCGCGCCCGCCGCGTACTCCACGAGTCCCGCCGACCACGGGGCGCCGCCCACCTTGCGGCGCATCTCGATGTACTCGACGGGGTTGGCGATGCGCCCCTCGTCGATGTTGGCGAGCTCCCACAGCGACTCGTCGAGCAGGTTCTTCGTCGCCTCGGCGAACCGGACCCGCCAGGCGTCGGACATGCCCGGCACCGTCCGTGTCCACAGGTCGGCCAGTCCCGCCTCGACCGGATTCGTGGGCTCCGGCATCGGAGCACCGCGGTCCATCGGCATGAACGCAGGCAATCGGTCCAGATACCGCTTGCCGCCCTCACGGTCGCGGGTGCGCTTGAACAACTCCAGGAAATGGTCGTCGAAGAAGAAGACCCACACGTACCAGTCGGTGACCAGCGAGAGCGCCTCGGACGAGCAGTCGGGGTGGGTGTAGGCGCACAACAGCGCGTAGTCGTGGGAGTCGAGGTCCTTCTCCTCCCAGATTCCCGAACCCTCCAGCATCCCTATGGTGCGTGCCCACTTCTTGGTGTGCGCTCGCGCCTCCTCGACATGGGCGTTGAGCCGTGCCGGATACGGAACGTAGAAGTCCGGCAGGGTGAAGGGCTGAGCCATGTGCGTCCGGCCTTTCCGAGATCTCCGTACGGCGAACGCCGCACGGACCGGTGGTGTCCGCGCGAGCACTACCCTTCGTCCCTTCGGGGCACGCACATCCGGGATTAGTCGCATAAATAGTGCGCTCGTTCGTGGCCGGTGAGCGAGATTCTCCGACCGGTCGCCGGTCCCGTGCACCCCGGGTCGTGCGGTCGTCAGCGTGTGCCCGTCTTCTTTCCGACCGCAGGTCAGGCACCCCGCCAGTGGTCTATTCCACTGGTTCGGTGCGTGTCCCCCACTGGCCTCTTGACGTGCTGTCATCTCAGGTCGGAGAGTGTGCGCGCACAGCGGAACAGTGAGATCGGATCACGCACGGCTCCATCACGCACGGCTCCAAGAAGGGTTGTCATGACGTCCAAGCAGAGGACCGGACTCGCACTCGCGTTGACCACGGTCGGTGCCCTGAGCATGGCGCTGCTCAGTCCCGCGGCGCAGGCCGGTGCGGACGGGGTGCGGCCGGAATGCCCACGCGGCCTCGCATGCGATTGGGTACCGGCCGCCTACCAGCAGACTGGCGACCCCACCGACAAGGAGACGTACGGGAACTACGACACCTCGGACCGGCCGCACACCAACAAGATCAGATTCATCGTGCTGCACGACACCGAGGAAGACTTCGCCACCACCCTGAAGATCTTCCAGAACCCGCTGAAACAGACCTCCGCCCACTACGTGGTGCGCTCGGGCGACGGCCACGTCACCCAGATGGTCAAGGGCAAGGACGTCGCCTGGCAGGCGGGGAACTGGTACGTCAACAGCCATTCCATCGGCATCGAGCAGGAGGGTGTCGCCGTGGAGGGTGCCAAGTGGTACACCCCGGAGATGTACCGTTCGACCGCCAAGCTGGTGCGCTACCTCGCAGCCAAGTACGACATCCCGCTCGACCGCCAGCACATCATCGGCCACGACGGTGTACCGCCCACCAGCGCATCCGGCACCAAGAACATGCACTGGGACCCGGGCACGTACTGGGACTGGAACCACTTCATGACGCTGCTCGGCAAGCCCACCGTCCCGAGCGCCCCGAAGAGCAGCGAACTCATCACCGTCAGCCCGGACTTCAAGAAGAACAAGCAGGCCTTCCGGGACTGCGAGAAGGGTGTGGACCTGCCGGTCCAGGGCTCCAGCGCCGTCCCGCTGCACACCGCGCCGTCCACCGACGCACCGCTCTTCTCCGACCCCGGCCTGCACACCGACGGCTCACCGGGCACGAACTGCGCCGCCGACTGGGGCAGCAAGATCAGCGCAACCCAGCAGGCCGTCGTCGCGGACCACGCCCCGGGCTGGACGGCGATCTGGTGGTACGGCCAGAAGGCCTGGTTCCAGACCCCGGCGCACACCCGGACCACCACGCCCACCTCCGGCTACGTGGTCAAGCCGAAGGCCGGCCGTACCGAGGTGCCGGTGTACGGGGTGGCGTACCCGGAGAGGTCCGAGTACCCCGCGGACTTCGCGGACCAGCGGGTGGGCTCGCCGCTGCAATACACCATCAAGGCGGGCCAGTCCTACCCCGGTGGCGGTGAGGCACCCACGGGCTTCTTCTACGCCCCGACGATCGATGCCTCCTACCCGCTCGACCACGCCTACTTCCGCGGCAAGGAGAAGTATGTGACGGTGCAGATCGGCCACCGGGTCGCCTTCGTGAAGGCCTCCGACGTGGACATCGTGCGCGCGCACTGAGGCCGCTCGGGCGGTCCGACAGCGTGACTGTATGAGTCGTGCCCTCTTCGTGAAGGGGATCCGTTCACGAAGAGGGCACGAGAGGTCACCCCGCGACCTGGCGGTTCACCTGCGCGGGAGAGAGTGCGTGTTCGATCGCGAGGATCCCCGCCCCCACCGCCGCCGCGTTCTCGCCCGTACGGCTCGGCTCGATGCGCAGCAGTTGCGTGGCCAGCGGGTGTGAGCGCCGGTAGACCGCCTCCCGTACACCGGCGAGCAGTTGATCGTGCACGGCGGCCAGTGCGCCCCCCATCACCACCGTGTCCGGGTTGAAGAAGTTCACCAGTCCGGCGAGGACCTCGCCGACCGCCCTCCCCGCCTCCCGCACCATCCGTACGGCATCCCGGTTCCCGGACTGCACCAGCCGCACCACATCGCTGCCCGATGTCGCATCGAGCCCCAGGCCGACCAGTTTCGCCGCCAGCGACGCACCGCCCGCGACAGCCTCCAGACAGCCCGAATTGCCGCACCGGCAAGGATCGTCGAGGTCCCCGACACGGATGTGGCCGATGTCGCCGGCACATCCCTGCGCACCCCGGTGCAGCTCGCCGTCGGCGACGATCCCGCAGCCGATTCCCGTACCGACCTTGATGTACAACAGGTAGCGGCAGTCCGGGAAGGCACGGCGCTGCTCGGCCAGCGCCATCACGTTCACATCGTTGTCGACGAGCGCCCGCACCCCGAAACGGGCGGCGAAGAACTCCGGGATCGGGTACTGGTGCCAGCCCGGCATGATCGGCGGATCGACAGGACGCCCGGTGGAGAACTCGACCGGGCCCGGCACTCCGACTCCGATGGACCGCAGCGTTCCCGGCTCCCGGTGCGTCTCCTTGAGCAGGGTGCGCACCGTTCGCTCCACGTGCCGCAGTACGGAGTCCGGGCCGTCACCGATCGACATCGGCTCCTCCTGGACCGCCAGGGTCGCGCCACCGATGTCCATCAACGCCACCCTGCAGTGCGAGGCCCCCAGATCCACCCCGGCCACCGCGTGCTCACGGGTGCGCAGCGCCAGCCGGCGCGGTGGGCGACCGCCGGTGGACCCGCCGTCGGCGTCCTCGTCCACGAGGCCGTGCGCGATCAGCGCGTCCACCCGTTGGGAGACCGTCGAACGGGCCATCCCGGTGATCCGGGCGATGTCGGCACGGGTCGCCACCGTCCCTGAACTGATCAACGCGAGCACCTCGCCCGGTGAGTGCGAGGAGGCAGCGGATGTGCGATCCGACGGCGAAGACATGACAGTCACCCTAAGGACGACTTTTGCTGCTCACAAGGCGTCCAGCGTTCGGTCATCGGCATAAGTCCGTGCCAAGGCGGTTGAAAACAAAGGTGCTTGAGCCCTTGACAGTCCTAAGGTGCGTCACGACTCTGCTCTGCAGACCGCTGAGCGAGGAGTCATTCGATGCTGACGATGCACGGTGTGTCCAAGAGCTTCCTCGGAGTGCGTGTGCTCCACGGCGTGGGGCTCGACCTCGAAGCCGGAGAAGTGCATGCCCTGGTGGGGGAGAACGGCGCGGGGAAGTCGACCCTGATGAAGATCCTCGCGGGCGAGCACTTACCCGACGAGGGGACCCTCACCATCGACGGAACCGCATACTCCTTCAGCCATCCGGCGCAGGCCCAGGCCGCCGGAATCGGCATCATCCACCAGGAGTTCGCGCTGCTCCCGCACCGCACCGTCGCCGAGAACGTCTTCCTCGGCCGTGAACCGACCCGGTACGGACTCGTCGACCGGCGCGCCATGGAACGGCGCACCGCCGAACTTCTCGCGGAACTGGACCGGACCGGCATCACCCCCCGGACCCCCGTCCATGAGCTGTCGGTCGCACGCATGCAGACCGTGGAGATCGTCAAGGCTCTCGCATCCGATGTCCGGATCCTGGTGATGGACGAACCCACCGCCGCCCTCGCCGACCACGAGGTCGAGCAACTCACCGCACTCATAGGCCGCCTGACCGCTCGTGGGATCGGCATCCTCTACATCTCGCACCGCCTCCGCGAAGTCTTCGAACTCTCGCGGCGCATCACGGTCCTCAAGGACGGCCGCCGCGTCGCCACGCTCACCACGCGCGACACCGACGCGGGCACGATCGTACGCGCCATGGTCGGAAGGGATCTCGGCGCCTACTACCCGCCCAGGGCCCGACCGGGCGAGGCGGGCGCGGAGAGGCTCACCGTCAGCGGTGGTGGCAACGCCCGGCTCTCCGGCATCGAGCTGAGCCTGCGGGCCGGCGAGGTCGTCGGCGTCGCCGGGCTCCAGGGCTCGGGCCGCACCACCCTCGCCCGTGCCCTCTTCGGCGTGGACCCCTTCACCACGGGCACCATGACCGTCGACGGGCGACCACTGCGCCCGATCCGCCCCCGGGACGCCGTCCGGGCCGGAATCGCCCTCGTCACCGAGGACCGCAAGGCCGAGGGCCTCGCCCTGCGCCAGTCCGTGACCGACAACGCGCTGCTCGTGACCCGGGCCGTGCCCGCCCGCGGCCGACCGCCCGCGGGCCGTGAGGTGACCGCGCTGCTGGAACGCGTACGCCTGCGAACCCACGGCGAGGGCCGACAGGTCCAGTACCTGTCCGGCGGCAACCAGCAGAAGGTCGTCATCGCCAAATGGCTCGCCGCGCGCCCCCGGGTACTGCTCTTCGACGAACCGACCCGCGGCGTCGACGTCGGCGCCAAGGCAGCCATCCACACCCTCGTACGGGAACTGGCACGCGAGGGCCTCGCCGTACTGATCATCTCCTCCGAACTGCCGGAACTGATCGGTATGAGCGACCGGATCCTCGTCATGTCGCAAGGACGTCTCGCGGGCGAACTCCCCGCCGGCGCCACGGAGGAAGCCGTCATGCGCCTCGCCACCGGCGGGGACCTTCCACGGGAGGGAGCCGCATGACCGCGCTTCGGCCCGTCCCGATGACCGGGCCCCGCAGCCGCCCGGGGCGAACAGCCCGGCCGCGCCCGGTCGGTCCGGTGGCCGGGGTCTGGCTCGCGGCCGTCGCCGTCACCCTCCTCGGCTGGATCGCGGTCGCGGCCCGAGGAGGAGACTTCCTGACCGTCACCAACGCGGTGACGATCCTGCAGAACTGCGTCGCCCTCGGACTCGTCGCGGTCGGCCAGTCCGCCGTCATCCTCACCGGATCGCTCGACCTGTCCGTCGCCTACCTCATCAGCCTGGGCACCCTCGTCGCAGCGGAGACGATGGAGAGCGAGGGCGGCCTCGTGGCGGTCCTCGCCGTCCTGGCGCTCAGCACCGCCGTCGGATTCGCCAACGGACTGATCGTCACCGGCCTCAAGGTGAACGCCTTCATCGCGACCCTCGGCACCGCCTTCATCCTGCGCGGCTGGATCGAGGACAACTACACCGGCCCCGCCGGCAAGGTCCCCGCCTCGTTCCAGCATCTCGGCTACGACCGGATCGGACCGGTTCCCGTCTCCCTGTTCCTGCTTCTCGCCGTCGCCGCCGCCCTCTGGCTGATCACCCGTCGAACCCGGCTCGGCCACCACATGTACGCGACCGGTGGCGACGAGCACGCCTCCCGGCTGTCCGGAGTCCGCACCCGGCGCACCGTCGTCGTCGCCCACGTCCTGTGCTCCCTCTGCGTCGGAGCCGCTGCCCTCTTCCTCGCCGCACGGCTCGGCGCCGGGGCCCCCTGGGCCGGTACGGAGGCCCGCTACGACCTGGAGTCCATCGCCGCCGTCGTGCTCGGCGGCACCGCGCTCGCCGGGGGCCGCGGCGGGGTGGCGGGCACCCTGGGCGGGGTCCTCGTCCTCGCCGTGCTCGACAGCGTCTTCAACCAGCTCGCCGTCGACCCGTTCTTCAAGAACGTCGTCCGCGGCGTCGTGATCATCGCGGCCGTCGCCCTCTACGCGCGAGGCCGCCGCAGCCCGCGGGAGAGGACCGCATGACCACCGCACAGGCACCCGCCGCCCGTCGCGTCCTGCGTGCCCTCACCACCGGCACACCCGTCTACGTCCTGCTCGCCGTGCTCCTGGCCGCGCTGGCCCTCACCGACCCGGGCTTCTACGAACCCGACCGCTTCCTCGCCTTCATCAAGCGCGCCGCGCCCCTCGTGATCCTCGCCGCGGGCCAGTACCTGGTCATCGTCTGCGGGGAGTTCGACCTGTCGGTCGGAGCGATCGTCACGGCCGGGGTGGTCGTCGCCGCCGAACTGTACGGTTCGTTCCCGGGTGCACCCTGGCTGCTCGTCACCGCGGTGCTGCTGCTCGCCGGAGCCCTCGCCGGTCTCGTCAGCGGACTGATCACCACCCTGCTGCGCGTGCCGTCGTTCATCACCACGCTGGGCATGATGCTGATCCTCGAAGGCGCGGTCTTCTTCTGGACCGGCGGTTCCCCGCACGGCGCGCTGCCCACGGCCTTCCGCAGGCTCGGGCGCGGCACGGCCTTCGGCTGGCTGCCCTGGGCCGTCCTCGTCTGCGCCGTCGCGGGTCTCCTCGCCGTCCGGCTGATGCGTTCCGACTTCGGCCGCACGCTCATCGCCACCGGTGACAGCGAACGCGCCGCGGCCCTGGCCGGGGTCCGGGTCGCGCGCGCCCGCACCATCGCCTTCATCCTCTCCGGCGTCGCGGCCGCACTCGCCGCCGTGCTCGTCGGCGGCTTCTCCGGGGTCTCGGCACAGGCCGGCCGGGGCTACGAGTTCGAGGCGATCACCGCCGTCGTGCTGGGCGGCGTGGTGCTCGGCGGCGGACGCGGGTCCGTCGTCGCGGCGATGGCCGGAGCCTTCTCGCTCCAGGCGCTGTTCACCCTGCTCAACCTCCAGGGCGTCTCGGGCGCCCTGGAATCGACCGTGCAAGGCGTCATCGTCATCGCCGCCGTCGCCCTCGGCGCGGCCGACTGGTCCCGGTCGCGCCGTCGCGGCACCGAGCCCCCAGGAGCGAAAACCTCATGAGTACGCGAAAGATCCGACACGTCCTCGTGCCCCTCGCCGCCCTGCTCGGCGCGGCCCTGCTCGCCGGCTGCACGAGCGACGCACCGCCCGACGCCCCGGCCGAAGCGGCGAGCGGCACAGCGGGCGACCCGGGTACCGGAAAGCAGTCGAAGTTCTTCGACCGCGCCGAGTACGACCGCCAGCTGGCCCTCGCCGAGGAGACCCCGCAGGGCCCGGCCGGGAAGCCGTGGGAGCAGATGCTCCAGCCGCGGCTGGTCGACACCACGCGATACAGGAAGAGCGGCTCCGGCGGGATCCACCTCTGTCTGTCCAACGCCGGAGTCTTCAACCCGTGGCGCCAGGTCGGCCTGAAGAACATGCGGGCGGAGGCCGGACTCCACAAGGAGATCACCGACTTCACCGTGCTCGACGCCCAGGGCAAGGACGACAAGCAGATCTCCGACGTCCAGGAGCTCACCGGGCAGGGCTGCGACGCACTCATCGTCTCCCCGAACACCACGGCCACGCTCACCCCCGCCGTCGAGAAGGCCTGTGGAATGGTGCCTGTGATCGTCTTCGACCGGGGCGTCGAGACCGACTGCGCCGTCACCTTCATCAACCCGATCGGTGGCTACGGATACGGGGCGGTCGCCGCCGACTTCCTCGTCGGGAAGGTGAAGCCCAAGGGGAAGATCCTCGCCCTGCGCATCTCTCCGGGCGTCGACGTGCTGGAGACCCGCTGGTCGGCCGCGAAGATCGCGTTCGACAGGAGCGGGCTCGACGTGGTGGATGTGAAGTTCACCGACGGCGATCCGGCCAGGACCAAGGCGATCGTGACCGATGCGATCACCCGCAACGGCGACATCGACGGCGTATGGATGGACTCCGGCGCGACCTCCGTCGCGGCCGTCGAGGCCTTCGAGGACGCCGGCAAGGACGTACCGCCCATCACCGGCGAGGACCAGCAGGACTTCCTCCAGGTGTGGAAGGAGAAGAAGCTCACCGCGATCGCCCCGTCGTACCCCACCTTCCAATGGCGTACACCCGTCATCGCGGCGCTGAGGATCCTGAGGGGGGAGCAGGTACCCAAGGAATGGAAGCTTCCGCAGCCCACCGTCACCCAGGACACCCTCGATCAGTATTTCAAGCCCGGCATGCCGCCGCTGCACTACGCGATGTGCGGCTGCGAGAACCTGCCCGGGTTCCCGGAGAAGTGGGGAGGCAGGAAGTGAGCGCGCACGCGTTCCCGCTCGGCGCCAACCCGTGGATCTGGCACTCGCCGGTGACGTACGAGGCACTCGGTGACGTCCTGCCCCGCCTGTCCGCATGGGGATTCGACTGCGTCGAGATCCCGCTGGAGAACGAACGGGACTGGGCGCCCGATTCCGTCTCCAAGCTCCTCAAGGCGTCCGGGCTCACCCCCGCCGCGGTGATCGCCGTGATGCCGCCCGGCCGCGACCTCGTCCGCACCGATCCCCGAACCGTCCGGATCACCCAGGACTATCTGCACCGCTGTGTCGACGCCGCTCAGGCCCTGAACGCCCCCACCGTCGCGGGGCCCGTGTACGCGGCGGTCGGTCGCGCCTGGCGCATGGACCGTGGCGAACGCGTCGCGGCGTACGAGGAGTTGCGCCAGAACCTCGCTCCGGTCGTCGATCACGCACATGCCGCCGGGGTGCGCATCGCGGTGGAGCCCCTCAACCGGTACGAGACGAGTCTGCTCAACACCGTCGACCAGGCCCTCGAAGCGCTGGCCGGGCTGCCCGAGGACACCATCGGCCTCGCACTCGACGTGTACCACCAGAACATCGAGGAACGCTCGCTGCCCGACGCCGTACACCGTGCCGCGGGCCGCATCCTCCATGTCCAGGTGTGCGCCAACGACCGCGGCACCCCCGGTGCCGACTCCCTCGACTGGACCGGTTTCCTCGCCGCGCTCACCACGAGCGGCTACCGGGGCCCGCTCTGCATCGAGTCGTTCACCGCGCACAACGACGCCATCGCGGTCGCCGCCTCGGTCTGGCGACCGCTCGCCGCCACCCAGGACGCCATCGCCACCGACGGCCTGGCGTTCCTGCACCGCGCACTTGGCGGGTGCTGAGGCGCCCGGCCGGCCGAGCCCCTCAGCACCCTCCGGCAAACCACCCCCCGACCCCACTCGGCCACGACCCGCAGAGAGGAACCGCTCGTGAACCGTCAACGACGGTACTGTCATGCTCGTGACATGCGGAGTACGTTCATCGCGTTGGTGAGCGCACTGCTGCTCGCACTGACCGCGCTGCCCGCGACCGCGGCCACCACCGGAAAGGCGCCCGCCTTCCGGGCCCTGCTGTTCACCCGCGCCGTCGGCTATGTGCACGCCTCCATCCCCGCAGGTATCCAGATGTTCAAGGAGGAGGCGGCCGCCAACAACTTCGCAGTCGTCGAGACCGCCGACCCCGCCGTCTTCGACGAAGCCGAGCTCAAGGACTTCGACGTCATCGTCATGCTGCAGAACTCCGGCATGGTCTGGGACACCGAAGCCCAGCGCGAAGCGATGCGGACATACGTGCGCGACGGCGGTGGCGTCGTCGCCATCCACAACACCCTCGACATGGGCATCGAGGACACCTTCCCCTGGTGGGACGAGGCCATCAACGGCGGCGTCCACATGCCCGCACACTCACCCGGAGTCCTCCAGGGCACCGCCAAGGTCGCCGACCGCGTCCACCCCTCCACGGCGGGACTCCCGGAGCGCTGGGAGCGGCCGGAGGAGTGGTACAACTTCGACAGGAATCCCCGCGGCGATGTCCACGTGCTGGTCACCGCCGACGAAACCACCTACAACCCCGGCGGTTCCGCCATGGGCGCGGACCACCCCATCTCCTGGTGCCGCAACACCGAGGGAGGGAGGGTCTGGGCGACCGCCATGGGCCACGACACCCCCTCGTACAGCGAAGCCGCGTTCCGCGCCCATGTCGTCGGCGGTGTCAAGTGGGCCGCGGGCGACAAGCCCGGAGACTGCGGCGGCACCGTCTGGAGCGGCTACGAGAAGGTCACCCTCGACGACAACACCGCCGACCCGATGGAACTCGACGTCGCCGAGGACGGCCGGGTCTTCTACATCCAGCGCAGCGGCGAGGTGAACGTCTACGACCCCGCGACGCACGCCACCACCACCGCGGGCAAGCTCGACGTCTACACCGGCGGTGAGGACGGGCTCGTCGGCATGGAACTCGACCCCGACTTCAAGAAGAACCACTGGATCTACCTCTACTACGCCCCCGCGGGCGCGACCGAGGACGTCAACCGGCTCTCCCGCTTCACGGTCAAGGGCAACACCCTCGAACCGGCCAGCGAGAAGAAGCTGCTCGACGTCCCCGCCTACCGCGACCGCACCTTCCCGGAGCCGGGACACACCGGCGGCGCCGTCGAGTTCGGCCCCGACCGCACGCTCTACCTCGGAGTCGGCGACGACACTCCGCCCAACCTCGACCCCAACTGGCAGGGTTACGCACCGCTCGACTGGCGCGAGGGCAAGCAGATGCTGGACGCCGCCCGTACCGCGGGCAACACCAACGACCTGCGCGGCAAGATCCTGCGCATCAAGCCGAAGGACTCCGGCGGTTACACCATTCCCAAGGGCAACCTCTTCGCCCCCGGAACCGCCAGGACCCGCCCCGAGATCTACGCGATGGGCTTCCGCAATCCGTTCCGCTTCACCGTCGACCCCAAGACGGGGTACGTCCACGCCTCCGACTACGGCCCCGACCGCGGACTGCCCACCACCGACCGGGGCCCCGAGGGGCTGGTCGAGTACAACGTCATCAAGAAGGCCGGCAACTTCGGCTGGCCGTTCTGCCACGGCAACAACCAGGCGTACGCCCCCTACAACCCGGACACCAAGGAAGTCGGTCCCAAGTTCGACTGTGCCAATCCCGTCAATCCCTCGCCGAACAACACCGGGCTGACCGCACTGCCGCCGATCCAGCAGCCGGAGATCTGGTACGGATACGGCCCGTCCGAGGAGTTCCCCGAGGTCGGCAGCGGTGGCTCGGCCCCGATGAGCGGTCCTGTCTACCACTACGACAAGAAGAACCCGTCCACCACGAAGTTCCCCGCGTACTTCGAGGGAGCGAGCTTCTTCTACGAGTGGTCGCGCGACTTCGTCAAGGAGATCCGTTTCGACAAGGACCGGAAGCTCCTCAAGATCAACGATTTCCTCTCCTCGCAGAAGTTCAACAAGCCGATGGACATGACGTTCGGCCCCGACGGATCGCTCTACGTTCTCGAATGGGGCAGCTCCTTCGGCGGCGGCAACAACGACTCCGGGCTCTACCGCATCGACTACGCCCAAGGGCAACGCGCACCGGTCGCCAAGGCCGCCGCGTCCGCCACCGACGGCCCCGTCCCGCTGAAGGTCGACTTCTCCAGCGACGGCAGCAACGACCCCGACGGCGACACGCTCAGCTATGCCTGGGACTTCGACGGCGACGGTACGTATGACTCCACCGAAGCGAACCCGACCCACACCTACACGGTCAAGGGCGACTTCACCGCGCAGCTCAAGGTCACCGACTCCACCGGAAAGTCCGGCTACGCCAACATCCCCGTCACCGCCGGGAACACCGCACCCAAGGTGACCATCGACTTCCCGGTCAACGGCAAGCTCATCGAGTTCGGCGACAAGATCCCGTACAAGGTCACGGTCACCGACCCGGAGGACGGACCGGTCGACTGCTCCAAGGTCACCGTCAACCCGGCACTGGGACACGACGATCACGAACATCCCACCACCGACATCCCCGGCTGCGAGGGCACCGTCGACACCGGTGATCTGGGCGGTCACCCCGAAGGCGCGGACCTGACCTACGTACTCAACGCCAAGTACACCGACAAGGGCGGCGACGGCGTCTCCGCCCTGACCGGCTACGGGCGCTCCGTGCTCCAGCCGCAGCACAAGCAGGCGGAGTACTACGACGCCCAGTCCGGTACCCGGATCGTCGCCCAGGAAGGCGCCGAGAACGGCAAACGGATCGGAGACGTCTCGAACGGCGACTGGGTCGCCTTCGACCCGATGAGCGTCGAAGGCGTCGGCTCGGTCGGCTATCGGTTGTCCTCGCCGTACGGGGTGGGCGCGATCGAACTGCGCGCGGACGCCCCCGACGGTCCTCTGCTCGCCACCACCCCCGTCCCCAACACCGGAGGATGGGACAACTATCAGGAGACCCCGGCCGTACCCGTCCAGGAGCTGAAGGGCACGCACAAGCTGTATCTCGTCTTCACGTCACCGCAGAACAACGCGTTCGACGTGGACGCGGTCGACTTCAAGAGTCCCTGACACCACATCGACGCGCTACGGGGCCGGTGTGTCGGCACCGGACCCGTAGCGCGTGTCCCTTCCCGGCAGGGTCAGCGAGTGCCGACCGCAGCTCGTACGGCCCGGCGGGCCATCGCGCAGTCGTCGTGCAGGCGGCGCAGCAGCAGTCGCTGCTCCTCGCTCGACGAGAGGCCACCCGGCCGGTCCTGACCGGCGCCCGCGGGCACCGGTTCCCGCATCGCCCGCTGGACAGCGGTCTCGTACGTACGGATCTCCCGCGTCAGCACCAGCATCAGGTTCACCAGGAACGCGTCCCGCGCCGCAGGCCCCTTGACCTGCGCCAGCTGGCTGATCTGCCGCCGCGCCGCCGGTGCGTCACCCAGGACGGCCCAGAGCGTCGCGAGGTCGTAGCCCGGCAGGTACCAGCCCGCATGCTCCCAGTCCACCAGCACCGGACCCGTGGGCGACAGCAGGATGTTGGAGAGCAACGCGTCACCGTGACAGAACTGCCCCATGCCCTGACGGCCGCCGGCATGGGCCAGACCGTGCAGCAGCTTCTGCAGGTCGCCCAGATCGCGGTCGGTGAACAGTCCCAGCTCGTGATAGCGGGCGATCCGCGAGGCGTAGTCCAGCGGTGCGTCGAAGAGACCCGGAGCCGGCCGCCAGGCGTTGATCCGACTGATCGCACCGAGCGCGGCCCGTACATCGGCACGGGGCGGAGCCTCCGACGGATGCCGGGTCAGCGCCGCCACCCGGCCGGGCACGCGCTCGATGACCAGGGTGCAGTTCTCCGGGTCGGCCGCGATGAGCCGGGGCACCCGCACCGGCGGGCGGTGCCGGGCGAACGCCCGATATGCAGCTATTTCGTGCTGGAACCGCTCCGACCATGCGGGCGAGTGGTCCAGTAAACACTTGGCGACCGCGGTCGTGCGTCCGGTGGACCCGACGAGGAGCACCGAACGGCCGCTGCGGCGTAGCACCTGCACCGGGTTGAACTCCGGACAGATGCGGTGCACCGAGGCGATCACCATCCTCAGCTGAGCGCCCTGCGGACCGGAAAGGTCCAGCCGGCCACTGAGCGGCGGGCCGCCCAGCCCCGTCGGCCGCCGCGGCCGAACCGTGCCGGGTGCCGCGGGAGCGGCATGCGGAGCGAGGTACGGTCCGCCGCCCGCCCCCAGGGGACGAAGCGGCCGGGGCGGGGCGGTCACGGAGGACGATGCTGTGTACATGGGGGAGACAGATCCCTTCGCACGCCGACAAGTTGCGTGCACCGCCCCGGCCGGCGGCCGTTCGGCACCCTGGGGAGTACCTAGGGCTGCCGGGCGGGGTGGCGCTTTCCTACCTGACACCGGCGCGCGGGTGGCAGACCATCTGGCGGACCCTGGCGAACCCTGGCGAATATTCGCAACGCATCTGACAGGGGTTACTGTCGACACAGCCGAGAACCTGGGGGCTTGACGTGACCGGAGAACCCAACACCCGCCTGTCCGATCTGTTCGGCCTTGCCGGCTGGTCCAAGGGCGAACTCGCGAGAATGGTGAACCGGCAGGCGGCGGCCATGGGCCACCCGCAACTGGCCACCGACACCTCGCGGGTGAGGCGTTGGATCGACATGGGGGAGTCCCCCCGCGATCCTGTGCCCAAGGTGCTGGCTGCCCTGTTCACCGAGCGGCTCGGTCGTGTCGTGACCATCGAGGACCTCGGGTTCGGCCGACGCGGGCGTGTGGGGAAACGGCGAGAGGTCGGGACGCAGCACAATCCCGACGGACTGCCGTGGGCGCCCGAGCGGACGGCAGCGGTCCTCACCGAATTCACGGGAATGGACCTCATGCTCAACCGACGCGGCTTGGTGAGCGCGGGCGCCGCGCTCGCCGCAGGATCGACCATCACCGGCCCCATGCACGAGTGGCTGCACACCGACCCTGTGCTGGCGGCCGATGCCCCACGGACCAACGACCCGTTGTACGCGGATACCGCCGGCTTCGACCGGTACGAGGCCGCGCCCATCGGGTCGGAGGAGATCGAGGCGCTCGAACGGTCTGTCGAGGTGTTCCGCGCCTGGGACGCGTCCCGGGGCGGCGGACTCCAGCGCAAGGCCGTGGTGGGCCAGCTCAATGAGGTGGGCGGCATGCTCGCCTACCGTCACCCCGACCATCTTCAGCGCCGTCTCTGGGGCGTCGCCGCCAACCTCGCGGTGCTCGCGGGATGGATGTCCCACGACATCGGCCTCGAACCCACCGCCCAGAAGTACTTCGTCATCGCCGCACACGCGGCGCGCGAGGGCGGCGACCGTCCGCGAGCGGGTGAGGCACTCTCCAGGGCGGCCCGGCAGATGGTCCACCTGGGCCGCCCCGACGACGCCCTGGACCTGATGAAGCTCGCCAAGTCCGGTTCCGGTGACATGGTTCTGCCACGCACTCAGGCGATGCTGCACACCATCGAGGCCTGGGCGCAGGCTTCCATGGGCCGCGGCCAGGCGATGCGCCGCACACTGGGCAAGGCCGAGGAGCTCTTCGTATCGGACAAGAGCGATGTGCCGCCGCCCAGTTGGATGCAGCTGTTCGACGAGGCGGATCTGCACGGCATGCAGGCCCTGGCGTTCCGTACGCTCGCCGAACACGACCCGTCGGCGGCGATCGTGGCCCAGCGCCATGCCAAGCAGGCTCTGGAGCTCCGGGCCAACGGACGCCAGC
The DNA here is from genome assembly GCF_044740965.1 of Streptomyces sp. NPDC088252. Lineage (NCBI taxonomy): Bacteria > Bacillati > Actinomycetota > Actinomycetes > Kitasatosporales > Streptomycetaceae > Streptomyces > Streptomyces sp. NPDC088252. The sequence goes on along the minus strand of NZ_JBIURS010000020.1, from coordinate 108,213 downwards.
GCTCCAAGATCTTCGACTACATCTCACTCGCCTCGGCATGCTTCATCGCAGACGATCCCGAGCAGGCCGACCGCTATGCGCGGCTCGCCCTGGTGACGATGGGGGAGACCTCCTCGCACCGCACCTGGGACCGGCTGCGCGAGATGTACCGGCTGACGGGCCAGTTCGCGGGCTACGCCAAGATCGAGGACCTGCGCGAGGAGATCAAGCTCGCCCTGCCGCAGAGCTCCATCATCAAGCAGCCCAGGCGCTCGTCGGAGATCTGAACCTGCGGGCCCCGCGATGAGGGGGCACTGATCACGTCCGACCACCGACTGATCGATCGATCACAGTCCGGCCGTCGCATCGTCGAGTGCGGCACCCGCGGCTCGTCTCCCGCGGACCGTGTCGTGTCGGGTGTTCCGTGTGCCCGTTGTCCTCGCGCAGGTGCGGCTGTTCCCTATGCGCCGATGCGGGCGATCAGCACACACGCGTCGTCCAGGCGCTCGGTGCCACCGAACTCCGTGACGACCGACCGTACGCACTCCCGTGCCGTACGGGCCTGTGCGAAGCGGGGGGCGAGTGCGAGCAAGGCGTCCGGGCCCGCATCCCGGTCGCTGTGGCGGTTCAGTCCGTCGGTGTGCAGGACCAGCACGTCACCGGGCAGCAGGTGCACTTCGTCCTGCTCGTACGCGACACCGGAGGTCGCGCCGAGCAGGACCCCGTCCGGTGGCAGCAGTGGGCGCCCCTTGCCGTCGCGGAACAGCAACGGTGCGGGGTGCCCCGCCTGCGCCCAGGTCAGGACGCCGGTGGACGGTTCGAAACGGCAGCACACCGCGCTGCCGAGAGCGGGCTGGACGGAGGATTCCAGTAACTGATTGAGATGTCCCATCAGGGCCCCCGGCTCGATGCCGGCCACAGCCATCCCACGCAGCGCACCCAGCAGCATCGCCATGGCCGAGGTGGCCCGGATGCCGTGGCCGGTCAGATCACCGACCGTGAGGACGGTCCGGCCGTCCGGCAGTTCCATCGCGTCGTACCAGTCTCCGCCGATCAGCGAGCTGGACCGAGAAGGGAGGTAGTGGGCCGCGACATCCAGCGCGCCCACCCCCTGCGAAGGGAGCCGCAGCGAGTCCCGCCACGGCGGCAGCACGGTTTCCTGCAGTTCGACCGCCATCCGGTGCTCGGTCTGTGCCCTGTGCTGTCGACGTCGTAGCGTGTCGTGGTTCGTGCGTACTGCGTGCTGGCTGCGCCGCAGATCGCTGACATCGCGCAGGACCGTCCACATGGAGGCTGTGCAGCCGTCCGCGTCGAGGACGGGCTCACCCATCATGTGGAGCGTGCGCATCCGACCGTCGGTCCGCAGGACGCGGAATTCACCGTCTATCGGCCTTCCGTCGACCAGGCAGTCCGTCACCATGGCGGTGAGCAGGGGCTGGTCCTCGGGGAGGAGCAGGGAGGGGAGCTCGTCCAGCGAGAGCGGCCCCGTCTTCGGGGATCTGCCGAAGATCTGGAACAGTTCCTCGGACCAGGTGACCTCGTCGGTCAGCAGATTCCACTCGGCGCTTCCCACCCTGCCGATGAGGGAGCCGCGCTCCGACCGGTCGAGGGTCTCGTCCGAGGTGTCGAGTGTCGCAGTGTCCGCGGGCTGTTCCGGCGGAAGGCCCTCTCTGAGCTGCCCCAGATGCGTGCCGAGATCGTCGAGGTGATGGACCGCCAGATCGCAGAGCGCACGCTGCCAGCGCATCTGAGCGTCTTCCTCGTCGATCAGGACCGTGTCCCGCCGCACGGCATCCACGTCGCCACGCAGCCGATGGGTCCGGCTGATCAACGCGTCGACGGCATGTCGTTCGGGCGGCCGGGGGGCGGGGCGGTCCGCGGACAGATGGGACGGCATCTCGTACTCCGATACAGGCGCGGCGCGACCAGGTATGAAAGGTGGACCGTAGACGACTGTCGCACAGGCCGCGGGGGCTCGTAAGGGATTTGGCAACACTCGATACGGTGTTGCTTCTGGCATATGCCACAGGCGGTGCGGGGCCTCGATTCTTCGAACAGCCGTACTTTCGCAGAGCGTTGATGCAAGTCGCCCGGCGTGCGCGGATGGTCGCGCGCCCGCGCACGCGGTCCCCGAACGGCGCGTCCGGCCGAGGCGAGGGCATATGCGAAGGAGCCCCTCGGCAGTGGTGGTCGCGACATCCGGCCCGGATGTGTCGGTGGGCCGCGGCGCGGGCGCGGTGGGCTCGGGTGCGGGTACCGGCCGGGGTCGCCCTCGAACGCTCCGCGGGTTGTTCCGGCGCCGATCCGTGCGAGCTGCCCGACGGTCGCATGGTCCATCCCTCCATGAGGTACGGGCGAGGTGTGGTCTTCGGTCGGCACTGACGGGAAGGGAATGCGGCGTGCCCCTCTCGCGTTACGACACCAGAACGAAAACGACACCCATTCTCATCGGGGGAATCGGGGTCGAGGAAGAGTCTGGAGGCGTACATGGCCCGCAGTGAGGCCCGCCCCGTGGTGACACTCCGGTCGACGGCCGGAACGGGGCAGAGCTACGTGACGCGCAAGAGCCGCCGGAACAACCCTGACCGACTGGTCCTGCGCAAGTTCGATCCCGCCGTGGGGCGTCACGTCCTCTTCCGTGAGGAACGCTGACCGCCGGCTCGTCCGGCCCTCTCGCGACACCAGGAAAGGAACGCGCATGAAGTCCCGTATCCACCCCGTCTCCCGTCCGGTGGTCTTCCGTGACCGCGCCGCGGGGGCGGCCTTTCTGGTCCGCTCGACCGTGCCCGTGAGCTCGGATGCGCGGGTGACGTGGGAGGACGGCCTGAGCTATCACGTTGTCGACGTGGAGACCTCGTCGGCGAGTCACCCGTTCTACACCGGGACCGAGCGGGTGCTGGACACGGCCGGCCGCATCGAACGGTTCACCCGTCGCTATGGCGGCCGGACGCCCGCGGCAAGCTGATCCGTACCACCCTGAAGCGGTGATTCCGTGCTCTGCATCACAGTGCTGGGCGCGAGGTCCTGGGAACGCGACGCGATGGTTTATTGTTCACCTATATGTGGATGCCGCGTATCGCGCCCACACCCGAACCGCCCCGGCTGGATTCCCCCGATCCGGCCGGGGCATTCTTTTGTCCCATGGACGGTGGTCGGATCACGCAGGGCCCCACGCCGATGGGCTGGTCCTGAACCACGTACTCGGAATCGACAGCGCTGCCAGGTGGAGACCGCAGCCCTCGTACGGAACTGCGTCGCGGAACGTGGCCCCGTGACCACGCAGTGATGCACCCGCCCGGACCGCGGTCAGCCTCGCGGCAGCTTCCTGGGCACCGCCTCGATGAGTAACGCACCCGCCGCCGGCAGCACGGCCACCGTGGCCGCGCCGCCCGGCCAGAGCCGTACCGCCAGGGCGGTCACGGCCGCACCCGCCACGACCGCGGTCAGCCGGCCGGCCACCCAGCGGTCCCCCCGGTCCCACGATCGCAGCGCCAGACGGCTGACGAAGGACGTGAGCGTGCCGGTGAAGTAGTTGGTGGGCGTAGCCCGGATACGGCCCTGAATGCCCATGGCCACGGAGATGAGCACCAGCAGCCCCAGCAGGTCCCCCACGGAGGTGATCAGGCCCAGCCACCACAGCACGGCTCCCGCGGTGAGCAGTGCCACCTCGATCAGCAGCATGCACGGCAGAGGCCACCGCCACCGCTCGCTCATCCACGCACCGCACATGACGCCGATGCCGTAGGCGACGAGCGCGGTGATCACCCGCAGGGCCACCCCGTGCTCCCCGACACCGGCGGCAGAAGCGCCCAGCAGCACCAGGTTCCCGGTCATCACCCCGGCGAAGACCTGGCCGACACAGATGAAGACGAACGCATCCGCGGCCCCGGAAGCGGCCGACAGAAGCAGCAGAGCCCATTCGCTCCACGGGTCGCGCCCAGTGGCGGGGAGAACAGGAGTAGACACGTCTGCATTCTCGACTCAGCTCCGCCGAAGCAGGTGCACACCGCCTGCCCGGCGCGGCGAGTCAGGCACGACCGGGCATCGTCACCCCTGCGGATCCGTGCGGGGGCATCCGCACCACACCGACGCGCAGGTCGTCGTCGGCGTAGGTTCTGCAAGGTGAACAGACACATAGCTTTCGAGCGACTGCACAACTTCCGTGACATGGGCGGGTATCGGGCGGAGGGCGGCCGTCAGGTCCGCTGGGGGCGGCTCTACCGTTCCGACTCGCTGGGCAAGCTCCGCGACGAGGACTGGGACCGCTTCCTCGGCCTCGGCGTCCGCACGGTCATCGATCTGCGCTACGACTGGGAGATCGCCGCCGAGGGGCGCGTACCCGACGCACCGGGACTGCGATACCACCACCTCAGCATCGAGCACCGGCCCTACGACCAGGCGGCCCTGGGGCCGGGGGTGGAGACCGGACGCTTCCTCGCCGATCGGTACACGGAGGTGGCTCATGACGGAGTCGCCGAGCTCCGACGCGCATTGGACGTGATCGCCACAGAGGACAGCGCGCCCGCCGTCTTCCACTGCGCGTCGGGCAAGGACCGCACCGGGCTGCTCGCCGCGCTCGTTCTGTCCCTGCTCGGCGTGTCCGAGGACGACATCGTCACCGACTTCACCCTCACCGAGCTCGCCACCGAACGGCTCCTGGCCGACTGGCGGGCGGACCACGCCGGCCAGGAGCCGGACTGGCCCGGGTTCGGCAGGGCTCCCGCCGACGTCATGCGGCTTTTCCTGGCCGATCTCGCCGCGACCCACGACTCCGTCCACGGCTACGCCGCCGAACTCCTGGGGGTCGACGAGGAACTGGTGGCGGCATTGCGCCGAAACCTCCTCGTGTCTGTCGACGAAGACGGGCCGGGCGGGAGCGGCACGACGGTCGGGAGCGACTGAGCCGGCGCACGCCGGTCCGCAGGGGGGATGTACCTCCGCGCGGACCGGCGTGCGTGCCCGCTCACCGAAGCGGCCGCCGGAATCGCCACACCCGTTACGCCCCCGGTCGGCGGAGCCCGTCGCCGACATGTGTAAATGCCTGGCCCGATCCGACGCGCGCCGGGCAAGATCATGGGATGACATGGACAGCACCTGATGTAGAGCGCACGCCCGGTTCACTCGTGGCGGGTGAGCGGGAGATGCTCACGGGCTACCTTGCGTGGTTCCGCAGCAGCCTCTTGCACAAATGCGCCGGCCTGACCGGGGAACAGCTGGCCGAACAGGCGGTACCTCCGTCCAACCTCACGCTCCTCGGCCTGATCCGCCACATGGCGAAGGTCGAACGCGTCTGGTTCCGGCAGCGGTTCGCCGGCCAGGCGCTCGATCCGATGTACGACCCGGAGAAGGGCAAGGACGCGGACTTCGAGGACCTGGACCCGGCCCGCGCCGCCGAGGACTACGCGCGCCTCGTCGAGGAATGCCGGCTGGCGGACGCGATCGTCGCCGACGCCTCGTTGGACGACACCTTCACCCACGCCGACGAGGTGTACTCGCTCCGCCTGGTCCACGTCCACATGATCGGGGAGTACGCGCGCCACATCGGCCACGCCGATCTTCTGCGCGAGCGCACCGACGGTGTGACGGGAGCGTGATGCGCCACTGAGCCAGGGCGTTCCGTCTGGGTCGGCACGGATCGGCGAGGGCGGCACCCGGGCCCGGCCGGATCCGGGCGAACGCCCCGGGCCCGGTGCGGGATCCGTCCGGACGCCGGACGCTCCGGGCGTCCGGTCGACGGGTCACCGGGTCACCGGGGGAGCGGGGCGAGCGGGGCGGTGTCCGCCGCGAGGGCGGCGAAAGCCGTAGCCGTGCACGTGCGGTCCATGCGGGGCTCCGGCAGCCGTTGCGTGCGAGGGGCGAGAAGGTGCGGGCGCCGACGGCTCGACGGCCCGTCGGACGGGCCGGACCGATCTCCCGGGCCGACCGTCCCTTCCGGCCGATCAGAGGCCGAGGTCACCCAGTCCGGGATGACCGTCCGGCCGGCGGCCCAGCGGCCAGTGGTACTTCCGGTCGGCTTCCCGGATCGGTACGTCGTTGATGGAGGCGTGCCGTACGCTCATGAGCCCGCTCGCGTCGAACTCCCAGTTCTCATTGCCGTACGAGCGGTACCAGTTGCCCGAGTCGTCATGCCATTCGTACGCGAACCGCACCGCGATCCGGTTGTCCTCGAACGCCCAGAGTTCCTTGATGAGCCGGTAGTCGAGCTCCTTGGCCCACTTCCGGGCGAGGAACGCGACGATTTCCTCGCGTCCGGTGACCCACTCCGCGCGGTTTCTCCACCGGGAGTCCTCGGTGTAGGCGAGTGCCACCTTCTCCGGCGTCCGGGAGTTCCAGCCGTCCTCCGCCAGCCGGACCTTCTCGACAGCCGACTCACGCGTGAACGGCGGGACCGGGGGACGTACCGTCATGGTCTCTCCTGTGATTCCTGATCTCGGTGTCGGTCCCGACCCTAGGGTGTGGGCCCGATGTGCGCTGTCCGAAAGTCGCTGTTGCTGTCGACGCCCGCCAGGCCGACGCCCTTGACGCGTACGCATCGGTGGTTATGGTCTAGTCCAAGCGCAAGGCCGCCTTCCGTGCACCTGCTGCTTCACGGCGTACGCGGTGGTGGATCTTGCCGAGCCCTTCGCGCCTCTTGGCCCCCACACTGGAGAGGCCGGCCTGCCACCGGTTGGGCCCCCACAGCCCGATCATGCGCAGCGACGCCTCATGTGAAGGAGAAGCATGCACGCGAAAAGGAAGACAGCCGCAGCCATCGGTGCCTTGCTCGCACCTGTACTGGCTTTGAGCCTTCCGGCCGGTTCCGCCGATGCCCACGGATACATCTCGTCACCTCCGAGCCGCCAGGCCCAGTGTGCCGCCGGGACCGTGAGCTGCGGTGACATCAAGTACGAGCCGCAGAGCGTGGAAGGCCTTAAGGGGCTCACCAGCTGCAGCGGAGGCAACATCCGGTTCGCCGAACTCGACAACGACTCCAAGGGATGGAAGGTCACCCCGGTGAGCGGGACCACGTCCTTCCAGTGGATCCTGACCGCCCGGCACGCCACGAGCACGTGGCAGTACTTCGCCGGCGGCCGGAAGGTCGCCGAGTTCAACGACAACGGCGCACAGCCCGGTGCCACCGTCACTCACCAGGTGAACTTCGGCGGCCTGACGGGCAAGCAGAAGGTCCTCGCTGTCTGGAACATCGCCGACACCGCCAATGCCTTCTATGCCTGCGTCGACGTGAACATCGGCTGACCGACGAGAGGGTACCGGTGCCCGGAACGGGTGCCGGTACCGCGCCCCCGGCTCGATTGGACGCCTGCCGCCGGGGAGGCAGCTCCCCGGGCCGTGTCGCGGAGTGCTTCGCCCCGACCGGCTGACGCGGAGGGGGGTGGGGCGGGTCCGGGTCCGCCGACCGTCCGACAGCGCCCCGCGGTGGGCGCCGATCGACGGGACCATTCCCCGAGCCGCCTCACACCGCTTCGTGCCGTCGCCTCCCAGTGGGTGCGGTGCGCGCGTCGCGGTGACCACCCCTCGCTCGGGGACTGCTGGTCGACCGTGCCGGCCGTGGCCTGTTCGGCCGCGCCCGAGTCCCTTTCGAGCGCGGCCGACCCGTCGTACCGGTCCAGGGTCAGTCGGAGGTCCGGCGCAGGACCAGGCTGACGAAGCCCCATGTGTTCCGGTAGACGCGCAACCATTCGGTGCGGCGGGCCGAGGCGGTCTCCAGTACCTGCGCGCTGTCCGGGTCGGCCGGATGGTCCAGGGCCCAGGAGGCCAGCGACCCCCAGCAGGCCCACTCGTAGTCGTCCAGCTCACGGCGCGTGCTGACATGCCCGTGGACGGGAGTCCACCCGTCGGCGGCGACGCGGTCCACGGTGGTCGCGAGGTCGGTGAAGTCCCCGAGCATTTCGACGGCTTCCGGTGTGGGCTCATGCTCCCAAAAACCGTCACCGATCAGGACGCGTCCCCCCGGAGCCAGGTGTTTGCGAGCGGCCGCGAGGGTGGGCAGCAGGCCGCCGAACGCATGGGTGGCCCCTACGCTGGTCACCAGGTCGTACGAGTGCGCAGAACGGAAGTCGGCCGCCTCCTGGTGATGCAGCGTGAGGCGGGCCTGGACGCCGAGGCGGACGGCGGAATCGTGGGCCTGTCGAAGGGCGTCCTCGGAGACGTCGACGCCCTCGGCGGTCAGGTTCGGGTGCGTGGTCATGGCGCGCAGCAGCCATTCCCCGCTGCCGCAGCCCAGGTCGAGTACGCGTGCGTCGCCGTGCGGGACGCCGTGTGCCAGCAGTTGCCTCACGGAGTCGTCATCGAGTGGGGACTTGATGGGGTGGTCGGCATGGGCAAGTCTGGAAATCTGTTCACGGTTCACCGACACAGCCTGACAGCAGGGACGGGCCGCACGCATGGCATTTCTCCCGTGGACCGGGCCACTGCCGCACAGCGACCGAATCACAGCGACCGGCGACGACTCCGGTCACCGACGTGGCGTTGGAAGGCCCGGCGGCCGTACGGTGGTCGATCTTCCCGGAGCCGACGGACCACGGCGCACTTCCGGGGTGACCGGTTCCTCGGTCGAGCGGGGTCCGTCCGCCTCGGTCACAGAGCGGCCGACTCCGGGAGGCCGGCCGGCTCCGGCACCGACCGGGTCGCCCGTGGCGAGGCGGCGACGAGCGGGGAGCGGGTCGGGCTTGAAGGTGCAGCATCCACGCCTTCCCTCGGCCGCCCTGCTTGAAGGTGCAGCATCCACGCCTTCCCTCGGCCGCCCTGTTCGCCCGGTTGGGCCACCCCGCCGTTTCATGGGCGGGCGCATCGGCGGCGGCCTCCCCGCAGGCAGGGATGGGGCGGTGCCTGCTTGCGGGATGGGACTTCCGGGGCGTGGGCCGCCGGACGGCAACAGGGTGTGCCGAGGTGTGAGTTCGCGCTCCGGCTCAAGAGGGCCCGCAGGGCGGCCGGTCGTGAGGTGACCGGATTCCGGGGCGGCCGGGACGTGGACGGCGTCTGCCGCGCCGGTGCCATGTCGTGCCGCCCCGATGGCCGGGCCCTGCCGAGAGGGCCTGCCGAAAGGCGAAAGCCGATCGCCGGTGGCCCGTGGTCGCCGGCCGTGTACGGTCCGGCGGGCAACGCCTTGCCGTCCGGTCCGGAGCGGTGGGCGAATGGACTTTCGGGTGCTGGTCAGGTGTGGGGGGTCGAACAGAGGAGTCCGAGCGGGAACCCCGGCCCGATTCCGGCGGGCCGGGGTTCCGTGTCAGGCGAGTGACTCGGTTACCACTTGCGGTGGTCGATCACCCGGAAGCTGCCCACGACACCGTCGCGGACGTGGACGCCGCCCCGGACGCGGCCCGGGAAGACGCCGTCGCTGGAGCTGTGAGGTCCGACGGTGGCGATGGGGGCACCGTTGTCGCAGGTGGCCCCGCGGAAGACCTCGACGGTCCGGCGGCTGTCGTTGCGGATGTTGAGGCTCTTGGAGCCGAGGCCGCTGACCACGGTGATGCAGCCACCGCGCTCGTCGGAGTAGGTGCGCTCGTTGATGTGGATCCGGCCCTCGAAGCGCTCCTCCTCGTGGCCACGGCGCTCGAAGCCGCGGCCCTCCTCGCCCCTGCCCTCCTCGCCCCTGCCTTCGTTGCCCTTGCCCTCGTTGCCCTTGCCGGCGTCGCCGCCGGTGAGAGCCGAAACGGGGGCGGCGGCCTGCTGGACGACGGGGGCGGCCTGGGCCGGCTCGGAAGTGGCGGCCGACGCGTAGGTGATGCCGGTGGCGGCCAGGGCCGCCGCTGCCGCTACCGCGGCGGTAACAACGGTGGAACGGGTAACCATGTCGCTTCTCCTGTCTCAGAGAGGCCGACTGAGCAGTCGACCCGTGATTGAACGTACTGACGGTCCACATAGCTGTCATATCGGGTGCATTGGTGAAAGGGGGCGTATCTCCTATTGGGGGATAAGAAGTACGCCAAATGCTATTGCAGGATAATATTACTAATCTCCAACTTGACTCAAAAACACGTGAGTTGATGATTCGTTGGTCTGTCTGGGCGACTTCCTGATTCCGGGTCACCCTGACGCCAGCGTGTCTGTCTTTGACACTCGCCGAAACCGCGTCACGCCAACACTCCGAACGCCCGCCACCCACGCCCCGACCTGCAACAACGGTGCTGATGAACCGCAGCTTCGGCGGACTCGTCCCCCGACCGCCCCGGCGCAGGCGCCAGGCTGGGCGAACGCCGGGTCGTCACCCGGGGTCGATCCACGGCCGACTTCGGCGGCATGAACCGTGACCTGCCGCGCATGCGTAAGGCTGCGACGGGCCCGAGTGGGAGTGGCGCGTCCGGAAGCCACGCTCCGTCCCGGCCGGATCGGCAAGGAGCCGGCCAAGCTGTGCCGGGGCCGGGGCCGGAGCCCGGACCGATTCGCTTCTGAGTACAACGGCTGCCTGGCGCCCGCCGGTGACTCGTACGCAGAGCGTGCGCTGTCGCCGCAGTGCCTCAACACATCTGAGGCGGAAGTCGATCCGGGGCAGGGGCAGCGGCTGAACGCCGAGTGGCTGCTGGAGGGCCCCCTGCCTCACGCCCGTCGGCGCGTAGCGTCAGCGTGGAACGCCGGGAACCGCGCGGCGTTGAGCGCGGCAGAGGGGGCCGACGGCCACTGCCGCATCGAGGGTGTTCACGCACCGGTCCCCACTCCCACGGATTTCCTGTTCCTGCGGCAGGCATCCGATGGGATGTGGGAGACCGGTGCGTACGAACGGCGTGCGTACGAGGTCATCGCCCGCCACCCGGGTGAACATGCGGCCCGTGCACGTCTGCTCCGCCTTCTCCTGCGAATCGGACCTCGGTTCTCACGCCGCTGCGCAGGGCTCGGACCCGCGCTCGGGCCGCACCACGACGTGATGGTCGTCAGTGACCGTCGTGATGAACGCTCCGTAGGTTCGCGGGCAGGCCGGTACCCGAGCGTGCTCGAAGAGACCTACCCTGCAGGCCGGCAGCAATGTCCCGGATCGCGGGGAGCCGCGCGAACAGCGCTTCCCCGGGACAGTTGGTGGCAAAGCCGTCGCGATGTCCTGAGATGGCGTCGAACTCCGCTGAAGTTCCCCTGGCGTAGCGGCTCTCGTCGTTGGTGGATGTGAGTCGCACCTTGCCGGTGGGGTCGACGCCGCTCAAGCCGAGCTTCCAGGCGGCGAGGGCAGCGATCGCGTGCTCCATGGCCGCCGGCACGGGCGTCCCCGGCCCGAATGTGCCGATCGCGGCGATTCCCGCCGTGCCCTGGTTGAACCCGAGGGTGTGGGAGCCGATGACGGGTCGATCGGCACCACCGGCGCGACCTTCGTAGATGGTGCCGCACTTGTCGACGAGGAAGTTGTAGCCGAGGTCTCCCCATCTCCGGTCACGGGTCTGGCCCGTGTAGAGATTGCGCAATGTACGCGGGACGTCGGCGCAGTCGTAGTCGTTGGGTGTGTCGGTGTGATGGATGAAGACCGCTCTCACCCCTTCCGCATAGTGGGCATGGGGGTCGCGTTTGGTCTCGTCCGCCCGCCACCGCGTACGCGACACGATGGCGGGCTGCGGTGCCGCACGGGGGAATGCCACGGAAGCCGCTCCGAGGGCCGGGAACGGCCGGGAGGGACCGACAGCCGCCCCCTCCGGAACCGTCCCGGCCCGCCACACGGCGAGAGGGCCCTCCGGCGTCGTCCTGCCGGCACCACCGGCCGTCGCTGCCCCTGGGGGCGCAGCCAACAGAGGAACCGCCATAGGAGTCGCGACCCACAACGCTATTCGATACAAACGCACAGGGAAACCTTCTTCTTCTTTCGCTGAGAGGACGGCGGGAGCGCGTATGCCCACAGCTTTGCGGTGGCGGGTTCGCTACGCGCGCCGGGCTGCTGCAGTCAGGCGAGCGACTCGACAACCCCACTCAGAGGGCGCTCCCGGCCGGCGCCGGGGTCGCCGCGGGGAGGCCGCGCGGTGCCGCGTCACCCATCCTGCTGGCGGGCTTACCGCCGACCACGGCGTGGAACCGATCTATGCATGACTGAAAGTGGGAGCCCTTATATCTCGACGCCCAGGATCGTCGTGCTCGGCGTGCAGCCCGGCGATCCGCCCTTTCGCCTGGTGGAGATCGATGGCGAGGTCGTCAGCGAGGCCACATCGGTGACGGACGTGCTGCTCACCGCCGCAGCCGCAGGAATCACCGTCCATGACCTCGACGACCCGGGCCTGATCCGGTGGGTGGGTGGCGGCAAGTTCCACTGGAGGCTGCACTAGGCAGATGCGACGCGCGGGCGGGGAGACGACTGCCGAGGGCGAGAGAGCCGCCATCGGCCGATTCCGGCTGCCGCGAGCTTCCCTGTGCGGTCCACGGGCTCACCGCGCGGGCCCACGTGCTCGGAGGGCTGCGCGCGATGACGCCCCCGCCCGCCTCCCCGCGCGTGGCCTGCCCGGCTGGGCGCTCGGCAATTCGGACCGGGGCCGGGCGTCGGTGCCGCCGAGACGTGTGAGGCGGTCGGGGAGGAGGTGACGCGTCACCAGCGGCGCGTCGCCCCGTCCCGCGTCGGGAAACAAAGGTGCTCACCGCCGCCCACTGCATCAAGGACGCCGCTGCGCCCCTCGACCTGCTGGTCATGGGTGGGCGAACCGACATGGGCAGCACCAAGGGGACAGCCCGGCACGTCGCCTCGGCGAAGGTCCACCCGAAGTTCGTTCAGAGCACACTCACCTACGACGTGGCGGTCATCGCGCTCTCTTCGTCGATGCCGTACGCGCGGCTTCCGGTGGCGGGTCCGAGAGACTCGGCCCTGTACTCCTTCGGGAAGACCGCGAAGACCGTTGGCTGGGACAGGACCGGCACCGACACCTCAGGGACGCGACTGAAGTCGGCCGCGCTCACCTTGGCGCCGCTCAAGAACTGTGAGCCCTTCACCGACCTCACCGAGTCCGACGCACAGAACGGTTGCCTCGGGGCTCGGCCTCCCGACTGCGTAGCAGGAGCGGCCGGTCCGGATCCCTGGCCTCACCGACCGGGTCGGCGGCGCCGCGTCCGACGGTTCCGAGCACGGATCGGGTGCTGAAGGACCGCGCGGCTGCCCGGGCCTTCGGTGCCATGATGATCGTCACCGGCGGGGCACGTGCTGGTGGAAAGCTCGGCCGGTTGACCGACCCCGTCTCACCGCGTTCACAGACCGTGATGTCCGTCGAAGGAGAGCATGTGGAAGACCAGGCGCAGCAGGAACAGGCGAGCCCCGAGGCACAGGCCCGGATCCGGTCCAGTTTCGACCGCCAGGGGCTCATGGGGCACCTCGGTGCGCGGATGACCCACATCGGACCCGGACGTGTGCACATCACGCTCCCGAGCCGTCCCGAAGTCACCCAGCAGAACGGCTACTTCCACGCCGGCGCCACCAGTGCCGTCGCGGACAGCGCCGGCGGCTACGCCGCCTTCACGCTGTTCCCCGAGAACACCGATGTGCTCACCGTCGAGTACAAGATCAACCTGCTGGCGCCCGCCGTCGGCGACCACATAGAGGCCGTCGGGACCGTCCTGAAGTCCGGACGCACCCTGACCGTGTGTCAACTGGAGGTGTTCGGAGTCCAGGACGGACAGCGGAAACTTGTCGCCAACGGGCAGCAGACGCTCATACGCGTGAACAGGGCCGCTCCGTGAGCCCGCAGCCGTCGTTGCCGTCCTGGGTGACCTGGTGGCAGAGGCCGTTCCCCGACGCCAACACACTTCTGTTGCCGGGACGCCAACCGGTCCTGGTCGACAGCGGGTTCGTCGGCCACGCCGAGGAGACGGCCGACTGGGCCCGTGCGCACGCCGGGGACGTCCACCTGGTCGTGAACACGCACTGGCACTCCGACCACGTCGGCGGCAACGCCCTTCTCCAGGCGAGGGGCGCTGGTATCGCCGCCGGAGCACCCGAGGCGGAGGCGATCTCCCGCAGGGACCCGGGCTGTTGCGCGGCCGAGTACCTCGACCAGCCGGTCGCCCCGTACACGGTCGACGTACCGCTCGACGACGGACAGATCCTCCGGCTCGGGGATGCCGACTGGGAGGTCATCCGCACTCCCGGGCACACTCCCGGGCATCTGGCGCTGTGGCAACCGGAGGAGCGCCTGCTGGTGGTCGGGGACGCGCTGTCGGACTACGACGTCGGCTGGGTGAACCTCGCCCTCGACGGTCTCGACGCCGCCACGACGGCGCTCGCCTCCTTGAAGCGGATGGCCGAACTCTCCCCGCGCGTGCTGCTCCCTTCGCACGGGCCCGTCCCGGCGGATCCCGGCGCGGCGTTCGCCACCGCCCTGCGCCGCGCCCGACGTCTCGTGGACGACCCGGACGGGGCGGTCTGGTACGGAGCCAGGCGGATCTTCGCGTTCGCCCTGATGATCCGCGGCGGCGTCCTGGCGGACGAGGTGGAGCCCTACCTGCACGCGCGGGCCTGGCTGACCGACGCGGCACGGCTCCTGGATCGCACGCCCCAGGCGCTCGCCGCCGAGTTGACCGCCACGATGCTCCGCAGCGGCGCCGTCGTCCTGCGCGACGGACGGCTCCACGCGGCCGCCGAACACGCCCCGGTCGCACCGGAGTCGCTGCGTGTGCCGTACCCACGCGCGTGGCCGGCAGCGGAGGCGTACTGACCCGCGGCGGACACGGGTGGCGAGGCATGGCGTGGTCGCTCGTCGTCCGCTGCACGTCCTCACCACGTCCGTGCACCGGTGGCCACCGTAAATGTGCTCGGTTTTGTGAGGCGAATCCGATATGTGTCATGGCGAGGGTCCCGGAGCGGCACCGGCGCAGCGGCGCGGGGCGAGACTCCGCATGCAGAATGTCGTAGTTGATTACCATTCGATGCGCTGCGGCCGTGCAGACGGAGCGCCGGGCGGCTGTGTCGATCGCACCGGCCGGGCATCGGCCGACGTCACACGGGTGCGGACCTGCGGCGTGCCGGGATTCGTGCGGCAGTCGCATTGCGCTTGTGGTGGATATTTTCATTGGCTCGGGAGATGGTTTTCGGTGAAACAAGATTCTTCTCGTGTCGATATGGATTTCAGTAATCCTGACTAATTCTTGATTTCTCGGAATGAGTTTTCTTCGATGGATTTGTGGCAGCTTCAAGGCGTGACCCTGAAAGCAGGGCACCCCGATCCCGTAAAGGACATCGATGAAACTCCGTATCTTCCCGTCCCTCGCCGTCGCGACCGCGGTACTCGCGGTCGGCGGAATGCTGGCAGGCACCGCTCAGGCCTCGGTGACCGCACCGGCCGGGGCCCGCCACGCTCAGGTCTCCGGTGCGCGCCCCACGTCCGACACGTTGATCTACCCGAGGGCGACGCTGCAGAAGAACCAGGCCTGGACCTCGGGCAACGGCCGGGCCATCCTGCGGGTGCAGCAGGACGGGAATTTCGTCCTGTACAAGGACGGCCGCCCGGTGTGGCAGGCCCCTGGTGCCTATCCCAACGGTGACCACGCGGTCATGCAGGAAGACGGGAACTTCGTCCTGTACGACCGCGGCGGCAAGCCTCTGTGGGCCTCCGGCACCTGGCGCAAGGGCGCTTACCTCGCCATCCAGGACGACGGCAACGTAGTCGTCTACAACGCGGACAGGCGCCCGGTCTGGGCCACCAACACCGGGGACTGACCCCCTCGGCGGTATCGGTCCGGGGTTCCTTCCCGTGACCCTTTGAGGGCATCGGACCCAGTGGTTCCACAGGTCTGATGCCCTTTCTCCCGACAACCCTTAGTATCGCCGGTCATGGACATCGCGCTTGTCCGATCACGTTGGCGGGCCGTACTCGCGATGTTCGCCGTGCTTCCGTGGGGGCTGGGCCTGCCGTCGGCGGCCCTCACCATCGGATGGGACGCCGTCACGGGGCAGCCTGACGTGCTGGGCACCTCGATGGCTGTGGCAGCCGGTGCGGCGTCCTTCGCAACCGTTCCGGCTCAGGTGCAGACCGTCAGGGCTCTGCTGTCCAGACCCCGGCTCACCCTGGAGAAGGGCGCCCTGGTCATCCATGACCCCGTGTTCCTCCGTAAAGGCGCCCGGATCGCGCGCGAGCGAATCGCGGAAGTCGATCGGCTGGACTGGAAGGATGCCGAGGTCAGCTTCCGCATCGGCTACGACACGACCGAGCTGACTCCGTTCCGCGAGCCGCTGAACGTGGAAGTACGGCTGCGCGGCGACCACGGGTTCGCCTCGGTCCGAAGGCTTCACCACGGCACCTGGATCTGGCGCTTCGCCCGCAGATGGGACCGATCCCCGCAGTTTCCGGTGCAGGGCGACCGCTACCGAAGGATCCGGATCCGTGCCAGACACCCCGTGGACGCCCTCACCGCCCTCACCGAATGGGCCACGAACTCAGCCGCTCCTGACGCCGGGCGCCCTCCTCATGGAACGGCAGGCGAGCCCTGCTAGGCGGTGTATCGGAAGTGGATCTTGAGTGGGGTGATCTCGTTCCGTGGACCGTGGAGATCTGACGGATACGCAGTGGGGCTGCCTGGAGACGTTGCTGTCCAAGGGCAAGAAGCCGGGCCGTCCGTCGATATGGGCCGGGCGGCAGCTGATCGACGGCATACGGTTTTGCACCCGCACCGGCGTCCCACGGCGGGACGTCCCGGAGCGGTACGGGCCCTGGGCCCGGGTGCACGACCTCTTCCGCCGCTGGCAGCGACACCTCCCGCAAGAGTCGCGCCTACCTGCGCCGACGCGGCATCCCCTGCACCATCCCGGAGAAGGTCGACCAGACCCACAACCGCAAGAAGCTCGGCTCTCGCGGCGGTCGGCCACCCGAGTTCGACGCTGAGGACTACAAGCCTTGGCACGCGGTCGAGTGCGTAGTCGCCTCAAAAGGCACCGTGCCGTGGCAACTCGCTACGACGGACTTGCGGTCCGCTACGAGGCGACCGTCCTCGTAGCGGCCATCAACGAGTGGCTGTGCCAGCGCTGTTGTGAAGAAGTGGGCAGTGGGCTTGTGAAGGTCGAGCGGTTCAGGGGTTGATGACGTGTTCGGTGAACTGGCCGCAGGAGCGGAAACCCAGGCGGCGGTAGACGGGCTCGCCGTCGGCTGACGCCTGCAAGACCGCGATGCGATGGTCTCGGTCGCGGGCCGTGCGGAGTGCCGCGAGCGTGATGGCCCCGCCGTAGCCACGTCGGCGGTGGGCGGCCAGGGTGGAGATGTTGTAGATACCGGCGACCCCCGCGTGATGAAACACCTCAGCCGAACAGACCGGACGGCCCTCCACGTAGCCGACCAGGTAACGGGCCGGGCAGTGCGCGGCCAGTGCTCGCGGGGCGGCCTGGGCGAAGAAGCGGCGGACGGTGTCAGCGGGCGGGTCCCAGTTCGCGGCGAGAACCGCGGCGTAGTCGGCAAGCTGTTCGGGCGTGGCCACCGTCTGGATGTCCAGTCCTTGGGCGGCGGGCAGTGGCAGGGTGTCGTCCAGCTCCGCCCACATGGCCGTCTCGTGTTCGGACGCCGACAGACCGGCCGCCGTCAGGCGGGCGGTGAGGTCCGGTGGCGTCGAGACGGGCCCCACCCACCAGGAGAAACGCCGGCCAGTGCGAGCCAGCGTCCGAGCGGTCTCGGTGATACGTGCCGGGGCGGTTGTAGCGGTGAAGCGGGCCGCGGCAACGATGTTGAAAGTGTCGTCGTCCAGGCCGCTGTCGGCGACCAGGAGGTCACCAGCCTCTGTGACGGCCGCACCAGTCATGCTTCGATGCAGGTGACAGGCATGTTCCGCCAGGTTGCGTTCCATCCGGTCCATCAAGTCGGCTTCATTGAGGAAATGATCATTCATAGCGATTGATCTCAGCATGACCGGGCGAAGATCGCACGCGATTTCGGGTCGTCCGCCGATGGTGTCGCGCCGGCGACCAGCACATTCGAAACACGGCCTAAGGGGTGTCCCGTAATCCCTGGCGGGCGCGCGACGACAGCTACGGCACCTCGCCGCGTTGTCGGAAAGTCCGCATACATCCAGTATGCGGACGTCCCTCCGCCTTGCGATGCACCGCATCCGACGCCGCGCACTGATCCACCACGGATTACGGGACACCCCTTAGCCGGGCCCCGAAATTCAGGCAGGTTGCCCCGGCCCACGATGATCAGTGGGGGCAGGAGCACGGGAAGCAAGTGGTCACGACCCCTTGTGATCACGGAGGTGTCGAAGCTTCACGATCGGCAAGGATGCCGTGTCCGTTCGTCGGGCCCTCCCACGCCCGCCGCTGCGCCGTCAGCAGCCCGCGTCCGGAGCCGGACCGAGCCCACGGCGAGGAAGTCGCCGCGCCGTTGGCCGAGTTCGTCCGCATTCCCGATCCCCGTGCCGAGCGTGGGCGCCGCTTCCCACTACCGTCTCTCCTGGCGTTGTCCGTGTGCGCGCTGACTCCGGCGGGTGTTCGGCCTGCTCGATCCGGCCTGCCGGGGCACGGCCGCCCCGACGGCAGCCGCGTCTGCGGCCTCTTGGGCGAGAGTCGCACGCAGCAGGTCCAGGAAGGCTGCGGCAGCAGGGCCGGAAGGGCCGTCCGTCCGCCAGGCCAGGGCGATCCGGCCGCGTAGCCGTGGTTCGGTGATCTCCAGCGTCCGTAGTCCGAAGGCTGACGCTGCGTCGCACCGGAGCGCCGGAACCACCGCCACACCGAGACCGCGGGCGGCGAGCTCGGCAAGGAACAGTGGGGCAGCTGCCTCGAAGGCGATGCGAGGCTGGAACCCGGCCTGCGCGCAGGCCCGGTCGAGTACCCCTCGGACGCCCGTGCCGCGCGGCAGGCTGATCAGTGGACGATCCCGGAGTTCGGCCAGCGGAATGCTCGTGCGTCCCTCGTGCATGATGGCCGGATGGTCCGGGGGAACGGCGGCGACCAGGGGTTCGTCCACCACGACCTGGAGGGAGATGCCCGGTGGGGGTTCCTCGTCCGTCAGCCCGATGACGGCGATGTCCAGGTGCCCGCGGTTCAGAGCGGCGAGCATACGCTGCGACGTGTCCTCGGTCAGGACGATCTCCACCTGTGGGTGGTCATCGTGGAAGCCTGCCAGGACGGAGGCCAGGTCGAACTCGTGGGCGGCCGCGCCGGCACCCGAGACGAGGCCGACGTGGACGTGACCGCGGAGCAGCCCCGTGAAATCGTCCACGGTCTGCCGTATCGCTTCGACTGCGGTGAGCGCTGCCCGCGCGTACGGGAGTACGGCCTCACCCACTTCCGTCGGGGTCACCGACCGGGCGGAGCGGTCCAGCAGCGGCTGGCCGAGTTCCCTTTCGAGTTGCCGGATCTGGGCGCTCACCCCCGGCTGTGCCAGATGCAGGCGGGCGGCGGCGCGGGTGAAGCCTGCTTCCTCCACCACTGTGACGAAATACCGCAGCTGCCGAATGTCCATAACTGGTGATGCTAGCTGCGAGACATGCAAACTCTTGGACTTGTGGCGGGGCTGCCGTGACCCTTGATGCCATGAGGAGAGCGACATACCAGCGACCGACTGCGGAGATCAGAGCGGCGATTGCTGCTGAACGCCAGGAGTTGGCGGCCGTGCTGGACGGGCTGTCGGAGGAGGAATGGGACGCGCCGACCCTGTGCGCGGGTTGGCGTGTACGGGAAGTCGCGGCCCATATGTCGCTGGGGTTCCGGTACTCGTTGCCCAGGATGGCGCGGGAACTCGCTCAAGCGCGAGGCAACATCCACCGGATGACCGATCGATGCGCGCGCAAGGACGCGGCCACTCATTCGACGCGTGAACTCGCCGCACTGCTCAGGGACAACGCGGTTCACCCCTGGACGCCGCCGGTCGGCGGGTTCGTGGCGGCCCTGGGTCATGACGTGATCCACGGTCTGGACATCACGGTGGCGCTGGGCCTCGGTCGCCGGGTGCCCGAAGACCGTCTGTGCATCCTTCTGGAGAGCGTCGACGCCAGGACCCTCAAGTTCTTCGGAGCCGACCTTCAAGGCATCGAACTCCGCGCCGACGACCTCGACTGGTCCTTCGGTGCCGGGACGCCGCTGTCCGGCGCCGCGCAGGACCTGCTTCTGCTCGTATACGGTCGTAGGCTTCCTCCGGGGCGCCTCCACGGTGAATCGAGCGATCGCTTCGTGGCCGTCCAGGCGTGACTTCCGCCGTCCAGGTGTGCCTGCGGCGGGTCGTGATCGGTCATCTCTTCGATCCCGAACAGCGCCGCCGGGACTGCCTCGGCGGCACGTGGTGCGACACCACCGCGAGGGCGCTCGATGCCGGTCGGTTGTCGAAGGGACCCGTCGCACCAGCCGGTGAGCAGTACAACAGTCCTCCGGTCCCGCCAATACGCCAGTACGCCATTACGCCGGCTGTCTGTATCGGCTGGATCGCGCCCCGGAGACTGACCACCCCGTGCGCGCCCGGTGAACCATGTGCAACAGACTCGGACAACAGGTATCTGCGTCACGGCACGCGCCGTCGCCGACGGAGATGGCGACGGATTCGTAGCCCGTGGGCAACCTGCGTTTCATGGCGTGGACCTCGACGCAGAACGCGGCGTCCGTGCCTTCGGCGGTGACGGTGTAGTCGGCCTGTTCCGCGCCTCCGCCCCTCCGGGTGGACAGCGTGCTTCCCGGGGCCCCCGACGTACGCCTCGACAGCGAGGCGACCCAGCGGAATCTCAGCACCACGCTGCGCGGCGCTCACCAGTTCTGCGCCGCGACGGCGTGACCGCCTTGCCCAACAGCCTGCCTGAGCAGAAAACGGTGATGGTTCTGCCCACCACTGACACCCGGCCACAGAATGTGTGCCAGAGCCCGCGGTCCGACAGCACCCCGCCTTCCTCGCGGGCTGACGGGGCCGTTCCGCGGTGGAGGTACGGTCGGCCCATGACGCACTTCACGCAATCCCTGGCGGCCCGGTGAGCGGGTGGTGGAACTACCTGGAGGACCGGACCCGCCGGGAGGTCGACGAGAACGTGCTGCGCGACCGCACGCTCATGGCGGTCAAGGCCGTTTGGCGAGCGCTGCGTCCGCTGGGGCTGGGTCTGCGCGAGGCGGAACAAGTGGTCCACGCGCGCTACGAGGTCTTCGGCGACCGCGTGCGGCGCACGCAGCCCGATCCGCTCGATGTCCCCTCGCTCGCAGCCCGTGCTGTCACCCACCCGGGCCGGGTGGCCGCGGTCGAGGCCCTCTGGGGCGGCGACACCGTTCACGACTGGTTCGTGCTCCTGGCAGCGGTCATGGACGACCCATCCGGGGAAGCGCATCTGGCGACCGTCCAGTGCCGCACTGGCGGGCCCGCGCCGGGAACCGCAGCAGGCAGGGCAGGGCAGGGCAGGCCTTGGCCCACCATCTCGGAGTGCCGTTCCACTTCCCTTCCCCGGACGTCCCGGACGACGAGGCCCCACGCCGGCGGGCGGTCCAGCGCCTGTCCGAAGCCCCTTGACCGGGAGTGCGAGCGGATGAGTCAGAACACCGTCCTGCGCTTCGCCCGTGCTGCTTCGAAGACCCGCCTACCACCACCCGCCGACACTCAACCGGCCAGCCCTCCAAGGAGATCCCAGGTACGGCGCCGATCGGTGGCCCCGGCGATCTCGGTGCCCGAGAACACCACCTCCGTCGCCCCGGCATCCCGGTACCGTCGCACCTCGGCGGAGACCGCCTTCTCGTCACCGATCACCGCGACATCGGAGGCCCGCAGGGCGCCGGAGAGTTCGATGACACGTGCGTAGGACGGGATCTGCTCGTAGAAGGCGAGCTGTTCGGTGGCCTTCTCGCGTACGGATTCGACGTCGTCGGTGACCACTCCGTGCACCAGCGCGACGATCCGGGGCGCGGGCCGGCCGGCGGCCTCTGCAGCCGCGGTGACAGCCGGAACGATGTGTTCGCTCAGGGCACGCGGCCCGGCGAGATAGGGCAGGATCCCATCCGCCAGCTCACCGCTGGCGCGCAAGGCCTGGGGGCCCATGGCGGCGACGAGCAACGGCACACCGTTCTCGGCGCCCGGCACACGCGCGGGAATCGGTGTAGTGGCGGTGAGCAGTTCTCCGTGGAAGTCGGCGGTGCCGGTCTCGGTCAACTGCCGCAGAGCGATGAGGAACTCACGCAGGCGCGCGATGGGCCGTTCGAAGGGGATGCCGAAGCCCGCCTCGGTCAGGAGTTTGGTGCCGAGCGCCAGTCCGAGATGGTAGCGGCCGTGTGTGGCCGCCTGGGCGGTCTGGGCCTGACTGGAGACCAGCAGGGGGTGGCGGCCGAATACCGGAATCGCCGACGTGCCCACGTGCAGACCGGGTACTTCTCGCCCGACGACTGCTGCGAGCTGGGGTGAGTCCGCGCCGAAGGTCTGTCCGAACCAGGCCGACCGCAGCCCGGCAGCCGCAGCCTCGTGCGCGAGTTGCACAGTGGCATCGATCTGGTTGGCGGCGTCCGTCGCGTTGAGGGCTACTCCAATGGTCATGCCAGTGCGAACCAACTGCGGTCGACCGCGCATTCCGGTTGTTGTGTGACAACTCTTTGTCGTTCGTGTGTACACGTCCGCTGTCGCCGACAGAGCTCCGGCCCGCGGACATGCCGAACAGTGGCCCCCGCACTGATGCGGGGGCGTGCCTGTCTCTGCACGGTGCTCACACCGGGGCGCGTTGGTCAGGGATGCATCCGCGCACCCTTGAGGACCTTGTCCACCGCGTTGCGCGGCCCGTAGACGGCCATCCCCACCAGATCGAGCCGATCCCTGCCCACGGTGCGCACAGCCGCCCGGTTGTCCCGGTCGTTGCCCGTGCCGAACAGCTCCGAGGTGAACACGGCTGTCGGGAGTGAGCGGGACAGCGCACGAGCGTGCGCGGTGGTCAGCGTCTCCTTCGGCCCCTGGAAGACCAGCACGGGCTGGCGGAACATCGGCAGGTACGTGGTGTCGTCCGCGTCCGTGTACGGCCCGCCGACCACCTCCGGTGACACGGTGCCGAGCCCGCTGACCACGAAGGCGGTCACATTCAGCCGCTGCCAGGGCTCCAGGTCGTCGCGCAGTAGTACGGCGATCTTGGTGTCGAAGCGGACAGGCGCGTCCTCGGATCCCGCACCGGTCACGATGCGGACCCCCGCCTCGGTCTCATCCTTGGTTCTCATGCTTTGAGACTGCCGGGCTCGCGCCCGCTCGGTCTTGTACGTTCTTTGCGTGATGCCACGGCAGGAAGTCTCCGCCTGGCGCCCGCCGGTCGCGGGTGTCGTGGAGGTCTTCCACGCCCACTTCACCGAGCACGCGTACCCCATGCACGTCCACGATTCCTGGACCCTGCTGATCGTCGACGACGGGGCGGTCCGCTACGACCTGGCCCGCCATGAGCGCGCCACTCCGGGCGACACCGTGAGCCTGCTCCCGCCGGAGGTCCCGCACAACGGCTCACCCGCCACCCCTCACGGCTTTCGCAAGCGCGTGCTCTATCTCGACATGTCGCAACTGGACAAAAGCTTCATCAATCCCGCCGTGGACAGCCCCGACCTGGCCGATCGCGTCCTGCGCAGACGCGTCGGGCAGCTGCACACAGCTCTCGCCGGCCGGGGCGACGAGTTCGAGGCGGAGAGCCGTCTGGCCCTCATCGGCGAGCGCCTGCGCGAGCACCTGCGCCCCGGGTCGGCCGTCGCCGGCCCGCGACCCGACCGCGGCGTCGCCCACGATCTGCGTGACCTCCTCGACGAGCGACTGCGCGAAGCCGTCACTCTGGCCGAGGCCGCCCGTCTGTTCCACGTCCACCCCACGCATCTCGTGAGGGCGTTCAGCGCCGCCTTCGGCATCGCACCCCACCAGTACGTGACATCCCGCCGTGTCGACCTGGCCCGTCGTCTGCTCCTCGACGGACAGCCGCCGGGCGAGGCGGCGGCCGCTGCCGGCTTCTACGACCAGTCCCACCTCACCCGGCACTTCAAGCGAATCGTGGGCATCACCCCGGGCCGGTACGCCCGAACAGGCGCCGCCGGTTGAGCACGAGGCGCCCGCGTTTGTCGCCGCGCGGATAGCTCACCCGGGCCATCGCGGGACGCGGAGGCGGCCTTCGTCCGGTCCTGCGCTCCGACCGCGGCGTACCCATGCCCCTGATGTCGCGGCAGCGCCCCCCTCGTCCGTTCAGCGTCTGTGCTCTGTGCCAGGGCCTCTTGGGGGCCGGATCACGGGCGGGGTCCTCGACCCGTTCACTCCTGCCCGTCGGCCGACTTCGCGGCGAGATGGCGGGCGGGGAACTCCCCACCGCCGTGCACCGCGAGATCCGCCCCGTTGACATATCCGGACAGCCCGCTCGCCAGGAACAGGCAGGCGCGGGCGACGTCCGGGGGGACGGCCATCCGTCCCATCGGGATGACGCGCGCCACCGACGCCCCGCCGTCCGTGCCGTAGACGGCTGCCGCGCTCTCGGTGCGGATCAGCCCGGTGGTGATGTGGTTGACCCGCACCTCGGGAGCCCACTCCAGCGCAAGCGCCTTGGTGAGGGCCAGCAGTCCGGCCTTGGCGGCCGTGTAGGCGGCGGTGCCGGGCTGCGGGTCGTGCGCGGAGACGCTGCCGATGTTGATGACCGAACCGCCGCCGTGCTGGGTCCTCATGACGCGGTGGGCCGCCTGCGCCACGTAGAACGGCGCGAGCAGGTTGAGCGCGACGATCCTCTCCACGAAACGGGGCGAGACGGTGGCCGCGTCGGCGTCCGGGGAGCCGCCCGCGTTGTTGACGAGCACGTCGAGGCGGCCGAAGCGTTCCAGCGCCGTGTCGACGAGCCGGACCGCCGCCGCGGGGTCGCGTACGTCGGCGGAGACGAAGACCGCTGCCCGGCCCCGCACCGCCGGCGTCGTGTCAGGGGCGTTGCGGCCGCAGACGACGACGTCCGCCCCTGCGTCGAGGAACGCCTCGGCGATGGCGGCACCGATGCCCTTCGTGCCGCCGGTGACGAGCACCACGCGTCCCGTGAAGTCCAACGGGTTGTCGATGTCCATGATGTACGGCCTCTCTGCCGGGTGTGCCCGATCGGTGGTCAGTTCGCGGCCAGCCCGAGCCCGGCGGCGAGCCGTGCCCGGTGCCGCGCGGCCGAACCGAACAGTTCGCCCGCCCCGTGCGCCCGCTTGAAGTAGCGGTGCGCGTCGTGCTCCCAGGTGATGCCGATGCCGCCGTGCAACTGGATCATCTCGCCGGCCACCGCCGAGAACGCCTCGGAACAGACCGACTTCGCGACAGCGGCGGCCCGTGGCAGCGCGCCGGGGTCCTGGTCGGCGGCGAAGGCGGCGCCGAGCGCCGCCGAACGCGCCGACTCCACCAGGACGTAGGCGTCCGCGAGCCGGTGCTTGACGGCCTGGAACGAGCCGATGGGGCGGCCGAACTGGACGCGGTCCCGGGCGTAGGCGACGGTGAGTTCGAGGCAGCGCCCGGCCGCGCCCACCTGCTCCGCGGCGAGCGCCGCGCAGGCCAGGTCCCGTACCTGCGCCAGGCTCCGTCCGCCGTCGCCGTCCACGCCGATCAGCTGCGCCTCGGCGCCGTCCAGCACCCACTGTGCCTGGCTCCGCGTGCCGTCCATGGTGACGACGGGTGCGCGGTGCGCCCCGGCGGCGTCCACCGCCACGTCGAAGAGCGAGACCCCGGCCGCCGTACGGGCCGCGACGAGCAGCACGTCGAGCCGGGGCCAGTCCAGTACGTGCTCCTTCGTCCCGGTGACGCGCCAGGTTCCACCGGGTCCGGGCACGGCCTCGGCGCGTACCGCCTCCGGTTCCCAGGACCCCTGCTCGGCCCAGGCCAGGGTTCCCACCGAGCCGCCTTCGGCAAGCCGCGGCAGCAGACGTCCGCAGGCCGCCTTGTCGCCGGTGGCGAGCAGTGCGCCGACCGTGAGTACCGCCGAGCCGAGGAACGGCAGCGGACTCAGGCTCCGGCCCAGTTCCTCCATCAGCACATGGACATCCCGGGCGCCGCCGCCCGCCCCGCCGTACTCCTCGGGCACGGCGAGACCGACGACGCCGATCTGTTCGGTCAACGGCCGCCAGGCCTCAACTCCTTCGTACCGGGTCAGCAGTGACCGTACGGCCGACCGCAGTTCTTCCTGCTCCTCAGTCAGCCGCATCGGGCTGCTCCCCTCGGTGTGGCACGCACTGTCGTGCGCGTCGGGCGGCCAGTACACGGGCCCGGCAGACGGCCGGGGCGTCCCGGCGGCCGCGCGGCGGGCGGGCCCTGCGGACCCACAGGGACGGGCCGATCGCGGCGGTGCAGCCGACGGACCTGTGCGCCTTCCGCGCTTCCCTAACAAGTGTTTGGTAGATTAACGTAATCCCATGAGCAGCGTCGAGGAGTTCCGCACCGAGATCCGCGGCTGGCTGGTCGCCAACCTCACCGGTCCCTTCGCGGGTCTGCGAGGCCGTGGCGGACCGGGCCGCGAGCACGAGGCCTTCGCCGAACGGCTCGCCTGGGAGCGGCACATGGCGGCAGCCGGCTGGACCTGCGTGGGTTGGCCCGAGGAGTACGGCGGCCGGGGCGCGAGCATCGAGCAGCAGGTCGCCTTCCACGAGGAGTACGCCCTCGCCGACGCGCCCGCCCGCGTCAACCACATCGGCGAACAACTGCTGGGCCCGACCCTGGTGGCCTTCGGCACGCCGGAGCAGCGGGCCCGTTTCCTGCCGCCGATCGTCGCGGCCGAGGAACTGTGGTGCCAGGGCTACAGCGAGCCCGAAGCCGGTTCCGACCTGGCGAACGTCCGGACCAGGGCCGAGCGCGACGGCGACTCCTGGGTGGTCACCGGACAGAAGATCTGGACGTCACTCGCCCACGAGGCGCAGTGGTGCTTCGTGGTGGCCCGCACCGAGCCCGGCTCGTCCCGCCACAAGGGCCTGTCGTACCTCCTGGTCCCGCTCGACCAGCCCGGCGTCGAGATCCGGCCGATCGCCCAGTTGACCGGCACCAGCGAGTTCAACGAGGTCTTCTTCGACGGGGCCCGCACACGCGCCGAACACATCGTCGGAGCCCCGGGCGAGGGCTGGCGCGTCGCCATGGCCACGCTCGGCTTCGAACGCGGTGTCTCCACCCTCGGTCAGCAGGTCGGCTTCCGGCGCGAACTCGAAGCCCTCATCGAACTGGCCGGACGCAACGGCGCCGCGGACGATCCGCTGGTCCGCGACCGCCTCGCCAGGGCCTGGACGGGACTGGAGACCATCCGCTGCAACGCCCTGCGCATGCTCGACGGCGTGGCGGCGGGCGCACCCGGACCCGAAGCGTCCATCGGCAAGATCTTCTGGGCCACCTGGCACCGGGAGCTCGGCGAACTCGCCATGAGCGTCCGCGGTGCGGGCGGCATGCTCGCCGCCGGCGAACCGTACGAACTCGACGACTGGCAGCGGCTGTTCCTCTTCTCCCGCTCCGACACCATCTACGCCGGATCGAACGAGATCCAGCGCAACATCATCGCCGAGCGCGTCCTCGGCCTGCCCAGGGAGATCCGCCCCTGACGCCCCGGCCGCCCCATGTACCGGGGCGCTGTCCCTGGACGGGCGCACCGGGTGGTGGCCGTCGCCGTCCCCTGCACACGGATCGGGGCGGTCCGGCGTCCGGACCGCCCCGGCGGCGTACGCGGGAGACCGTCAACCGGCCCCGGAGAGCGTCTTCAGCGTGGCCTGCGCCTCGGCCACGATGCGGTCGACGAGTTCCGCACAGGACGGCAGATCGTCGATCAGGCCCGCCACCTGCCCCGAGGCCATCACCCCGAGATCGGTGCGACCGTCGATCATCGAGGCCTTCAGAAGCATCGGGGTGTTGGCGGCCATGAGGACCTGACTCCAGGTCAGGTCCTTGCCGTGCCTCATCGCCAGTCCGTCGCGGACCAGCCGGGGCCAGCTCGCCCCGGACTCCTTCCTGAGGGCCGAGGCATGGCGCAGCGCCCGCAACAGCGAGGCCGCCCGCCCCGAACGCTCCAGGGCGTCGACCAGTTCGGTGCGCAGCATGCGGTGCGGCAGCCCGTCCGCCTTGGTCGTGACCGTGACGTCCTTCACCGTGGCGGCCAGGTACTTCGCCTTCACCGCCGCCGGGACGGTGCTGTCGGAGGTGAGCAGGAATCGCGTGCCCATGCCGATCCCGGCCGCCCCGTAGGCGAGCGCGGCGACCAGACCGCGGCCGTCGTGGAAGCCGCCGGCCGCGATCACCGGGATGCCCACGGCGTCCACGACCTGGGGGAGCAGTATCGTGGTGGCCACGTTCCCCGTGTGGCCGCCGCCCTCGCCGCCCTGCACCATCACCGCGTCGGCACCCCACGCGGCCACTTTCTCCGCGTGTCGCCGGGCCCCGACGGAAGGGATGACGACGACGCCCGCGTCCTTCAGCCGGGCGATCAGTTCCTGCGACGGCGCGAGCGCGAAGGACGCCACCCGCACCCCCTCGTCGATGATGATCCGTACCCGTTCGCCGGCGTCCCCGGCGTCCGCCCGCAGATTGACGCCGAACGGCGCGTCCGTACGGGACCGGACCTCGCGGACCGCAGAACGCAGCCGTTCGACGCTCATCGTGGCGGAGGCGAGAATCCCGAGGGCTCCCGCGTTCGCGGCGGCGGACACGAGACGAGGGCCGGCCACCCAGCCCATCCCGGTCTGCACGATCGGATGCCGGACCCCGGTCAGTGCGGTGAGCGCGGTGGGGATCGACCCGGGCCCGCTCATGCCGGAACCTCGCGCTCACGTTGCCCCTTCGGATCGATGACCTCGCGGATCAGCCGCAGTTCCGCCTCGGTGGGTTCGCGGGTGAGGGGCACCTCGTCGGGGATCGTGAGGGCGAATCCGGTGGCCTCGGAGACCTGCTCGACGGTGACTCCGGGATGCAGGGAGCGCAGCCGCATCGTACGGTCGGGGGTCTCGAAGTCGAAGACGCCCAGATTGCTGATGACGTCGGGGATGCGGTGGTAGCGGGTCGCGGAGGGGCCGGCCGCCGCGGCCCGGTCGTACCCGACGCCGCTGACCATGTCGACGCGCTCGACGAACACCCGCGCCGAATGCCTGGGCACCCAGTAACTCGTCGGATTGTTCAGGGTGTTGCCGGGAGCGCCGCGCACGCCGAGCAGCTGTCGCACGGGCCTGGCCCAGTCGCCGATGCAGGAGATGTTCTGGTTGCCGTACCGGTCGAGCTGGCTGGCGCCCATCATCACGTGCCGGCGGCCGGTGGCGGTGAGTGCGAGGTGCTGACGGAACGGCAGCCAGCCCTCGATGATCCCCGGCTCCACCCCCACCGCGGGCACGTCGCCCATGAGCAGCGCTTCGCCGTCGGTCAGCAGCAGGTCGGGCGAGAAGGTGAGTTTCGCCAGACGCGCCCCGATCGCCGGGACGGTGCCCATGGGGCTGGCGAGGACCTCGCCGGCGTTCCGCCAGGCCTCGGCGCAGGCCACCACGCAGTAGTCGGCGCGGGTCGCCGTCGGGGTGCCGGTCTCGGTGGCGCTCATGCTTCCTCCTGGTGGAACGCCGTCACAGCGGCCTGGTACGCGGCTTCGTCCCCGGACAGGAACCGTTCGTCGAAGGCCCGCCACGCCTCGGGGTCGCGGGCGGCTCGGACGTAGGCGCGCTGGAAGGCCTCGTCGCGCTCGTGGTCGGGCACGCAGGACGTGAAGTGCGCGCCGTTCGGTGTCTCGACGACGCCGTCCACGAACAGGCGCTTGACCAGGAGGGTCTGCGGTCCGTGCTCCTTGAGCAGGTCCGCCGTGTCGACGATCCGCTCGCAGGAGACGTACGCGTGGTCGGCGGCCTCGCAGAACAGGTCGTCGAAGTACGGGTCGGGGCCCAGGTACTGGCCGTTGCCCTGTGCGTCGGCGCGGTTGAGGTGGACCAGGGCC
Organism: Streptomyces sp. NPDC088252; assembly: GCF_044740965.1. Taxonomy (NCBI): domain Bacteria; kingdom Bacillati; phylum Actinomycetota; class Actinomycetes; order Kitasatosporales; family Streptomycetaceae; genus Streptomyces; species Streptomyces sp. NPDC088252. The sequence continues at coordinate 78,519 of NZ_JBIURS010000020.1, read as the reverse complement.
GCGTCCACACGCAGGGCCGGTGCCGCGACCAGCTCCTCACCGTCCTCGTACGGTGAGGTGATGGTGCGCAGCGACGGGTTGACCTTCAGCACGTCCGATCCGAGACCGGCCCGTACCGGCATGAACGGCAGCCGGTGAGCCCCGGCGGTCAGGCCCCACATCAGCATCGCCTCGTCGAGCTCGACCATCTCGAACGTGCCCCGCTGCCGGGCCGCGGTGAAGTGCGGTTCGAGCGGTATGGAGTCGAGCGTCCCGAACGCCGCGACCAGCTTGCGGACCTTTCCCGCGGCCGCGAGCAGGCCGACGTCCGGGCCGCCGTACGAGACCACGGTCAGGTCGGTGAGGTCCGAGCGCAGCAGCGCGCGCACCAGCGCCATCGGCTTGCGGCGCGAGCCCCAGCCACCGATGCCGATCGTCATGCCGCTCTCCAGACGGCCGACGACATCGTCGGCCGTCATCGTCTTGTCCTGTGTCACGCCTGCTGCTCCTTGTCCGTGCCGAAGGTGTCGCGCACGCGGTCGGCGACGCCGCTGAGATTGGCCTCGAAGGTGAAGCCCTGCTCGAACCGGTAGCTGCGGCGTACGTCGACCGGGTCGATGCCGTTGATGGCGGCCTTGGCCAGCCGGATCAGACTGCCGTCCTTGGCGGCGATCTCACGAGCGAGTTCGAGGGCGGCCTCCGCGAGACCGTCGCGCGGGACCACCCGCCACACCGAGCCGTGCCGGTGCAGCTCCTCGGCCGTCGCCGTGCGCGAGGTGTAGTACAGGATCCGCATCAGGTGCTGGGGGACGAGTCGTGCGAGGTGTGTGGCCGCGCCGAGTGCGCCGCGGTCCAGCTCCGGGAGGCCGAAGGCAGCGTCGTCGCTGGCCACGACGGCGTCCGCGTTGCCCACCAGGCCGATGCCGCCGCCCAGGCAGAAGCCGTGCACGGCGGCGACCACGGGAACCTCGCACTCGTAGACCGCGGCGAACGCCTCGTAGCAGCCCCGGTTGGCGCCGATCAGCGCCTCGTGCCCGGCCGTGCGCTGCATCTCCTTGATGTCCACGCCCGCGTTGAAGCCGCGGCCCTCGGCGGTGAGCACCACGCACCGGACCTTCGGGTCGGCTCCGGCGGCGCGCACTGCGGCGGCCAGCTCGTACCAGCCTTGCACGGGGAGGGCGTTGACCGGGGGGAAGTCCACGGTGACGACCGCGATGCCCTCTTCCGGGGCGGAGGTGGAGACACCCATGAGCAGATCAGCTACCTTTCCACCAAATGTTTGTTAGGTAGAACGTAGCAGTGATGCGGAAGCCACGGGAGAGAGTCATGCCACTGAGCGGTACGGCCGCCCCGCTCCCGCCCCAACCGGAAGGACACCCGACATGACCACACCGACCGCCCTGTGCGCCGGCCGCGTCGCCGTCGTCACCGGCGCCGGCCGCGGACTCGGCCGCGCACATGCCCTGGCCCTCGCCGCCGAGGGCGCCAGGGTCGTCGTCAACGACCTCGGCGTGGACCTCGACGGCTCCGGAGCGGGCAGCGGTCCCGCGCAGCAGGTCGTCGAGGAGATCCGTGCGTCCGGCGGTGAAGCCGTCGCGCACAGCGGCGACATCGCCACCACCGACGGCGCGGCCTCCCTCGTCGCCACCGCGCTCGACTCCTTCGGCCGCCTCGACACCCTCGTCAACAACGCCGGATTCCTCCGCGACCGGATGCTCGTGAACCTGGACGAGGACGACTGGGACGCGGTGATGCGCGTCCACCTCAAAGGGCATTTCCTGCCGCTCAAGCACGCGGCGGCGCACTGGCGCGCCGAGGCCAGGGTCGGCCGGCTCCCCGAGGCCCGTGTGGTCAACACCAGCTCGGGGGCAGGGCTGTCGGGCAGTGTCGGCCAGGGCAACTACTCCGCGGCAAAGGCGGGAATCGTCGGCCTGACACTGGTGGCCGCCGCAGAGATGGGCCGTTACGGGGTCCAGGTCAACGCGATCGCCCCGGCCGCCCGCACCCGGATGACCGAGCAGACCTTCGCCGAGTCCATGGCGGCGCCCGGAGGCGGTGGATTCGACGCGATGGCCCCGGAGAACGTGTCGCCGCTCGTCGTCTGGCTGGGATCGGCGGCATGCGCCGGGGTGACCGGCCGGGTCTTCGAGGCCGAGGCCGGCCGGATCACCGTGATGGAGGGCTGGCGGCCGGGCCCCACCGTCGACAAGGGCGCCCGCTGGAGCCCGGCCGAGGCCGGGGCGGCGGCGGCCGAGCTGCTCGCCGCGTCCGAGACGCCCCAGCCGGTGTACGGCGCCCGCTGACGCCGCACCGCGACGCACCGCGGCGGGGCGGTGGTGTGCCACCGCACCGCCGCGCCGTCTCCTCAGCCGCGGGCCGACTCGCCGCGCGCCCCGCCCGCCAGCAGAGCGGGAGCCTCGGGGCGGCCGTCCAGAATCCGGTTCGTCCGGGTGACCACGTGCCAGCCGGAATCCGTGCGGCTCAGCCGCCAGTGGTTGGTGGTGGCTCGGCGCACCACGTACCTGCCCTCCTCGTGCACCACCATCAGCGAGTGGCACACCGCGACCGCCTCGTCGCCGTCGACCGTGATGTGCGTCGGCCACCACGACGTGTGCGCACCCCTGCCGGATCCAGCCCTGATGTGCGGGGGACCGCACCATCTCGCGGATCCGCTCCCGGCCCGCGAGAAAGATCTCGTCGATGTCGTAGACACCGTCAGGAGCCCAGAGCGCGGCGACACCGTCCGCGCCACCGCCGTCTACCAGCGGCCCGTGCGCGGCTGTCGTCCGGGCGATGTCGCGTTCGTCCTCAAGCCGCCTCAGGCGCGCCTCGACGGCGGCCGGCCGGTCCTCGGTCATGCCCGTCCCTCCCGGGCCGACGTCGTGCCGGGCCGGCCGGACAGGTCGGCGATCCCGGCGAGCGCCTCCAACTGTTCGACGTAGTGGCTCGCGGACTCGGCGGCCAGCGACACACTGACCGGAGTGGCCCCGGCCTCCGACACCTTCCGCAGCGCCTTCGACGCACGGTCCGCGTCGCCGGACGGATCGAGCGGACGGCCCACGCCAAAGGGCCCCGTCCGGTCCCGCACGGGCCCGTCCGGCGGGCACCGCGCGGTCACGGGGCGGGCGGGGTCAGGGGTGCCGCTGCTTCGGTAGCCTCGGACCATGGCTGACGAACGCCCTACAGCTCGAAGCCGCTCCGGTGACCGGTTACCCGCGCACCGGCCAGTCATCACCTACATGGACTGCTCCCGCTGCGGCACCCACATCGCGGGACTCGACGGCCGCTACGCCTGCGCAGGGTGTGGATGGGTCAATGACTACTCCGAGGGCCACTCCGTCCCGGTACATGACCGGTAGAGCGGCGCCGGCGGGCATCGCGTCCCGGCTGAACAGCCCCTGACTCGCCGTCCAGCCGAAGCCGAGGCTTCCTGTCACGATTCGCCGGGCCTGTGGACGCGGGAGAGCCCGCCCGGCCTGCTCGACCTCGGGAAGGTGCCGTAGCGGACCGGGACCGTTCGGTCGGTGCTCGGCCGGGGTCGGACCGCTACGCGGGGGACTCGTACCGATGGGCCTCGGCGCCCGTCCACCGGACCACGGCGGGGTTGTCGAGGATCCGTTCCGGATCCGCCATTCCGGCATCGGCGAGAAAGACGACGAGATCGTGGTCGCTGTGAGCGAGGCCGAGTCTCTCCTCACGGTTGTTGATGTGCACCGTCACGGGACGCCCGCCGGACGGGGTCGGGGCATGGACGGTGATGGGTGCTGTCGCCATTCCCCCATGGTGTCCCGCACAGCCGACCGACGCATCCCGATGACCGGACGCGCGAGGACGGGACCGGCGCGAGGTCCGGGTGGCGCAGTGGCCAGGTCCGGCCGCGGCGAAGGTGTCCCGGGCGTCGGAAGGACCTCGGGGCGGGGCGGTATTTTCCCGCGGAGAGGCCTGATCACGAGCGTGACGGCGGCCCCGGTACTGAGCGTTTCGGATCGGGAACGGCTCACGCCCGAGGTCCCTCACCGGTCGGATCCGTCCGGTCCGAAGGCCGTCGGCCCTCCGGTGCGCAGCCGCCGCTCCTGGGCGTTCGTACGGACGGTGAGTCCCAGCCGGTCGAGGTACTCGAACAGCGGGACCGCGACTCTGCGGCTCGTACCGAGGCAGGCGCGCCCCTGGCTCACGGTGAAGGGCTGAGGCAGAGCAGCGAGGCGGCTCACCGCGGTCCGGGCAGCGTCGGGCAGCAGACATACGTCGTCGGTGATCCGCAGGAGGAGACCGTTCTGCTCGGCCGCCGACAGGTGCTTCCGGGTGAGTCCGAGCGCCTGCAGTTCGGGAACGGACGGCGGGGCGAAGGGGGCGCTCTCCAGCCGCTCACGCACCTTTCCGACGGCGCTCAGCACGGCCTCGGGGAGAGCGCCACCCGAACCCGGACGCCGAACGCCCGTGGCGTCACTGACGAGGACCGTTGCGCCGATCAGGGGCCCCAGCAGCCGTGAGTCGGGAAGACCGACCATACGGGCAGCCGCCGCCCGTGGCATCCCGGGTGCGAGCGGGTGACGCTCCGCCCATGCGTCGACGACCCGCATCAGCTCCGTCCGCCACGACTCCCAGAGGCTGTTGTGGATCACCCAGTCCCCGACTCTCCTTGTCGTCGAGGGAGGCTCGACACCGGGCCGCAGCAGACCGGCTTCCAGCAGATCGGACCGCCTGGCGCAGTGGTGCAGCCGCATGTACCGCGCGCAGTCGGGGGCTTGTGGCAGTGACGAGAGTTCCACGGCACGCGCGGTTGCCGCGCCGCGGCGACGCAGTGGCGTGGGCCTCGTGTCGAGGATCGTCGCTCCGGCGACGATCCGGTGCATACCGGGGTCGCGCAGCAGGACACGCTCCCCGACATGCAGGGGGAGCGGTTGCGCGAGCGTGAGCCGGCCGGTCTCCCGGCCCAACGGGCGGAGCCGGGCGGGGACGGCCGCGGATCCCAGATGCAGAACCAGGTGGTGGGTTCGGATCTCCCGCACGTGGTGGAGCCGCACGTCGATCCTGGACACCTGGGCCCACTCCCCGGGACCGATCAGGGCGTGCCCTCGGGCCACGTTCTCGAGCGCCGTGCCCCGGAGGTTGACCGCCAGCCTGGCAACCGCCCCGGCGCCGGTCACGGTTTCCTTGAGGCTTTGAAGACCCCGTATCCGCACCTGTGTGCCGGAGGGTGCCAACACGAGTTCGTCGCCGCGCTCGATCCGCCCGGTGGCGAGGGTTCCGGTCACGACCGTGCCTGCGCCACGGACGGTGAAGGCACGGTCGATCCACAGCCGGGTCGGCCCTTCGGTGTCGGCTGCGGGAAGGGAGTGGACGAGGCGGTCCAGCGCGGTCCTGAGCCGGTCGATGCCACGGCCCGATGGAGCGTGGACGGCTACGGCCTCGATGTTCTCCAGCGGCGTACCGGCGAGCCGGTCGCGTGCTTCGGCGACGGCTGTTTCCGGGTCGGCGAGGTCGGTGCGGGTCACGGCGAGCAGACCGTGACGCACGTTCAGGGCCGTCAGCGCCGCCACGTGCTCCTCGGTCTGCCTGCACCAGCCCTCGTCCGCCGCGATGACGAGGAGGGCGGCGGGCACAGGGCCGATCCCGGCCAGCATGTTGGTGATGAAGCGGTGGTGACCGGGGACGTCGACGAAGGCCGCCGTCACTCCGGACGGCAGCTGTGTCCAGGCGAATCCCAGGTCGATGGTCATGCCGCGCCGCTGTTCCTCGGCCCATCGGTCCGGTTCCATTCCCGTCAATGCGCGTACGAGGGTGGATTTGCCGTGATCCACGTGCCCCGCGGTGGCCATCACGTGCACGGCGAACCGTCCAGCCGGCGGGACACCGCGAGAACGGCCGCCGCAACCGAGGGATCCGCGTCCGGCGGGACGCAGCGCAGGTCGAGGAGGCAGAAGCCCCGGTCGAGACGGCCCACGACACTGGGGTCACCGGTACGCAGCGCGGCGGCGAACGACGGGGCCAGCCGCACCGCCCATCCGGGCAGTTCCACTCCCGGTGCGCCTCCGCCGCCGACCGCGCCGGCACAGGGCACGGCCGTTGCGTCCACATCGGCGTCGCGCAGCCGCGCAACCAGCGCCCGCACTCTCGCTTCCTGTGACTCCGGGGTGGCGTGCAGGGCCTGGTCGACGCGTGTCTGCGGTGTGCGGAGCGTGGCTTCGAGTGCGGCGAGAGTGAGCTTGCCGACACGCACGGCGCGGGCGAGCGGGTGTCGGCGGACGACCGTGACCAGGTCACGGCGTCCGAGGACGATGCCGGCCTGCGGCCCACCGAGGAGCTTGTCCCCGCTGGCCGTCACGAGGTCCGCACCCGCGCCGAGCCACTGCGTCGCGTCGGGCTCGTCGGGGAGGGCCGGGTCGGCGTGCAGGAGACCGGAGCCGATGTCGGCCACGACCGGCACGCCGAGACCGCTGAGTTCCCGCACGGAGACGGACGAAGTGAAGCCGAGTGTGAGGAAGTTGGAGGGGTGGATCTTGAGGACGAACCCGGTGTCGGGGCCGACCGCGGCGGCGTAGTCGGCGAGGTGGGTCCTGTTGGTCGTGCCGACCTCTCTCAGCCGGGCACCGGTGCTCGTCAGTAGGTCCGGCAGACGGAACCCGTCGCCGATCTCGACGAGTTCGCCCCGGCTGACGATGATCTCGCGGCCCTGGGCGAGGGCGGTCGCGATGAGCACGAGCGCTGCCGCGCCGTTCGTGGTGACGTGTGCGTCCTCTGCTGCGGGCACCGCGTCCAGGAGGGCGTCGACGGTCCCACGGCCCCGCCGGGCCCGTGTTCCGTCGGCGAGGTCGTACTCGACGTCGGTGTACCCGCTGGCCAGGGTCATTGCCTCGACCGCCGCGGGGGACAGCGGGGCCCTTCCCAGGTTGGTGTGGACGACCACACCGGTGGCGTTGATGACGGGCCGCAGCGTGGTCGGGCCCGTGGGCAGTGCTGCCAGGACGTGGGAGAGGACCTGTTCCGGCAGCAGATCACCGTTCCTGGCGTGCTGCTGGGCGTCCCGGACCAGGCCGCGCACCCGGGGCCGGCCGATCCGGTCGGCGGCCCGGACGAGCCGCGGGTCGGCCAGGAGCGTGTCGGTACGGGGGATGGCGCTGCGCCGGTCGGCGCTCTTCTGCGGGTTCATGCCGGCTCAGCCGATGATCAGCGTGTGTTCGCGGGCGGGCACGAGTTCCCCGATGACCGGGGCGCCCGGGATCTCACCGGCGACCAGCAGGCCGCCGGAGGTCTGGGCGTCGGCGAGCAGGAGGCGTTCGGTCTCGGGTACGTCCCCCCAGGTGGTGTGCGGGTCCGTCCAGGCGAGATTGCGTCGGGTGCCGTTGCTCACGTACCCATCCCGTGCCGCTTCCCTGGCCCCGTCGAGGTAGGCGACGGCGGACGGGTCCAGGAGTGCGCTGACACCGCTGGCCCGGGCCATCTTGTAGAGGTGACCGAGCAGTCCGAACCCGGTGACGTCTGTGGCACAGGTGATGCCCGCGGCAAGCGCGGCCTGCGAGGCCTCGTGGTTGAGGCGCGTCATGGTGTCGATGGCCTGGGGGAAGGTTTGGCCGGTTGCCTTGTGACGGGTGTTCAGCACTCCGATGCCGAGCGGCTTGGTCAGCGAGAGCGGGACACCGGCCCGTCCGGTGTCGTTGCGCAGCAGACGCCGCGCGTCGGCGATGCCTGTCACGGCGAGGCCGTACTTGGGCTCGGCGTCATCGACGCTGTGACCGCCCGCGAGATGGCAGCCCGCCTCACGAGCCGTGTCCATGCCACCGCGCAGCACCTCCGCGGAGAGCTCCAGCGGAAGAACGTCGCGGGGCCAGGCCAGCAGGTTCACCGCGAGGAGCGGGGCGCCGCCCATGGCGTACACGTCGGACAGGGCGTTCGCTGCGGCGATGCGCCCCCAGTCATAGGCGCTGTCGACGACCGGGGTGAAGAAATCGGTGGTCAGGATCAGCGCCGAGTCCCCGGTCAGACGCACCACGGCTCCGTCGTCGCCGGTGTCGAGGCCGACCAGCAACTCGTGTGCGGACGAGACGGGTTGGGAGCGGGAAAGGGCGGAAACCGCGTTCTCCAACTCACCGGGCGGAATCTTGCAGGCGCAACCACCGCCCCGTGCGTACTGTGTCAGCCGCACCTGCTCGGGGGTGGGGGCGTGTGACGGTTGCTGTGTGAGTGTCATGTCATCCGGTTCGTTCGTGGTGAGCGGCTCAACGCGATGAGGGCGCCACGCTCCGTGGCACGGCCGCGGCAGCGGGCGGAAGCCTGAACGGGCCGCCGCGCCGCCGCTTTTGCTCTAGGGTGTGTGGCGGAGGCGTCAGGGTTTCTGGTGGGCCTCCCCGCCTTCAAAGCGGGAGGGACGGGGTACCCCCGTCCGGCGGGTTCGATTCCCGTCCGCCTCCGCCACACGTCCGGCCGGGCCGGGATCAGCTTCCGAGAAGCGTTCCCGGTCCGGAACGTGCCGCCCGGACCCTCACGACGCTGTCGGGGCCCGCCCACACGTGCACGGCCGAGCCGGTGCGACGCACGGAGCCGGTGTCGACGGTCTCGACGGCGGAGTCCACGTCGACTTCCGGACGCCGCAGGTGCACGGCGAACACGTCCTCCGGGGTGCCTTCGGCCGCGATCCCCATGGCGACGTAGACGTTCTTGGTGCCATCGGGATTGCTCTTGATGAACGCGTACCCCCGGTCTGTCGGGGTGTGGTTCCTCATGACGGACTTCCTTTCCCAGTCGTGGACACGGAACCGGTGGCGAACAGTGGTTCGCCGGCGGTTGCGGGCGCGCCGAACATGACGTGCTTCCAGTCGCCCGCGTACGGATACACACCGCATGCCGTACGGATCCCCGTGCGCGCGGGCATCCGGGAGGCCACGATGTGGTGGCCGACTCTTCCCATGGAATAGACGCTGTCCAGGTCCTGCCACAGCGAGATGCTCAGCACGGTCCTGCGGCGCCACTGGACGAGCGTCGTGCCACCCAGGAACCCCTCGGCGGCCCGGCGTACCTCGCGCTTGACCTTGACGTGCAACCCGAGCACGAGCAACAGCCTGAACAGACTCTGGCATTCGAACCTGGTGACGAATATCTGGCCCTTCTTGTCACCGGACCGCTCACCGGAGATGTCCACACCCCCCTTCCCGCGTCACCATGCTCCGACCGCCGTCAGCATGCCGACGACCACCAGAAGGGCTCCCGCCGCCCGCCGCGTCGGTACGAACCACGGCTGCAGGCGATCGCCGAACTCCGAAAGGGGCACGAAGTTCCAGGTGATGCTCCGCAACGCGATCGTCAGCACGCCGACCACCGCCATGCCGACGAGACAGAGCCAGGAGAACGAGGGGTGCAGCAGCAGCGCCGCGGCCAGCGCCGCCCAGGTGAGCGACGTGGTCTTCTGGGTGGTGAACAGCAACGCGAGGTCGAAACCCCACGAAAGACCCAGCATTCCCGGTGGGTGGGTGCGTACCAGCGACTGCGGGACCTGTCGCCAGATGTGCGGCGTGCGGTTCAGCAGGTCCGCCACACCGAGGATCACAGCCACCATTGCCATGACGACCTGCAGCCCCGTGTGCGGGACGAGCACGGCCAGGCCGGCGCCGATGACGTAGACCACCAGACTCATCAGTGTTGCGGCGATCACTTCTCCTGCGAACAGACCGGCCAGGAAACGCGTTCCCTCGGATCTGCTGCGGGTCAGCATGGGACCGGCGACCCCGGCCATGGACTGGCCTCAAGGGCTGAAGACTTGAAGGACCGCCGCCATGCCGGCGATCGCCAACCACGTCACCACGTGTGCTCCCCGCTCAGTTGTACTGGCAGCGGTAGGCGGACTGCGCGTTGCCGGCCGTCTCGCAGCAGTAGCAGTGCAGGTAGCCGCCACTGGAGGTGCAGCCCCAGATGTACGCGGCCCTGGACGAGCAGTCGGTGTAGTTGGACAGGTAGCCGGAAGTCCCCGGCGGGTGTGCGAGGTTGCAGCAGTCGGCGTTGCCCGCGTGCGCCGTGGACGAGCTGGCGAACACCGCGGCCGAGGCCATCAGGCCACTCGCCCCGATACCGCCCAGCACCCGCCGTCGTCCCACACGGGCCTTCTCCGCGCCGCCGAGAGCATCACGTGATCTCTTCCTGAAAACGGTCATGCCATTTCCTCCGTGGCTGTTCCGATCTGGATGCGTTCCAGAAGTGGGCTGACCCTGCCGAACGCGAAGGCCTCGGTGAGCACGCCCCCGTTGAACACCAGGGCCGACGGACTCTTGCCGACACCGAAGTTCTCCGACACCCAGGCGCCGCCCGCGTCGATCGCATAGCTGCCCGGGGGCAGCGCGTGGTCCGCGGCGAACTTCTCGCCTTCCTCGGCATTCGCGCACGTGACCACGGTGCCGACAGGCCTCCGGGCCACGAGTTCAGGACGGTGACCGATCTCGTCGGCCACCGTGGCACATGTCGCGCACACGGTGCTCAGCACCAGGAGCGCGGAGCGTCGGGCGCCGACCAGCCCCGACAGCGGCTCGGGCCACTCGTCCGCCTCGGCGCCGGGCCGGAACTCCTCCAGGGCGACGATCCGGCCGTCCTCGGGATCGGGGACACGGGAACTGAGCTCGCCCATCATCGCAAAGAGCAGCACTACCGCGGCGGTCAGTATCAGCAGTGCGAACGCCATAACGACCATCATGATGCGGATTCCCATCGCCGGAAGAAATTCTTTACGACGACCCAGCCCGTCCGGCGCTGCGACAGGATCAGCCAGCCACCGGAAAGGATCGTCACCAACAGCACGGTGAAAGTCAGGACGGATACGTCGATGTGTGAGGGGCCGAATGCGTGAACGGCCGCAGCCGCGATGAAGAAGGCGCCGACAACCGTGTTCACCGCGCCCAGCGGACGCGCGGATTCGGCTCCGAAACAGCCGCAGGGCTGCTTGCTTCCGCGTACTGACCCGGCTGTTCCCAGCAGGGCGAAGCTCAGACCGAGTACCGCGACGAGAGCGCTCGCGGCCCAGCGCAGAGCCGGCGTCAGAAGTGCGACGGCGGCGATCGATTCCCAGGCCGAAACAGCCCGGACCATTGCCGGCGAAATGACTGCGCGCCCGCCGAGCGCCTCGCTGACGGCCGCGGACGCCACACCGGGCGACACGGCCTTGGCGGCAGCGGAACGCAGGAGCACGGTCGCGACGATCGCATCGGTGAACGACGAGAGAGGCAGCAATGCGTGCACACCTTTCGAGGCGCAAACGAGTGGGACCCACCCCGCCGTCAAGCACGCTCCCGGCAACGGGACCGGGTCCATGCCTGATCGACATCGGCATGCTGGCCCACCCGATCAACAGCTCTCCAACAGAACGCCAACCTCCCTTCATCCGGGGACGTCGGGGGCACGACCGGGAATGTGGGGGCACGACGAAACCCCACGTCAGTACGTCGACGCGGAGCTACGATGCAGCCCACGCGGACGGAGCGACGCGGTCCGGTGGCAGCCGGAAGAGCTCAACAAGGGGGAACAACGTGAGATTCGGACTCCTCGGCCCGCTGACGGTCCACGACGAGCACGGGACCGACCGGACACCGGGGTCCCTCAAGGCCCGGACCCTCCTGGCAGTCCTGTTGCTCACGCCGAACCGTGTCGTCTCCCACGACCGTCTCGAAACAGTCCTGTGGGGCGCGCGGCCACCGGCCACCGCCCGCGCTTCCCTGCACAACCATCTGAGCCGTCTGCGCCGCGCGTTGGGGGAGGAGGCTCGTGTCCAGGCCCCGCGTCATGGAATCCTCCTCCACGTCGGTGAGGGCGAGCTGGACGTCGATGTCTTCACCCGGAGGGTCGAGGCCGCTCGCGTTTCACGCCTGGAGAGCGACTGGGACAATGTGGCGCGCGAGGCCGAAGCCGCCCTCGGTCTCTGGCGCGGCACTCCTCTGAGCGACCTGCCCGCCGCCGCGGAGACGGCCTACGCCCACGTCGACGAGTGGCAGGAGGCCCGGCTACAGGCCCTGGAGTGGCGGAACCACGCGGAGCTGCAGCGCGGCCGGCACGACGGCCTTCTGCCCGAACTCCGCCGTCTGGCAGCCGAATTCCCTTTCCGGGAGTCCTTCCACACCCAGCTGATGCTCGCTCTCCACCGCACCGGACAGCAGGCCGGGGCCCTGGACGTGTACCACCGGCTGCGTCGCACCCTGGTCGACGACCTCGGTGTCGAGCCGGGGCCCGAAGCCCGCGCGGCCTACCAGCACATACTCGACGACTCCGGCCGCAGCACGCCCCAACCCCCGGCGGGAGGCACGCCCGTCACCCCGACCGTGCCGACGGAACTCCCGCGGGACATTGCGTCCTTCACCGGCCGTGACGACGAACTCCACCTGCTGACAGCCGCGGTACGCAGCCGCTCCGAGGGGCCCTCGGGCGTGATCAACATCCACGCCGTCGACGGCATGCCCGGTGTGGGCAAGACAGCGTTCGCCGTCCACGCGGCCCACCGTCTGCGCAAGGACTTCCCCGACGGCCAGATCTTCCTCCCGCTGCACGCACACACACCGGGCACGCCCCCCGTCGACCCGGCCGACGCCCTCACCACCCTGTTGCTCGCCCTCGGTGAGGACCCTCAGCGCATCCCGGGCGGCCTGGAGGCCCGCGCCGGTCTGTGGCGCAGCGATCTGGCCGACCGCCGCATGCTCATCCTGCTCGACGACGCCTGCAGCAGTGAACAGATCGAGCCTCTTCTGCCCGGCACCGGTTCCTCGCTCGTGCTGATAACCAGTCGCCGGAGGCTGACCGCCCTCGAGGACGTCGTGCCGCTCACCCTGGAAGTCCTGCAGCCCGAACGCGCGGTCCAACTGCTCGTCGCGAAGGCCGGACGAGCCGATCTCGACGCCGGTGACCTCCCGATCGCCGAACTCGGCCGACTGTGCGGCTACCTCCCTCTGGCTCTTCAGCTCACCGCCGCACGCCTGCGCCATCACCCCACCTGGACCGCTGCCGACATGGTGGCCGACCTGAGCGACCCGAAGGGACAACTGAGCGGCCTCTCCACCGAACACACCTCTGTCGCCGCCGCGTTTCAGCTCTCCTATCGAGACCTTCCGGCGGATCGCCAGAAGCTGTTCCGGCATCTCGGGATGCAGCCGGGCGTCGACGTCGACGCCTACGGGGCCGCTGCACTGCAGGACACCGGGGTGTCGGACGCCCGCCGCATGCTTGAGGAGATCGAGGAGCATCACCTCATCGAGGAAACGACCCGCGGCCGCTACCGCATGCACGACCTCGTCCGTGAGTACGCCCGTACGCTCGCGTGTGAGGCCGGAACCCATGCCGTACATGAGGCATTGGAGAGGCAGTTGGACTACTACCTCCACGCCGCGACCCGGGCCGCCCACTTCTTCAACCGCTACAACAGCCCCGAGCCGCGGTATGTGACCAGCCTGCAACCGGAGATCCCCGACATTCCCGATGCGGATCGCGCGACTGCCTGGATGCGCGCCGAGTACGCCAACCTCCAGGCGGCGGTCGAGTACGCGGCGCGCCACGGCCACCGCACTCACGCCGTGCATCTTCCCGCCGCGATGAAGGAGTTCCTGCGTACTCACGGGCACTGGAGCGAAGCCCTTGCCCTGCACGGGACCGCACTCGAATGCGCTCTCGCCGCCGGGGATCTGCTGGGGCAGGCGACGGCATTGCGGAACATGGCGGTGATCCATCGTGTGATGGGCCGGTACGAACAGTCCGAGGCGAACCTCGTGCAGGCGCTGGATCGCTTCGACGGTCTCCCGGACAGCCACGGCCAGGCCATCGCGTTCGGTGATCTGGCGAGTGTCCTTCGTGTGACCGGGAGATATGAGGAGGCCGACGACATGTATCAGCGGGCGCTGCGGCTCTTCCGTGACGTGGGCGACCCGCGCGGCATGGCTCATGTGCTCGTCGACATCGGCCATGTGCAGCAACTGACCGGGCGTTACGCCGAGGCCGCCGAGAGCCTCGAACGGGCGCTGGAGCTGCACGGTGCATCGGGAAACCGCCTCGGCCGGGCGAACGCCCTCACGGCTCTCGGTGATCTGCACAAGTCTGCCGGACGCTACACGGGGGCCATCGACGCCCATCGTGAGGCCCTCGTGAGCTATCGCGTCCTCGACAACCGCTACGGCGAGGGCAATGCCCTGGCCGACCTCGGTGACGTACTGCGGCTGAGGGGTGAGTACGAGGAGGCCGCGGAATGCATCGAGCAGGCGCTCGGTATGTTCCGCGCTTTGGGTGCCAGGCTCGGCCAGGCGAACGCCCTCATGTACCTCGGCCGGGTCAGGTTCAGCACGGGACGACTCGAAGCGGCCGAGAGCGACCTCGACGAAGCCCTCACCATTTGTCACGAACTCGGCAGTCGTATGGGACAGGCTCACGTCCTCATGCATCTGGCCGAGACGCAGTCGGCGAGCGGCGCCCACGGCATCGCGATGAAGAATGCTCGCGCGAGCGTGGACCTGTGCCGCGAGCTCAAGGACCGCGGGGGCGAGGCGGAAGCCCTCAACATCCTCGGCGCGGTCTGCCTGGCGGCCGACGGTGTCGCCTTCGCGTCCGAGGCCCGCGAGTGCCATGAGCGGGCACTCGAACTGGCACGTGCCATCGAGTCGCCGTACGACGAGATGCTCGCCCTCGAGGGGCTCGACCGGAGTCTGCGGGGGCAGGGCACGGCGGGCAACGGTTCCGACTGGCTGTCGCTCTCCCTCGTGATCGCCAGGCGACTGGACGTACCCGACGTCGACCGGATCCAGGCACGTCTGGGTTCGCGGTCGGGGAAGGCCTCGACCCCCTGTTCCGCCGGGACGGCATGAGTGATCTGCCCGGCGCCGTGACAACCTTGTCAACCAGCGCACCGGGCACGCGATTTCGCCACCGACCCGTTCGTGGGCCGATCGGACACGCAGATCTCATCGCCCGGGTGCCGGACAGGGGGGCGCCCCCAGCCGCGTGAGCGGCAGCCCGTGATCCCGAGGCCCTCCGAGCCCTTCCGCTGGAGAGCAACCGAACTGTATCGCCTGGATCTTGAGGCCGGACACGCCTGGTGTTTGACTTGCGCAGTGATGGAAGACGAGGGAGCAAACGCTTTCGAGGAGTTCGGCCCCGTGGTCAGCCGGCATGCGGTCGACCACCGGAAGCGGTGGGTGAACGCGGGCTGGGCCCTGCTCATAGCCGTCCCCAGCGGCTGGCTGGGCGTATGGGGCATATCCGCGACAGGCGACGGGTCGGCCGGCAGCAACAAGGCGATCGGGCTGTTGCTCGGTGTGGCGCTGGGCGCCGTGGGTGTGGCGGTGACCCAGATCGTCCGGGCGGTGCGCGGTGAGCCGGGGGAGTACTTCGAGGTGCGGGAGGGCGGGCTGGTCCACGGGTCCCGGCGCGGGGTGTCGGGCTGGTCCTGGGACCGTGTCACCTCGCTCCGCGTCGAGGGCGAATCCGTGAACGCCCTCGCAGCCCGGCTGGGGAATGGACACCGTTGCGTGATCGGCTTGGACGACGGCCGACGGCTCCGGGCGGACGGGATGGCCGAGCGTCCTGCTGAGCTGGGGCGTGCGCTGCTGACGCGGTGCCCGCATGTCGCTCTGGTCCCCAAGGTCCCCTGGTACGGCAGAGCGGGCGCCTGGCCGCTGGCCGGGGCGGTGGCGTGCGTGGCGGCCGTCGCCGCCATGTTCCTCTACATCGTCGCCCACCCGGACAAGGACCACCGGATCTCCATCGGCGACGGCATGACTGCGGTACAGAGCTCCGAACCGGGTATCAGCGAAGCGGGTTACGCCTTCCTGGCCCTCGGCATGCTGGTGTGCACCGTCACCGCTGTTGCCCTCGTCATCGCCTATGTGCGGGGCCGGGCGTATCGGTGAACCGGATGGTGGGCGGGGCCACGCCCGGTCGGCTGCCACCGGGATGTCGCGAGTCGGTGGGCTCGGCAGCCGACGGGTTCCGCTGCTGGTGGTGGCACGTGCTGTTCGGCCGGGACCCGACCGGGGGACCGGGCGGATCGAGCGCGCCCTGGTGACTGGTCGGTCGTGAGGCCGTCCGAGTGGAGGGTGACCGGGTTGGTGGACGCTGTGGTCGTCAAGCCGGTTGTGGCTCGGCGGTCGGTGCTGGTTGGTTCCTGACCGGTCTTGTCACTTGTTCTGCCACGCATGGCGGTACCCCTGCCGCGGTGCTCATTGCGCGCCGGCGGCAGGTGCTGGGTGGCATGCCGGTCAGGTCGGTGAAGCAGGTGCCGAAGATGCCCAGGGATGTGCGGCCTACCGCGAGGCAGACGTCGATGACGTTCAGGTCGCCGCGGCGCAGCAGCGCTTTCGCACGCTCGATGCGACGTGTCATCAGGTACGCGTGCGGTGACTCGCCGTAGGCCGGCCGGAACTGGCGGCTGAGGTGCCCGTCGGAAATGTTCGCGCCGCGGGCGAGCGTCTCGACGTTCAGTGGCTGCGCGTATTCACGGTCGATCCGGTCGCGGACGCGACGCAGTCGCTTGAGGTCGTTCAGGCGTTGTGCCGCCGTACGTGAGCGTCCCTACGAGAGATGACACATGAAGAGAGGTCCTCTTCGTCGATGTCCGTGAGCACCCGGGCCTGCACGGCGGGGTGAGTGGCGAGGTGCTCGGTGGCGGTGCACGGCCTGCTGGGGTGGGCGAGCCGATCGGGCAGGCCGAGGAGTTGCTCGGCGGTGAGGGAGGGGCCGTTGGGCGGCTCAGCGGAGTTCCTGGATGCGGACCAGGTTGCCCGCGGGGTCGCGGAAGGCGCAGTCGCGGATGCCATAGGGCTGTTCGGTCGGCTCCTGGACGACCTCGGCGTTGCCGGCCCGGACCCTTTCGAAGGTGCCGTCGAGGTCCCGGGTGGCCAGCAGGATCCAGCCGTAGGTGCCCTTGGCCATCATCTCGGTGATGGTGCGGCGCTCGTCCTCGGTGACCCCGGGGTCGACGGCCGGCGGTGCCAGGAGGATGGACGTGTCGGGCTGGCCGGCGGGGCCGACCGTGATCCAGCGCATCTTGCCCTGTCCGACATCGCTGCGGACCTCGAAGCCGAGGACGTCGCGGTAGAAGGTCAGGGACGCGTCCGGGTCGTCGTGCGGAAGAACGCTCGTGTGAATGGTGATGTCCATGGAGATCATGCTAGGTGCGACTTCGTGACCCGCGCTTCTCGATTCCTGATCGAGGCGGCCACCTGGTCCGCCTCCTCCGGTCGCCTCTCCGTGCTCGGCCGCGGCGTCCGGTTCTTCGGCATGTGCCCGGACATGCCTCTCCCGCGCCACTGGCACCGGCCCCGACGGCAGGCCCGGCCGGTCCGGCTCGGGGCAGCCCTGTCGGCGTCCGGCCCCAGCACACCGCGGAAGGCCCCGGACATCGGTTCGGCCCGAGGCCTTCCGCGCGCCGCTGGTTCTTCCTGTGTGTC
Source organism: Streptomyces sp. NPDC088252 (assembly GCF_044740965.1). Classification (NCBI taxonomy): domain Bacteria; kingdom Bacillati; phylum Actinomycetota; class Actinomycetes; order Kitasatosporales; family Streptomycetaceae; genus Streptomyces; species Streptomyces sp. NPDC088252. The sequence goes on along the minus strand of NZ_JBIURS010000020.1, from coordinate 61,147 downwards.
ACGCACGCGAGCACGCGGGCCGCCGCACGGCCTGCCGAACGGGCGGCGCGCGGGAGCCCGCGAGCCAACGGTCGGGCGTGCGTGATTCCGGGGCAGGGCGGGGCGGTCGCGGTGCGACGGAGTCAGCCTGTGCAGAACGGCATGGCGTGAGCGCGTCCCAGCGACCGTTGCGCCATTCGATGGGGCGCGTGGTCGGATTTGGTGGCGCACATCGCACAGCTGAACGCACCTGGTGCTCGGTCTGCCGCGGCGCGACCAGGCCCCGGTGCCCTTGCTGTGAGCCGCGAACCGAGGCCATCATCGGACGCGCCGGACGAGCCTCGCAGGCTCAGCCACGCCAGGGCGGCCATTGCCGTGATCACCAACGCGGCCGGAACGTCGGCCCAGCTTGCTGACGCTGTCAACACCCGGCATCAGGCCGCTGGCCGACTCTTCTGAACGTTCCGCCGCACCGCCCTATAGCCCTGTTCCCCGTGGACTTCGGGCTGGCTGCCGAATCGCCCCACTGACATCGCGCGCGGGTCCCGTCACGCTCGGCGCGTCGTCGCTGCTGTGGGTGGCGCCGACCCTCATGTCTCCGTCGCTGATCGTCGTCATCACTGCTGGACGCCATGACTTCTCGGCCTTCCGTGGCCGAGCAGAGGCTGGTTCTGTCCGAGTGGTGGCGGTGCACACCCCATCTGGGCTTTCGCCGCAACTCGCGGTGCAGCGGGCAGTCACTGCCTGGAAGTTCAGCGGGGCTGCCAGGACAGATCCCGGGCCTCGGCGGTGATCTGCCCCGCTGCCGCGGTTTGCGGACCACCGATCTGTCGTACAGGCGTGTGAGTTGCGGAATTCTGTTGCCGTGGCGAATGCGGAACCGGAGAATGCCGCACCGAGGTACATGTGATCTATCAAGGATGACGAGTGACTGAGAGCGACGAGCAGCGCCAGACCCTGACCAATCGGCAGGGGTGCCGGTCCTGACCTATCTGCAGGGTGTTCGCGAGGGGCACCCGTGGGCGGACCTGGCCGAAGTGATCGGCCCCGACCCCGTGGACACCATCGTCTTCAGCATGTCCGGATGGGCGGTCTCGGGATCTGTGGAGCTCGGCGAGCACCTGCTGCGCCGTGGTGCACTACAGGCAAACTTCTGTGGCGAGGCCACGCTCCGTGACAGCTGAGGTCGGGCGGAGTTCGTAGTGGAGGCCGTTATTCTGCGCCTGGTCGTGTGCAGCAGACCGAGAGCCGGTGTTGCCGCGCTACAGAGCGATCAGTCCGGCTGTCGTCGATTTGAAGCCACAGGCATCGAAATAGAACGGACGCAGGTGGTCCTCGAAGTCGACGTGAAGCCACGCGCACTTCGCGGCACGGGCTTCGTCCGCTGCGATCGCAATGAGCCCGGCGCCGATTCCTTTTGCCCGGCGATGCTGAGCGACCACCGTGTCCAGGATGAAAGCATGGGCTCCGCCGTCCCAGACAACGTTGACGAAGCCGATCAAGGCGCCGCCTTCCCAGGCGCAGACCCAGCCGAGGCTGTGGCGTTCGAGTCGCGCCCGCCAGTCGGTCCGAGCAACCGGGTGACCGAAGCCGTCGGCGTGCAGCGCGTTGAGGGAAGTGTTGTCGAAGTCGCCCCGCCACACGTAGTTGATCGCCACGCCCGATCGTAAGTCCCGGCCGAGCCCGGCGTCGACACGATTGTGGAACCGGGAGAGCCTGGCTGCGGAGAGGCTGGAATCCTGCGCGGCCGAACAGCCGGCGCTTGAGCATCTTGATCCGGTTGACGTGGCCTCCGACCACTCCTGAGTTCGGAGCGGCGGAGGATCCGTCCGGCGACAGCCCTGGCGGATGGTGGATGTGTGGTCATGGGCATCGTCTTGAAGCCCGTCGGCTACACGGAACTCGCAGCCCTGGGCGTGAGCCAGGAACACCTCCGGTGCCCCCCTCATCAATTCTTGCGCACTTGGTCGAAGGAGAGGTCGACCGTGGTCTCCCGGTGGAACGCATGGACCAGAACCCTGACCCTTTTCGAGTGGGGACTGACCTCGTCGACAGTCGCCTGGAGAGTGGCGAAGGGACCACCGCTGATTGTCACCGAATCACCGACCTCAAGGTCGGCGATTGTCACCGAATCACCGACCTCGAGGTCGGCCGTTGTGGGTACCGCCGCCGCGAACATCGAAGTCAGTGCCGCGGACAGGCGGGACGACCATTCCTCCGCGCTCCCCTGCACCCAGGGATACTCGGTTTGGAACTGTGCCCATGCCATGGGCCATTGGCGTACCCGGTCCGGGTCGAGCCCATTGGCGTCGGTGCAGCCGTAACCGCTGGACAAGACGTCTTCAAGGAGGCTCGTGGACAGCCTGGTACGGCGGTCCTCGGCCAGGAGGACGGCGTCGTAGAGGTCCTTGCCCTGGGCGCCGCCGTCCTCCTCGGACTCGACTTGCAGCCAGAGGATCTTCCAGGCAAGCGACAGTTCCCGGCTGGCCGTCTGGACCACGACGGGTGGTTCGCCGCAGCCGACCGGCAAGGCCGCCAACTCCGGCGGATCGGAGAACGTGTCGTCGGTAGCGAAGTCCACGCGTATCCGGCCGGGCGGCAACCCGGATGCCCGCCAGGGCACTTCCAGCCGCACCCCCGGCCCGTGGTAGGACCATCCTCCGTCGCTCGACTCCGCGTACGCCTGACCGGCGTCGAGCAGCACGCCGCCCGGTGCCTCGGGCCGTTGCCTGATCCGCTCAAGCAGGTCCCCGTACAAGGATTCGGCTTCCCCATCCGCCGAGGCGGCCTCCAGCAGCCGCTTCAGGTCCGACGACGGATGCCTCGCATCCCAGGTCCCCTGAATGCCGTGCGCATCGTCAGCGGGCTCCAGCGCGTCCACCACGGCGGGCCAGGTGCGGGTCAGGTCGATGAGGTTTCCGTACTGCCAGCCCGTGTTGAGCATGTCGCGAACCACCACCCAGTCGAGATCAGCCGGCTCCCGGGCCCGCTCGCCGACCCATGCCTGTAGCGGCAGGCTGCCCCGCAGTACCAGACTGTCGCTCCACCAGGATCCGGCGATCAGAGCGAGCACGTGATCGATCGCCGCCCGGCGGGCGGTCCGCCAGCGCACGGCCTGCGCCGGGTCCGCGAACTCCGGCTCCCCTGCCCGTGATCGACGGTCGAACTCCTCGGACGGAGATTCCCAGCCCCCGATCGCCTCCTTCGGTGCCGGGGGAGTCGGACGGTTCCGATTGCTCTTCGTCACGCGGCACCGCTCCCGTCCGCGACCATCCAGCCTTCGTCCATGACGAGGTTGTCGTCGTGCACCACGAACTCCTCCTCGACCTCCACGGCCACGAACCCCGCGTCGGCGAGCGATGCCAGCAGGGCGTCCAGTCGCGCGCGAGCAGCAGGACGGCCGACCGGTCGACAGCGTTGCGTGACAAAGCGCTCGTGGCGGCCCCCGCTGAGCGGACGGCGGGCATTGCGGGAGACGTGCGCCGCGTGGGGCTCGCACAGCGCCCGCACCGCTGTCACCTGATCGACATCGGTCAGCGCCAGCTTCACATGATGCTCGAAGTAGCACTGCCGCGGGAGCGCCGCGGCCTCTCGGGTTGTCTGCGGGACGTCCTTGTTCCATGGTGCCGCCTCGATCTTCACGCGTGCGACCTCGAAGCCCTCACTGCGCAGTTGTTCCACGCGCCTTCCGGCAGTGGCCCGTTGCAGGGCCAGAGTCCCACGGCCGGTGGTGGTGAGCATCGGTTGGTCCGGCGTCTTCCCTCTATCCAGGACGATTCGGGAGTACTTCATCCCGTTGTGCTCCGCGAGGCGAAGCAACGACGCTTCTTCTCCGTCACGCAGACGCACCGTCAAGTGGGTCTCGAAGTCCCCGGTGAAGTGCTTCTCCTCGGCCCCGGTGTCGAGTCCGTCGGCGACGAATGGGGAGCGGGTTCTCCGGCACGCGGCTGCCCCCCTCCGCGGCCCGGGCTCCAACGGCACCATCGGGAGCCCGGGATCCGACAACCACTCATGCGCAGCCGTGGGTTCGGCCCGCAGGCCGTCGTTCCGCAGATCATCAGACATGGCCGGCACAGTAGACGGCCCCACTGACAACGGCCCCGGCTTCCCTCGCTGCCGGGCAGGTCCACAAGGCCCTCGCCTCGATCGCAGAGCAGGAAGCGAACACAGCATCACGAACGTAAACCGTCACAACTCAAGGCGCCACCCGGGTCCGTGCCTGCTGACCCGCCGCAATCCCCGGCCCCGCACCGGCGCGAAGCCGACGGCGCCCGCAGCCCATATGCCCCCCGACAACCACTGGGGGGGACATCACGCCGGCCCTGCGGCTGCACGGCGACGGAACGACGTCCTCCGTCGGCTGTGATGATCCCTCCGAGGCGCATGCCGGGAAGATCCGCGGCGACGAGCAGGTTGCCGATGTCGGCGGCCTCGTCCGCGAAGCGGTTGCGCACAGCCGAGGCGGCTGCGGGTCGGCTGCCTGCGACAGCTCCGGGACGCCCCTGTCGTACGTCCCGTCGCCGACAGCCGACTGTTGTCGCAGCGCCTACGGCTCGGCGGGCTCCGGTTGCGCCCTGGTCGTACGCGTCACAAGCTGCACCTATGGACCGCACCCCGGAAGCCAGTGTGCTACCCATTCTGGTGACAGGCGCGGCGGGCAGTGTCGGCGGCGTCGGGCGCTCCGTGGTCGAAGGTCTTCGGCGTCGGGGCCTGCCCGTCCGAGCCATGGTGCACCGCGATGACGAGCGGGCGGAGGCGCTGCGCGCGACGGGCGCCGAGACCGTGGTCGGAGACCTGACGCGCGCGGGCGACGTCGCCGACGCCCTGGCCGGTTGTGGACGTATGTACTTCGGCATGGGCGTGTCGGCGCAGTATCTGGAGGCTGCCGTGACGGTGGCGACCGTCACGCATGCGTACGGGTCCCTGGAAGTGTTCGTGAACATGTCGCAGCTGACTGTCTCCGAGATGCGCCTCACCAGCATCTCCGAGTCCGCGCAGCAGCGGCAGCAGTGGCTGGTGGAGCAGGTCCTCGGCTGGTCGGGCCTGCCCGTCGTCCAGGTCAGGCCCACCGTGTTCATGGAGAACCCGCTGTTCCGTGTGGGCTTTTCCTCGATCGCGAAGTTCGGAAGCATCAGGCTGCCCTTCGGCCGGGCGAAGACCTCCCCTGTGGCGGCCCGGGATGTCGCCGCGGTCGTGGAGGAGATCCTGGCCGATCCTGCCCCGCACGTCGGCCGGATCTATGAGCTGACCGGACCCCGGTCGGAGGATGTCGCCGCCATGGCGGCGGAGGTCTCCGCGGCCCTGGGCCGACAGGTCGGTTACATCGACGTCCCCTTGCAGGAATGGATCGACGACGATCTCAGGCCGTTGGGGCTGCCCGACCACGTCTTCCAGCACATCTCCACCATGGCTCGCCTTCACGCGGAGAATCGGTACGACCGCAAGGCGGACGGGGTCGAGCAGGTCACCGGGCGGCCTCCTTCGGGAGTGGCCGATTACGTCCGCGAGAACCCCGGCCTGTTCAGCCCCTGAAGCCACCTCCTCGTCGTTCGTTGTCGAGCATGACACGGGCTGACCGTCGGAGGCGCCGACGGGCCGTCGCGCACGGGGCCGGCCGCCACACGGACACCGGATCGAGTTCTCACGCCGACACCGCCCCCGAAAGGACCCGGCCCGTGAGTGACGAACTGCTTGACCTGGCAATCACCACGAACCGACCGCAAGGACCGCCCGTACAGCGCGGGCCGTGTGCGCTACGAAACCCGTGTTCCGCAGTGCACTCGGCGGAGCGCAACCGCAGGACGTCGGTCGATGCCGGGGCCAGGACCCACACGTACCAGCGCGCAGGAGAAGAACCATGAACCGTCGTGTTGTCTACGCCCGAGGAGGGTTGCCTGCCGACGTCCTGACCGTGATCGAGGAGTCGGAGTCGGCAGCACCAGGGCACGGTCAGGTCCTCATCCGCACCACGGTCTTCTCGATACACCCCGGTGATCTCCAGGCCATCGAAGCCTACCCGGGGAAGGCCGCACAGCCGGTTCCGGCCGGCCTGGAGGCCACCGGCGTGGTGGAGGCGATCGGCAGCGGAGCGCGCTTGGCCCCGGGGGTCGAGGTCGGTGGCCGCGTAGCGGTGTTCCCCCAGCCGGGGGCGTGGTCCCAGTGGATCACGGCGGATGCCGAGACGGTCGTCGCCGTACCGGACGAGTTGCCGGACGAGGTCGCCGCGCAGATGCTCGCGAACCCGCTCACCGCGGTGATGCTGCGCCGTGAGGCGCAGGAGCATCCGGCCTTCGGATACGACGGTCTTGTGGTGCAGACCGCCGCGGGCTCGTCGGTCGGGCGGCTGGTGACAGGCATATGTCGATTTCACAACCTGGGACTGGTCAACGTCGTCCGCAGCGACCGCGGGGCTGCGGAGCTGCGCAAGCGGTTCCCGGACGTGCCGGTCGTATCGACAGAGGATCCGGGCTGGGCCGAGGAGGTCCGCAAGGCAGCCGGCGGCCGCCCGGTCGGTGTGGCCCTCGACCCGATCGGCGGGAGGCTGGCAGAGAGCCTTCTGGACCTGTTGACGCCGGGCGGGAAGCTCGTCAGTTACGGGCAGATCGCCGAAGAGACGATCTCGGTGCATGCGTCGACACTGCTCAACAAATCGTTGACGCTGCGGGGCAAGAACATCGGCCGGTGGCTGTCCGAGGCATCCGCCGAGAGGAGGGCATCCGACGTCGCCACCGCGAAGCAGATCGCGCTGGAGCTCAAGGACCAGTTCGAGGTGGCCGCCACGTACGGCCTCGGTGAGCTGGCCGACGCCGTGGAGCACGCGGTACGGCCCGGCAAGGTCGGCCTCGTTCTCGTCCGCCCCTGATGGCCGCCGGAAGGTCTGGTGGTTCCCGGATTCGGTGACCGGCATACACATCGCGACGGAAAGTACCCGGCTCATGAGTGACGAACTCCTCGATCTGGCAATCGCCACCGCCGGCGGCCAAGAGTCCTGGGACACCCTGCGTGGCCTGCACGTCGACATCTCCATCGGCGGCCCGATCTGGGCGATGAAGGGCTGGCCGCCGGACAGGACGTTCGACCAGATCCTGACGCTGGACACGGTCAGAGAGCACATCGTGTTCACCCCGTTCACCCGCCCCGACCAGCGGATGGTCTTCGACGCCGCCGCCGACAGCGTCACCATGCAGACCCTCGACGGCGAACCGGTCGAGACCCTCGCCCCCGCACGCGCCGGCTTCAAGGGAATGCTCCGCAACAGCGCCTGGGACGCTCCACATCTCGGTTACTTCCTGGGCTACGCGTGCTGGAACTACTTCACAACACCGTTCCTCTTCACCCATCCGGACGTGCGGGTCCACGAGATCGAACCGTGGCGCGAGGCCGGGCAGACCTGGCGACGCCTGCAGGTGCGTTTCCCGCCCGAGATCGCCACACACAACCCCGACCAAGTGTTCTACTTCGACGCCCTCGGAGTGCAGCGCCGCATGGACTACATCACCGAAGTCAACGGCAGCACACTCGTCGGCCACTACACCAGCCGCCACAAGAGCTTCGACGGTCTGCTCGTGGCCACGCGCCGACGAGTCTTCCGTCGCAACCCCGACAACAGCGTCAACCTCAACCTCCCCGCCATCACGCTCGACATCCACGACGTCGAACTCGTTCACTCCGGCGACGAACAGGCACAACCATGACCACGGAAACCGCCGTCATCGACCACCCCGCCCGGCGGCTCGTCGTGGCGCTCCCGCGCTCCTACGACGCAGCCCGCGAGCACTACGAAACCCTTGTCCCCGAGGTCGATCTCGACCGCTTCTTCCAGATGGCCTCCTGGCAGGCCACGCTCGAGCTGGCCGAGATCAACGCCCCGCATGGGTTCATGCGCTACTTCCGCAGCGACATCACCGCCGTCATGGCGGGATCACCATCCCTCTGGAAGGCCACGCAGTACCTGATGGGCAACCACACCATCGCCGAACGCATGTTCCGCCACGACCCTTCGGTCATGCTGCACGCACCGCTTCGGACCCTGCTCTACGCGGACCCCGACGGCGACACGAAGCTCGCCGTCGAACAGCCCAGCCTCCAGTTCGCCGACTACGGCAACCCGGGGATCGCCGACGTCGGCCGCGAACTCGACGCCCTCCTCGCCCAGCTGATCGCTCTCCTCGGTGGTGACGTACCTCCCCAACTGTGACTCCACAGGGCGGCGTTCGACCGGTACCGCCTTGCGCCACTTCGCCCTGGGCGGTAGGGACCACGCCGGTCACATGGAGCAGAGCAGTATGATCCGCCGCTGCGTCGTCCGGCGGAACAAACACGCCCGGGACGAGTGCCTGCGTGAAGTCGTCAGCAGGGCGAACGTTGCCTGACCGGGCGGTCTTCGAGGCCGTCACACGTTGAAGTGAGGCTTCTCAGCGCCTGGGACAGGGGGACGGGTATGCGCCACGAGGATGCGGGTCCGGGCGTCGTATGTCCGCCGCGTCTGCGACGACCGCCGAAGGATCAGAGGTCAGCCGGCGGCAGGCCGAGGTGGTCGTGCCATGCCCGTCGGCCGGCGGGGGTCACGGTGAGGGCACGGGTCGTGCCGATCCGTGTGATCCATCCGGCCGTGAGTGCGTGGGCGCACAGGGCGGCACCCACCGCGCCGGCCAGGTGGGGGCGGTGCTCGGTCCGGTCCAGGCACGCGCGCACCAGCGGGCGACGCGATCCGCTCGGCACCGTGATACCGATCTCGGCCAGCCAGACCGCGCCCTCACCGGTCAGTCCCGGCTCGGGTCCCCACTCCAGCGGGCCGCGCTCGACCATCGCGTCGGTGATCGCCAGCGCGACGGCTCCGGCCAGGTGGTCGTAACACAGCCGCGCACGGGCCAGTGCCTGCTGACGGCCAGAGGCCGCCAGCGAGCTCGGTCGGGCAGCTTGCTGTGGGGCCAGCGCGGCGAGACTCTCGATCAAGTCGATCACCGTGCGGTCGGCCACCCGAAGGTAACGGTGGCGTCCGTGCCGCTCCTCGACGAGGACTCCGCCGCCGACGAGCAGGTTCAGATGCGACGTCGCGGTCGACGGCGCGACCCCGGCATTTCGTGCGAGCTCGGTCGCGGTCCACGCCCGGCCGTCGCTGGGCAGGGAGATCCTTCGGCGGGCCGAGGGCGAGGCCCGCGCCCGCGGCTGCCGCGCGGCCGTGCTCTGCACGATCACCTTCCAGGCCCCCGGCTTCTATCGGAAACAGGGGTGGAAGCGCCTGGGGGAGGTCCCCTGTGATCCGCCGGGCACCAGCCGTGTGTTCATGACCAAAGAGCTCGCCGTACAGACAGGCAGCCGAGTTCGAACAGGCGACGGGGGAACGTTGCCTGACGCGGGACTGGACGAGTCATTCCGATGCTGACGGTGTGTTTGGTGAGGCCGCTTCAGTTGGCACGCGCGCGGGGGAGTTGGCCTGCCGGGACTCTGTGCTCCGGGCCTTCGCGTGGCGGATTGCCTCTCGCGACATGCCTTGGTCGGCGGTCGGCCCGGCGGGCAGGCTGCGCGCATGCAGCTCCCCGCCGAAGCCGTTGCCGCCACCGTGCTGATCGAGGTCGTAAGGATCTGCGCCCTCCCGACCGAGCGCGGCGTCCCATACCCTGGCAGGACGGTCGCCCACTGGGCCGGGACAGAGGCCGCCGACGCTCTGACGTTGATCGAGAACCTGCCCGGCAGCGAACAGCACCGCTGCGGCTTCTCGCCGGGCTGGAGCATCCGGGCGTACGAGGACTCTCTTGACCTGGCGCTGTTCGAGGCGGCGTTCTGTTTCAGGTGCCACGAGGTCCGCATGCACGGCACGGCCGTGCCATCCGCGATGACCACCCAGTTCTTCGACGCGGACACCCCGCCTGCCCAGGACCTCCTGGCCCTCTTCCGCGCGGCGGCCGCCTAAGGGCTGTCCCGCAATCCCTAGCGGGCGCGCGACGACAGCTACGGCACCTCGCCGCGTTGTCGGAACGTCCGCATACATCCAGTATGCGGATGTCCCTCCGCCTTGCGATGCACCGCATCCGACGCCGCGCACTGATCCACCACGGATTACGGGACAACCCTTAGTCGGCCGACCGGATACACATTCTCGCGCAGCCCTCGGGTCGTTGTCTTTCTCAGAGTCACCGCAGGTCAGAGGCTTTCGGGCTGAGCGCCTCCAGTTGGCCGGCCGGGCCGACCGGAGCGCTCCACATCCGGGAACGCAGACAGGGCGTCCAAGATCGTTGTGTGACGGACGACCTGGACACCCTGCTGACCGCACCGTACGTGAAGATCGACGACGAGATCGGAGCAGGCCGCCGCCACCAGTGCGCCGATTCCGGCGAGCAGACGCGCGCCGGTCGGCTGCCAGGCTGAACGCTTCATGTGGTGATCTTGGTGATGAACGCGGCGAGGTTCGCGACGGTTCGCTGGATCTTCTCCTCCAGGGCGAGTGACTCGTGGAGCCGTGCGCCGGCGCCCGCGTTCTTCTTGCCTCGCACGTACAGCGAGCAGGCGAGGTCGCTGCATATGTAGGCCCCCACGGAGTTGCCTTGTTGCCCGGCCCTGCCGGCCTTCGCGGCGACCATCAGCGAGACGCCTCCGGTGTGAGTGGTCAGGCACATCGAGCACATGCTGCGCCGCATCTGCCAGGAGCCGGGGCCGGGGGAGCGCAGTGCGAGCGCCACCGGTCGGCCGTCCAGTTCGATGGCGAGGTAGGCCCGGTCGGGGGCCTGGGGGTCTCGCCAGCCCGAGGAAGTCCAGGTCGGCCCAGGGCCGCTCGGTCAGGTCACGGGGGACGGGCAGGCGTTTCGCCTCGCCCTTGGTGCAGTTCACGAACGCGGAACGGATCTCTTGTTCAGTCAGAGGCCTCATGAACGACACGTTAATTTGCCTAAAGTTATTAGGCAAATGCATAATCGGTATCGCTGGATAGGAGGAAGATTATGGTTCGAGTGGGGGGTGGCCGCGGAACGCCTGGTCCGGGCGGGCGCGGAACTGGCGGACGAGGTCGGCTTCGGCCAGGTGACCGTCTCGGCGCTCGCCAGGCGGTTCGACGTCAAGGCGGCGAGTCTCCACTCGCACGCGAAGAACTCCCGGAACCTCAAGGTCGGGATCGCCTTGTTCGCGCTGGAGGAACGCGCCGACCGGACAGCCGACGCCCTGGCCGGGCGGGCCGGCAAGGCAGCCTTCGGGAACGTCTACCGCGACTACGCTCGGGAGCGCCCCGGCCGATACACCGCCGCCCGGCTCGGGCTCGACGCCGAGACGGCGGCCCCCGAAGCCGGCGTTCGGCACACATGGATGACGTCGGCGATCCTGCGCGGCCACGACCTGCGGAGCCGGGTCGGACGCACGCGGTCCGGCTGATGGGCAGTGTCCTCCACGGCTACGTCGGCCCGGAGACGGCGGGAGGCTTCGAGCACAGCGTCCCCCACGCGCAGGAATCCTGGGCCTGGATCGTCGATTCCCTCGACGTCCTGCTACGGAACCGGGCCACACCCTGACCGGACGAGGGCGGCACCGCCGGAGGCGGTCCGTCGCGCCGTGCCCCGGCGCGAATGAACATCCCGAAATTCTTGATCAACAGGCAGAGGCAATGAACACCGAGCACCACTGGATCACCACACCTGTCACCGCGGACATCCTGCGCGGCTTCCTCGACGTGGAGGCGACCGCGCACGGTCTGCTGCCGCACCGGCTGCCCGCCCGGGCGCGCCGGCAGATCCCCGACGACCAGCTGGCCATGGCCGAGGCCCAGCCCTCCGGCGTGCGATTGGCCTTCCGTACCCGGGCCACCGCGATTGAACTCGACACGCTGCCCACCAAGCGGGTCTACCAAGGGTTCCCCGCCCCGGCGGACGGCGTGTACGACCTGCTGGTCGATGGCGTTCTCGTCGCCCAGGCCACGGTGACCGGCGGAAACGTCCGCACCGTCACAGACATGCTCACCCAGTCCGCCGAGCTGTCCGAGGGGCCTCCCGGCACCGCCCGCTTCTACGGTCTGCCGACGGGCGACAAGAACATCGAGATCTGGCTCCCGCATACGGAGATCACCGAGTTGATCGCGCTGCGCACCAACGCCTCCATCGAACAGGCTCCGGACAACGGGCGCAGGGTGTGGCTGCACCATGGAAGTTCCATCAGCCATGGCTCGAACGCCGCTCACCCGAGTGCCATCTGGCCGGCCCTGGCAGCCGCCCGGGGCGGAGTGGAGCTGGTCAACATGGGGTTCGGCGGCAGCGCGCTGCTCGACCCGTTCACCGCGCGCGCGATGCGGGACACACCCGCGGACCTGATCAGCCTCAAGATCGGCATCAATATCGTCAACTCCGACGTGATGCGCCTGCGCGCCTTCACCCCCGCAGTCCACGGCTTCCTCGACACCATCAGGGAGGGGCATCCGACCACGCCGCTGCTGGTCGTGTCCTCCATCCTGTGCCCGGTCCAGGAGGACACTCCCGGCCCCCTCGCGCCCGACTTCGGCGGCGGCACCCTGCGGTTCAAGGCCACGGGCGATCCAGCCGAACGCGCAGCCGGGCGCCTGACGCTCAACGTCATCCGCGACGAACTCACCAGGATCGTCCGCCAGCGGGCGGTCGACGACCCGAACCTGCACTACCTGGACGGGCGCGACCTGTACGGCGAGACGGACTGCGCCGAGTTCCCGCTGCCGGACGAGGTCCATCCCGATCCCGCGGCACACCGCCGCATCGGCGAGAACTTCGCGCGGCTCGCCTTCGGCGACGGCGGCCCCTTCGCCGCCAAGACCGACTGGTCAGATCGCGGTCGCGCGGACTGCCATCGCTCCGTGGCGGTGCCGATGCCGGCGGAGTTCACGCCCGCGCTGCACCCCCACGCCGGCTCGCGCGGCCGGAGGGCGTCCACGAACCGGCCTGATCCAAACGGAGGTCGAGGCCCTGGGGCAGGTGGAGGGTGTCCTGGCGCCCGGTCAGTGGGCGGCGATGAGCTCGAGTGTGTCGATCACGCGGTTCGAGAAGCCCCATTCGTTGTCGTACCAGGCGACCACCTTGATGTGGCGGCCGTCTACGCGGGTGAGGGCCGCGTCGAAGATCGATGAGGCGGGATTGCCCGTGATGTCGGAGGAGACGAGCGGGTCGTCCGAGTACTCGAGGATACCGGCGAGCGGCCCTTGTGCTGCGGCGCGGTACGCCGCCAACACGTCGTCGCGCGTCACGTCGCGGGCGACGGTCGTGTTGAGTTCGACGATCGAACCCACCGGAACCGGTACGCGGATCGAATCGCCCGCCAGTTTGCCATCGAGGTTCGGCAGTACGAGGCCGATCGCTTTCGCGGCGCCCGTCGTGGTCGGCACGATGTTGACGGCGGCGGCGCGGGCGCGGCGGGCGTCACGGTGCGGGCCGTCCTGCAGGTTCTGCTCCTGGGTGTAGGCGTGCACCGTCGTCATGAAGCCGTGCTCTATGCCGGCGAGCTCGTCGAGGACCGCGGCCAGCGGTGCAAGCGCGTTGGTCGTGCACGAGGCGTTCGAGATGATCGTGTGCACGGCCGGGTCGTACGCGTCGGTGTTGACCCCCAACGCGAGCGTGACGTCGGCGCCGTCCGACGGCGCACTGACGAGCACCTTCTTCGCGCCTGCGTCGAGGTGTGCGCGGGCGGCAGCGGCCGATGTGAAGCGGCCGGTCGCTTCGAGCACGATGTCGACGCCGAGCTCGGCCCACGGCAGCTGTGCCGGTTCGCGTTCGGCGAGCACCGTGATGCGACGGCCGTCGACGACAAGGACGTTTCCGTCGACGGTCACCGGGCGGCCGAGCCGGCCGGCCGTCGTGTCGTACGCGAGCAGCCGCGCGAGGGTGGCGGGCTCCGTGAGGTCGTTGACGGCGACGACCTCGAGGTCGCTGTCGCGTTCGAGCAGCGCGCGCAGCACATTGCGTCCGATGCGGCCGAATCCGTTGATGGCGATACGAGTCATGAGTGGTGTCCCTTCGGTTCGCCATCAGGTTCGCTTGCACCGTCCGCCCGTGACAGCGGCGTGAGTGCCACGGCTCGAAAGGATCGCGCCACGGCGGCGGGCTACTCGCCCTGGGCGAAGGTGCGCCGATACTCGCTCGGCGTGGTGCCGAGGATGCGCTGGAAGTGCAGCCGCAGATTCGCACCGGTGCCGAGACCGGTTTCGGCGGCGATCTGCTCGATGCTTCGTTCCGAACGTTCGAGCAGCTCGCGGGCCACGTCGATGCGGGCACGCATGACCCACTGCATCGGCGTGTATCCGGTGTCTTCGGCGAAGCGCCGCGAGAACGTGCGTGGCGACACCGTCGCGTGGCGGGCGAGCATTTCAAGGGTGAGGGGCTCGCCCAGCCGGTGCAACGCCCACTCGCGGGTGGCGGCGAACCGCTCGCCCAGCGGCTCGGGCACGCTGCGCGGCACGTACTGCGCCTGGCCGCCGCTGCGGTAGGGGGCCGCGACCAGGCGTCGGGCCGCGTGGTTCGATGCGGCCACCCCGAGGTCGCCGCGCAGAATGTGCAGGCACAGGTCGATGCCGGAGGCGGCGCCGGCCGACGTCAGCACGCTTCCCTCGTCGACGAACAGGACGTTCTCGTCGACCTGGAGGAGCGGATGCTTCGCCGCGAGCGCGCGCGTGTAGTGCCAGTGCGTCGTGGCGCGCTTGCCGTCGAGCAGGCCCGTGGCGGCGAGCGCGAAGGCGCCTGTCGAGATGGCGGCGAGGCGTGCGCCCCGATCGTGGGCCGCGATCAGCGCATCGACGACGGCCTGGGGCGGGTCGTCGCAGTCGGGGGACCGGTAGCCGGGGATGAAGACGATGTCGGCCCACGCGAGCGCGTCGAGGCCGTGGGCGACGCAGTACGACAGGCCGTCGCCGCCGGTCACGAGACCGGGCGCGGCGCCGCACACCCGCACCTCGTACGGCATGCTCGCGCGGGTCGTGAACACCTGAGCAGGAATGCCGACATCGAGCGGCTTCGCGCCCTCGAGAACAAGGACGGCGACGCGATGCAGGCGGGAAGCTGGCACGGGAACAGAATACGAGGGGACGTGGGGGGCGGACCGTTCGGGCAGGAGCCCGAGAACGGGATCGTCGTGTCCTGGCGGGACCCGGTGGCCTGCCGGCAGGCCGGCCCCCGCATTCGGGTCAGGGAACGCGACCATGCCTACACCTGCATCCGTGAGGAACTGGCCGGTACCACCCCACTGCGTTCTGATCGTCCGCCGATGCCGCTTCCCCCGGTGGCCCGGGACGGCGGACGTGCGCGGCGAGCCGGTCCTCGACCTGGCTTCCGGCACCGGCTTGAACAGCAGAGAGTTCAAGCGGCGCGCCGCCGCGGAGGCGATCGGAGTCGATGGCTCGGGTGAAATGCTCGCCGGAGCAAAGGATTTGGAGCAGTGTGGTCCCGGCCTCCTCGCCGGTCGGCTCGCAGAGAAGGTGCCGGCAGCTGCCCGTCGACACTCATCTGTGAGCCGCCCGTGACGGCTGGGGGTGCGCCGTGTTGCCGGGGAGGCGTGAGAGGTCCTGTTCCGGTTGGCTGGGCGTCGGCGGTGGCGGCGGCAGCTCGGCGTGCGTGACCGTGTACCCGCCCCTGGTCACCGGGGCGTACGGGGCGGGGGCCATGCAGGTGCCGACCGGGGCCTCCTCGGGTCGGGTGACGCTGTCCGTCAGCAGGTTCACGCCGTTCCAGGAGAAGCCGACACGGTCGGCAGAACGGCCTTCGTCCTTGCCCCCGTCGTAGATGCTCAGCCCGACCCGGTGCCCGACGGTGGGCGGTCCGCCGGGGCTCACCTCGGTGATGACCGCTGTCAGTGTCGCGGTTCGCGGTCCGGTGACCAAGCAGTCCACGCGCCCCTTGGACGTGTACGTGATGTGTCGCTCGGCCGAGTAGTGAGAGATCTCGATCGTCCCCCGCGCGTCGGTGGGCAGACCCGTGGGGATCGTGGGCAGCGGACGGCTGTACGGGGCGCCGTGGGCGTCGAAGGTGAACGAGCGGATGTCGTCGTCCTTGTAGTAGGGCAGCACGAACTCGGCGCTTCCGACGACGCTCGCGCGGATCGGCTTCTCCTCCCGGTGCCCGGGGGAAGCGACGGCGGAACCGGACAGGGTGAGACCTGTGGCGAGTGCGGCCAGGACGGCCACGGTCCTGCCCCGTGGAAGAGACGCCATGATGATCTCCTGACTTTCTTGAGGACCGGTGTTCGACGTGATCCATCCTGCGAGTTCGCCTGGTCCCGGTCATCCGTCGGCAGGCTGGACGTCCCGGCGTTCGCTCACGACGTGCGACGTAGATGCCGTCAACCTCAGGTCGCACGCCGCGAGTCGGCCG
The DNA here is from genome assembly GCF_044740965.1 of Streptomyces sp. NPDC088252. NCBI lineage: Bacteria > Bacillati > Actinomycetota > Actinomycetes > Kitasatosporales > Streptomycetaceae > Streptomyces > Streptomyces sp. NPDC088252. Next base: position 44,867 of record NZ_JBIURS010000020.1, on the reverse strand, counting down.
AAGCCCCGTGCCGGTGCGGCCGGCCCGTGATGCGTGCGGCAGCCGGCAGTCGGTCTCGTGGACTCTGCGGCTCATGCGCGGGCGCCGCCCCGGCCGGTGATCTGGGCCGCACGAACAGACCGCGTACGGCACCCGCTCGCGCATCATCCCCACCACCGCGCACCTCGGACACACCCCGGACAACCGCAACCCTGCCCCGAGTGGACGCTGTTCGATCTGGTGCAGCACCTGGCGCTCGACGGTGTCTCCTGCACCTGGCGGCAGCACGCGCTTGCGGTGCTCACCGCGTGCCGATGCCGTGAGTGGTGCCGTCGGTGACGGCCTTGAGTTTGTCCGGGTTGGCCACGTTGTGGATGGCGGTGATACGGCCGTCGGCGTCGAAGTCGAAGGTGACGGTGGCGATCACGCGTTCCGGCCCGCTGCACACAATGCCCGGCGCACCGTTGATCCCGACGAGTCGGGCATTCATGTCAGCGGGATCGACTCCCCGGTAGGTGACGGTGCCGATCGCCGCGAACCAGGCGGCCACCGTGGCCGCGCCGACGACCGGGCGCAGGGCCTGCCGGACCTTGCCACCGCCGTCGGTCCACAGGGCCACGTCCGGGGAGAGCAGTTCCATCAGGGCGTTGACGTCCCCGCCGGTCGCGGCGGCGAAGAACCGCTCGGTGGCCTCGCGCTGCCTTGACCTGGCGGCGGCGAAGCGCGACCGCCGGGCCTGCACGTGCTCGCGGGCCCGGTGCGCGGCCTGTCGCACTGCGGCTTCGGATCGTTCCACCGCCTGCGCGATCTCTGCGTGGCTGAAGTCGAAGACTTCCTTCAGCACGAACACCGCGCGCTCCAGCGGGCTGAGCGTCTCCAGCACCACCAGCATGGCCATCGACACCGATTCGGCGTCCGTGACGATCTCTGAGGCGTCCCCGCCGGTGAGGACGGGCTCCGGCAGCCACGGACCCACGTACGTTTCGCGCTTGTGCCGGGTGGAGCGCAGCCGTTCCAGCGCCAGGTTCGAGACGGTCCGCGTCAGGTACGCCTTGGGGTCGGCCACCTGCGCGCGGTCGGCGGCGGACCACTTGATCCAGGCGTCCTGGACCGCGTCCTCGGCGTCGGCGGCGGAGCCGAGGAGGCGGTAGGCCACGGAGAACAGCAGTCGCCGGTGCTCGTGGAAGACCTGTTGGTCGGGGCGGGCGGCCAGGTTGGTCACCGGGCCTCCCCGACCCGGGTGAAGCGGCCCCCTCGGGGCCAGAACGCGCCCGAGGCGGGCATCTTCTTCATACGGGCGTAGGTCGGCCAGGGCGAGGCAGTCACTGTCTCCTGATACCGGGCCGCCATACGGCCGGTCAGGTGAATTCGCCGGGGGCTGTCGTCGGGGCGGGTGAACTGCACCACCGCGTCGTGCCGCCCCAGGCTCACCGGCGTGTGGTAGTAGCCGAAGCGGAACGGCTTGGGCTGCTTGCCCTTCAGCACACGGTCGATCGACAGCGCGGCGTGCACTCCGGTCGGCATACCGCCCTGGCAGGTGCCGTGCATGACGCCGTAGCCTTGGCGTATCGCGGCGGCGTCACCGACCGCGTACACGTCGGCGTGCGACACCGACCGCAGCGTGGCGTCGGTGACGATGCGTCCACGCTCGTCGACCGTCAGCCCGGCGGCGGCCGCCAGCGGCGACACCCGCGTACCAGTGGTCCATAGAACGGCGTCGGCGGCTATGGTGTCCCCGCCCGCCAGTTCGACCGCGTCGGGCAGCATCTTCACCACCTCGGCCCCGGCGCGCACCTGGCGCCCAGCCGGTCGAGCACGGCCCGCACGTACGCCTTGGCCTTGGGGTTCATGGCCGCACCGGGCTCGGCCCGGCCCAGCAGCACGACGTTGAGCTCCGGGTGCTGTTCGGCGATCTCCGCAGCCGACTCGATGCCGGTCAGCCCGCTGCCGGCGACCACCACGGTGCCGCTTCCGAGCCGCCCCAGCCGGGCGGCCAGCAACTCGGTGTCCTGGGCACTGCTCAGGGCGTACGCGTGGTCCTCGGCCCCCGGCAACGTCGAGGTGTCGGCAGCCCCGCCCAGCGCGTACACCAGCGTGTCGTAGTGCAGCACCCGGTCGTCGTCGATCCGCACGGTCCTGGCTTCCGCGTCCATCGCCGTCACCCAGCCGCGCACGAACTGCGCGCCCGTGCCCTCCAGCAGCTCCGGGATGCTCAGCTCGGCGGACCGCAGCCCGGTCCCCGTCATGTGCAGCCGCGTCCGCTCGGTGAAGCGCTCCTGTGCGTTCACCGAGGTCACCTGTACGCCCTCGCGCCCCTTGACCCGGGCCGCGAGCTGGATCGCCGCGGCCATGCCCGCGTACCCCGCCCCCAGGACCACCACGCGGCACGCGGTCGTGGTGCCGGTCTCCTGCCGTGCGTTCATCGTTCCGTCCTCCTCGGCTCGCTTGCTGCCACCCACCAGATGGGAGCAGGCGGCCTGGACATGACATGGGCCGGATGTGATGCGCGACACAGCTCGAATAGGGGCCCTCCAGCACGCGGTCGAACGAGTCCGCGAAGCCGTCATGGCGCGGCGGCTGTGACGACTGCCCTGCGGTGGCCAGGCATCCGGGTCCGGGCCGGCTCCTCCCGCGCCGGCCGGCTCACGGCACCCATGAGCGCAAGGGCGAGGCTGTCTCCGGGCAGGCAGCGTCATCCCACCGCCGGCCGATTCCGCTTCCGCGTCGCCCGCCGAATGCCGCGGAGGCCTTCCCAGCCGCCCCTGAGTGCCAGCAGCAGCATGACGATCATGAGCGCGAGCCCAATCAGGGCCAGCATGCCGTACGCCACCCTGTTGCTTGTCACGGAGTGGGTGCTCGCCGTCTCGGGATGCCCCGGGTCGTACTGGACGCGGATCGAGTCGCCGACGTCCGCGTCACCGGCCTCCCAGAACTGATAGGGCGTCCCGGTGGCCGTGGTGAAACGAACTTCGATCCTCTTGAAGCGGCTTCCCTGGGGCCCGGCCACCTCGTCCTTCGCCAGGACGACCCCGTCGACCTGCCGTCCACGCGCGGCTACCACGGAGGTGTCGTTCAGCCCGTCGAGTCCTTGGCGGACGAATCCGTACCCGAGGACGACGAGCAACGCCGCCAAGGCCGTCACGGCCACCCCGCCCGCGACCTTCACTGCGACGCGCGCCCACGCATCGATCCGGCGCAGCCACCGCCGCGCGCTCACCGTCTCCCACCCGTCCCATGAGCCACGGCCCCTCCTGCCAGACCTCGCACCGGGCGGCCTCCGCCGCGTGTTCTCCCAGGTGTCCTCCCCGTCGTGCGGGGCTCTATCCGGGAATCCTGTGCCCCCTGCGATTTGCTGTCTCGCGCGGGCTTGTCGCCCGCGTGGGAATCGCAGAACGTCAGGTGGATCAGGGGCAAGATCCCGTGGGACGTGACACGGGCCGATGCGGGACGAGTGCCCGGCGGCAGCGGTTACGAACCTTTCGAGGACCGGTCGCAGTATCGGCTGACTGAACGGCGGCATCGCTCAGCCTTCGCATGGCCCGACTTCAATGACCCACCGCTACGGCTTCCGGTACGCGTACGCATCCGGCGTCTGCCGGACATGCAGGAGCGTCATGGGCTCCACGGCAGAGAACGACGGGCCGTGCCGGCGCCGAAACCCCCTGTCCGCTCAAGCCCCCATCTCACGACATCTCGGCGTGCGCAAGGGAGCCGGCCTGGTCACCGAGCGCCGCGAGGGCAACCGGATCCATTACACACTGGCCGAGGATCGCCTGGCGATCTGCATCGGCCGGTTCCTCGGCGCCGTCTGTCCTGAGCAGATCGTGCTCCGCCACACCAAATGGCGCCCGGGGCGCAGAGTGAGGGGTCATGAGGCAGCTGCGATTGTCCAGCGTCATTGAGCGACGGCTTCTGGTGAACTACCGGGTCGCCCCGGACACCGCGGCACGCCTGCTCCCCGAGCCGCTGCGCCCCCCGTGTGGTGCACGGCTACGCGGTCGTGGCCGGGCGAGCCGACCCGGCCACCCGACCCGCATCCCGGCCTGACCGCTCTGAACCCACGTGAACTCGACGTCCTGCGCCTGCTCGCCCAGGGCCTGAGCAACGCCGAACTGGCCGCCTGCCCTCGGCCGCGTCTTCCGCGGCCGGGGCGGCCCGTAGCGCACGGTCCCGAGCCGCTCGTACTTTACGCACCACGCCCACGCGCGGTGAGATCGGAGTCGGCGGCACACGATCGCGGGGCGGTCACGGCACGACCGCCCCTGACCCGCCATCAGCCCGCCGCACTCCAAATGCCCGGCAACCAGCGAAGTTCTGCCGGAATACTGGCCCTCGCGCTCTACGACCGGTCGGCGGTACTGCTGGTTGCGGACCGAGGCCGCTGAGAAAGACTGCGATCCGACGGGGACGGACTCGCGGCGGGGGAGCGGTGGCGGCCCAGAATCCCCTCGACGATTCTCATCAGTCGATCCCCCGTCCGACCGATGCTTCCGTTCTGCGTGCTGACCTGCGCTCCTTCGAGTACGAAGGTGATCTCGGCCGCTGCCTGCTCGGGGTCGGGCAGCCCGGCCCCGGCGCACATGCTGACCAGTCTGCGGGTCTGAAGTGCCTTGTGTTTCTCGATCACTTGCCGTGCCGGATGGGATCGGTCGGGCAACTCGGCAAAGGAGTTGATGAACGGGCAGCCCCGGTGCGAGACCGACGGCAGGCCCTCGGCGATGAAGCGGGCCAGACCGAGGATCTGCTCTCCCGGTCGGCCGGGGTGTTCGGCCTCGACCCGGTCGAAGGCCGCCTGGTAGTCGGCGGCGACGATCCGCAGCCACTCCGCGACCAGCGCGTCCTTGGTGTCGAAGTGCCGGTAGATCGCCATCTTGGTGGTCTGGGCCCGCTCGGCGATCGCCTGGACACCCACCCGCCGGACCCCTCGCTCCGGAAGAGCTCTTCGGCCGCGTCGAGGATGCGCTCACGAGGCGGCAGTTTCGCCACCCTGCTCGGCCTGCTGGCGGTCGATGCCATGACTACTCCGTGACGTCCGGTCAGTTGTGGGCTCCGTACCCTCTGCTGCGGTACCAGTCCCCCCGGGCTCGCCGCGGATCGGTGTCCTCACCCGCGCGTGGGGCGGACGCCGCATCACCACACCCGTCGCCGACGCGCTCACGCGCACTGTGCGTCTGTTCGAATCCCTCGGCCACCGGGTGGAGGATGTCAAGGTCGACCTCGGGGTCGACTGGGAGGAGTTCGTCCTGGCCGGTGCCCGTCAGTGGACGGCGAATCTCACGGCTTCGGTCGACGAGTTGGCTGCCGCCTTCGGTCGACCCATCGACCTCTCGACCCTCGAACCGCCCATCCTTGCCAGCTACCACTACGGGCAGCGGGTCAGTGGTGCCCAGTTCGTCGCCGCTCTCGCGATCCGAAACCGGGTCGCCCGAAGCCTGGCATGGCACTTCGACGCTCACGATGTCCTGCTCACCCCGACCCTGCCGGAACTTCCTCCGGCCTTGGGTACCCATGCCGAAGGTGCGGAGAGGCTGGACGGCCTCGGCTGGCTTCGCTGCCTCTTCGACATCTCGCCGTTCACCGTGGCGTTCAATGCGGCGGGAACGCCCGCCATGTCCGTGCCTGTGACGGCCGACGCCGAGACGGGGCTCCCGATCGGTGGGCAGTTCGCTGCGGGTTACGGGCTCGAAGGCCGCCTTTTCCGCGTTGCCGGACAACTCGAACAGGCAAGCCCGTGGTCGGGCCGAACCCCCACGGTGTGGGCCGGGAACCACGCGGGTCGATGAGGAGTGCTCCAGGAGAGAGCCGGAAGCCCCGCGGTCGCTCCCGCGCGTGGACCAAGATCCGGCACGTCCGCACCATCGACGTGATCGTCGGCGGATGGCTGCCCGACCGCGGCAGGCTCACCGGCCTGCCCGGCGCCCTGCTGATGGGTGAGCAACACCGGTACGGCCTGCGAGATATCGGCAGCGTCGGCACAGAGTGAGCGACAGGCAACGCACCCACGCGCAGCGCCTCTCCAGACCGCCGCCCGGCGGGCGCGGACTGACTGCCGACGCTTCCGCCGGCGTCTCCGTCGGCGTTCACGCCGACGCTTTCACCAGCGCCGCTTGTCACGCCGTCCGCTCCTGGTCCGCGTGATCATGCCGGTGTTAGGGTGACGATCTTTGGCGGAATGACAGCCACCGTAGAAATGGGGTCGGGGGGTGGTGCCGTGCGGTGCCGCCGGGTTGGGGGGACATGCGCACGCTGCGCCCGTTGCAGGCTCTCGGTCTCTCCGCGACAGCGGAGGCCGCCTACCTCGCGCTCGTGGAATGGGGTCCGCAGACCCTGACCGAACTCACCGACCGGCCGGCGCTGGTCGGGTCGCTGCTTGACGGTCTCAGGGACGCCGTCGCCGAACTCAGCGACATCGGCTTGGTGTCCCGCACGGACGGCAGGCTGACCGCCCAGCCGCCCCGCGCGGTGCTGGAGGCGGTCGCCGAGCGGCGCGCGCGCCAGGCCCGGATCGCCTACGAGAGCGCCACGGCCCTGTCGCAGTACTGGCTCGACCACACCGCCGGAGCGAGCTACGTCGAGGTCGTCGACACCTCCGAGCGGCGCGGAGAGATCCAGTCGCGGGTGCACAACGGGGCCGTGTCCCAGGTGCGCGCGCTGTCGATCGGGCCGGTGGGCGGGGGCGACCGGATGCCGGAGGTCGGCCCCGGCACGCTGGACGCGCTGGACCGCGGGATCGCCTACCAGGTGGTGTACAGCGCCAACATCCTGCAGGACCCCAAGGCGCTTGAAGTGGCGAACGAGTGCGTCGCCCGGGGAGAACAGGCCAGGGTCTTCCCCGATGTCGCGCTGAACGTGTTGGTCTGCGACGACCGTTTCGCCGTGGTCTCCGTCGCCGCCCCGAACCGTACGGGACACCACAGTGTCGTCGTGCAGCCGTCGGGGCTCCTGGACGGGCTGATCGGCGTCTTCGAGTCTTACTGGCAGATCGCCGTTCCGCTTCCGCCGGCCGGTGAGGCCGTCAAGAGCGAGGCGACCCCCGAGGGGCGGCAGCTCCTGAGCTACCTCAGCACGGGGTTGACCGACGAGTCGATCGCCCGTGAGCTCCGGGTGAGCGAGCGCACCGTCGCCCGACGCATCGCCCGCCTCCAGGAGATGCTCGGCGCCAAGACCCGGTTCCAGCTCGGTGTCCAGGCCAGCCGTCGCGGCTGGTTGTGACTCCGGGCCGCGGCCGGGCTCGCGGCGTGGGCGCGCGGGGCGGGCCGGTGCGTGATCCGTCCCGCCCCGCGCGGGTCCTCAGCCGCGCAGGCGTTCATCGCCTCGCGCTGTGGTGGTGATTGTTACTTGCTGTCCGGCTTGACCAGGTCGGGCAGCTTGGCCTCGAAGAGCTTGTCGAACGCGAGGGCGGGCAGGATATGGCCCTGGTTCGGCGCCTCGTTGGCCACGCCCGCCGCCCAGGTCGCCGAGTCGAGCCGCTGGTTGGGCGTGCCGTGGTGACCGGAGCTGGTGAAGCTGCAGTCGCCGACCTGGTAGAACGACTTCTCGGACTTGAGGACGCGGGCGGCGTTCAGCGACTCGCCGCGGGAGTGGGTCAGGTAGTACGTGCCGAACGCGTCCGCCATGAGTTCGGTGCGGCGGGTGGCCTCCGGGCCGTTCAGGTCGCTCTCGAAGAGGTTCTTCTGGTACTGGACGTGGTGACCGAACTCGTGGCCCAGGATGCCGCGCGGCGCGACGTCGCCCAGGCTCACCGCGTTCATGCCCTGCAGGATGCCGTCACCCATGATGATCCGGTCCGTGATGCCGAGCGGCTCCGGGTCGTCCTTCTCGCTGTAGGCGAAGGCGTTGAAGGTGAAGATCGGGTTGGCGCCGCCCTGGAGGACCGGCTCCGAGTCGACCAGTTCGATGAACATGTCGGCCAGGTCGAGGTTCTCCTCGGGCGTGCCGCCGTACAGCACGGAGAGGGTGCGGGCGAGCCGGTCCGGGCTGGTGAAGACGTCCGCGCCGTGCATGGGGATCAGCTCGATGCGCGCGGAGTCGATGTCCCAGAAACGCTTGAGGTTCTTCATCTCGGAGTTGAGCTGCTGGGTGTACTCACCCTTGACGCCGAACCTGTTCGACGACGACTCCTTGCCGTAGATCAGCGCGTCGTAGGTGGGCATGTCGAAGCCACCGAAGAGCGAAAGGATGAAGATGGTCCACGGGTCCTGGGCGCCGTCGAGGAGGGAGTTGGCGTACTTCGACAGATCGGTCGTCTGGCACTGGTAGTCACCGGGGTTGATCGCGCTGTCGCGGATCTGCTGCCACTCCTCGCCCTTCAGGCCGTACTTGGCCTTGGCCGCGTCGAGGCGGGCCTCCCAGTCGGCGGGCAGCTTGGCCAGGATCCGGTCGACGACGGCCTGGTGCTGCGGGTCCATGGAGGAGGTGTCGATGGAGGACTGCAGTGACCGGCTCGCCGCAGTCGTGACACCGGTCGCGTCAGCGGCGTGCGCGGGAAGCGCCATGCCAAGGCCACAGGTCGCGGCGATCGCCAGGCTCGCTGCCACAGACAGGGTCTTCTTCACGAGGTCTCCTTTCGAGGGTGCCCCGGTAGGGCATCCAAGGGCGACGCTCAGTCTCTAAGTCCAACTACCGGATCAAGAAGCATCGTTCACTGTCTGAAACCGGCATGTCTGGAACCTGACAGCCTCGTGGATCCGTCACGCGTTCGCGTCCGGGGCCGACGGCCCGGTCTCCGCGCGTCCAACCGGTTCGACCGTACCTGCCCCCCTCGTATGTGGGCCTCACGGCAGTCATTCGTGCCTGCGCCGGCCGTCCGGCAGGGGCGCAGGTCCGGTTGTCCAGGAGGCGGCGCGGAGTACTTGCGCGGCGATCTCCAGCACGGTCAGGCCATCTGTCGGGACACGGATGGTTCCCGCTGGAACCTTGGCATCCAGTTGCCGCGCCATTCGCAGGCCGCGCTCGATGTGCGCGGCAAGTTGTGTTCCGATTTCCCGCTGCGCCGGCCTTTGCCTCACGGTGGTCTCGTCGGCCGTGAGCAAGACATGCGTGACTCTGACCCCGTTGCCGCCCATGGCACGGGTGATCACCGGATCTTCGAGGATGCTCACAGTGTTGGTGTATCAGCCGACTCTGGCCAAGAGCAGCGTAGTTCGACCAGACCGCGGCGATGTTCCGTTCGGTGATCGATGTGCGGTGAGGGTCGTTGGCAGGGGCGGGATGGATCTGGTCCATGTAGTCCCCCTCCATCAGACAATGCGCCGTCCCCACCCTCTGCAGGGATGCGGATACTTCCCAGGCAACGGTCGTCTTCCCGACGCCCGCACCACCACCGATGAGCAACAGTTCGTAGGAGGACACATGGCCGATCAGCTTGGCAGAGCCCGGGTCGGGAGGCACATAGTTTTCGACGGTGACTCCGACGCAAGTGGCCTCGTGCACGGGGGAGTCGAACTGAGGGTCGGGAGCGAAACGCTCAATTCGCGAGGAGAGCGCGCTTGCGCAGGAGGTGGAAGCCTGCGCGGCCGAGCATCCGGCGTTCGAGCATCTTGATCCGGTTGACATGGCCCTCGACCACGCCCGAGCTCCAGGGCAGGTGAGGCTGCTCCGATGTGTGCTGACGGTACGACGGGTGGTTCGTCACTCGTCGTCGATGCCCTGCACATCGACGGGCCGAGTCCCGTCGAAGGTTACGAGGATTCCGTAGGGGTCGCCCATACGGAGCCCGCTCTCGGCGAATCGGACAGCCCAACTCTGATCGGCCCACACCGTCGCCTCGGGAACTCCCAGTGGCGGCTCCGGAGGGTCCAACAGATCCAGCTCCTCGGCCGTGAGCCCGAAATGTTCCTCACGGAGCCGGATGCGGCAGTACTCCACGGCCTGGGCGACGAAGGCGTCGAACCGGCTCACGACATCGTGGGCGAGTCGGAGGGTGGCCGACTGCGGCGGGGCAGGCGGTTCAGTCACCAGACTGACGCAGGACGGGTCGGCGCCCGCCGGTGCCGGGAAGCAACCGGTCCAGCAGGCCAGCGAGGGAGGGCTCTCCCCTCGTCTCAGCGCGAGCCCGGCGATGTGCAGGGTCGCGGGCAACTCCGCGTCGACGCCGGGCTCCGCACTGCCCGAGCCGCTTGGTGGTACTCCGTTCGCGGACATTCGCCCAGCATAGGGCGGAGCCGTGCATGGCCTACGACCGACGACGAACGGCAGCGATCGACGAGCGACACCCAGGTGCTTCTTCGCCTTGTGCAGCAGCCCGCCTCGACGGCGTCGCCGTCAGGTTGGAAAGGGCTCAGTGCTGCCCGAGGAGTGTTGTCCCTGCTTCGCGCCCGTGGTGATGACGAGCCGCTCGTCGATGTCGGATCGGTACGCCCGGCCCGGCGTCGACGCCTTCGCCACTCTTGTCGCGGTCGATGGCCGCGTGTGACTGGGCGCCGCACTTGGCCGCTCCGCGCGTCACAGTTGGCCGGAGGGCAGCGATTGTCCCCACCGCAGAGGGGCCCGGTGCGACCCGATGACGTGCTTCAGCCGCAACACCCCGAAGACTCCGTGATCGACCCGCATGCGCACGTTGCCGTACTCGAAGACCGCGGACTGGGAAGTCAGGCCACCAACCGGTCGGCGAGCACGGCCACTTCACTGAAGTACGCGCGGAAAAACCGCTCGTCGCCGTGCGGCACCCGGACCGTAGGCGAGTGGGCGAACCTGAAAGCGAGCCGGTCGGTGCCGTAAAGGACGGAACTCGGATCGCGCACGACACCGAAGAACAACTCCCCCGGCCTGTCCGGTTTCTTGTAGTGCACCAACACCCCGAGCCAGCGCAACGGAACCCGGAACGTGTGCTCGGCGGAGTCCAGGTTGAACAGCTCGAACACCCCCCGGTCCACACGCAGGTGCAGGTTCTCGTAGTCGAACGTGAGCGGATCCACGGGGAGAAGATAACGCGGTCGGCACACGTGGCCGTCACCCGGCCCAGATACGACCACCTGGCTCACCTCCGGAACGGACGGCAGGCCGCCCTCGCAGACGAGGCACGCACTCCACCTGATCGCGCACCGAGAACGCAGGACACACCGCCCTGGGTGTCACAGCATGGCCGCTCCCACGACGGCCGCTGCCGCGGTGACGACAAGGGCCAGGACGTTGAACGCGAGGTCCAGACCCTGGGAACGGCGTTCGGCCGCGCGGTCCAGGGTGAAGACGGCAGGGTCGTCGGGCGCGTAGTGGATCGTGACGTCCCGGCCGTAGGAGCCTGCCGGGTCCCGCAGCCCTGAAGTGCAGTGAGCGGTGACGGCCGTGCACGCACGGGTGGTGAACGCCACGACCGGGGTGAAGGTGGTGGCGGTGTGGCCGTCTTCGTCGATGCTGACGTCCTTGAGCACCGCGATGACGCGGCCCTGGACGGCAGCCATGGCGGCCAGCGTGTCGCGCCGACGATTCACGTCGCGCACGTTCCGAGGCAGGTGGCAGGCGATGGAGACGGCCCACGGCGCGCCGAAGCCGATCAGGGCCCACGGCCAGCCCCAGTCGATCGCAGCGACGACCACCAGCCCGACGTAGATCAGGAAGACCGCGAAGTTCGGCCAGCCGAGCCCGCGGCTGCTTCCCTGGAAGTCGCTGGTGAACCGGTAGGCGTGCGGTCTCCCGCGCGGGAACTGGACCCCGATCTCCCTGCCCGTCCACGCGGTGGTGACCGTCTCACCACGCTCACCATCGTTCGTCACGATGACCTCCAGCCCGGTGGACGGGTCGCGGTAGGAGACGACCACCGATATCCCGCCGCGCCGGGAGCTTCCGTGTCGAGGCTCCCGCACCCGCTCGATCCGCCCCCTGACCCGGACCGTCCGCTGGGCCCGCGTCATCCCGGCCAGCGACCGCCCGTAGCCGAGCAGCGCCATCGCGCCGAACACCGCACACCACAGCGTCAGATACCCGTGCCAGCCCATGCGCCTTCCTCCTGCCGCTTCGGGGACGGCCTGCCGGACACACCACTGCCGGTCCCGAGCAGGTCTCGGCGGGTGCGGGAGACCGGCCCGACGACGAACCACGGCGAGCGGCTGTCGACGACACAGGGCACCCACGGCCGTCAACGGTCCCCCGCGTGCAAGATCTACCACGTCCGGCCCACACCGGGAAGCTGCGGCATGTCCTCAAGTCACCCTATTTCGCACCGACTTTATGCCAGCGGGCAGCCGGTCACCCGCGCGCACCGGCCGGACCGCGGGGGCAGTGCGCTGGTTTGCGCCGCACCACCTTGCCCTCTTCGTCTGCTCCAGCGAGGCCGCGCCCCGGGGCCGGTCACGGTGTCCCACCGGACGCCGACGTGAGGATGGTGGTGGACGACATGGAGGAGACGGACGGCTTCGAGCAGGGCGGCTGCGCGGTGCCGTCCTGGACGAACAGGTCGGCACGGAAGAGCAGGACCACGACGGCCGCGCCCAGCAGCAGGCCGAAGAGCATGACGAGCCCACAGCCGCGCCGCCGAACTGGCCGCCGCCCAGTACCAGGCCCGTTTTGACGCGTACGTCCCCGACACCGCGCGCGGAACCGACCTCGGCACCTCCGCCACGGCCGATGCCTGACGGGCGCTCCGCGCCGTCGCGGACTCCACACACGACGGAGGCCGCCACGGGAGCCGGAGCGACCGCGTATGAACCGTCGTCTGCGTTGCCTGTGCCCGCTGGATCAAATCTCACGCAACGTCCACTCGTCGTCCGAGTCGCGGGCTCAGTCGGCCGCATCCACTATGGGGGCGGGACCCCGCTGGGTGGTCCCGCCCCCGTCTTCAATGGGTCATGCGGCAATGGGCCATGCGACCGGGCTCAGAAACGGTCCGGGGCACGCTGCGGGAGAGGAGACCCGGGGAGCACGTCCCGCTTCTGGTTCTTCCGCGCCTCCGAGTTCGAGTCGGCCGTCGCCTGGCAGGTCACGTCCCTCGCCGGGAGCTTGCCGGTGCGCAGGTAGTCGGTGACCGTGCCGTCCGTGCACGCGTTGCCGTTCGGGTAGACGCCATGGCCCTCGCCGCCGTGGACGGTGACCATTTTCGAGCCCTTCAGGTCGGCGTGCAGGGCCTGACCGCTGGGCAGCGGAGTCTGCGAGTCCCACTCGTTCTGGACGACCAGGGAGCCGACCTTGTTGTTCACCTTGGTTGCCGGTTCCATGGACTTGTCCCAGAATGCGCAGGGCTTGATGCTGGACGCGAAGTCGCCGTAGAGCGGGTATCGGCCCTTGTCCTCGATGGCGTCCTGCCGGTAGCTCTCAGGATCGCGGGACCATGCAGCCGAGTTGTCGCCGCACACCACGGCCCAGAAGCTCGCCGTCATGTTGTCGGACGGCACCTCGCCGGCATTGGCGGCGCCTGCAGTCCCGGTCCCCTGGGATCCGGTGAACGCCGCGATCTTGTTCGCGGAGGCGGGCTCACCGGCCGCGGCCCTCTTCAGCTCCACGACCCCCTCGCTGGCGTACTTCGGACTGAAGACCGCCCCGCGCATACCGCTCCGGATGTCATCACCGGTGGTCGGTTGTCCCTCTACCTCGATGGGTTTCTCGTCGGCCTGCGCGACCAGGTCCCAGAAGGTCCGGTCGACCTGCTTCGGGGTGTCACCGAGGCCGTACTTCTCTGAACGCTCGGCGGCCCACTCGGTCCACCGGTCGAAAGCGGGTTCGGCGCCCTCCGCCCACCACTGGATCATCCCTCGCCAGGCGCGCGCCGGATCGACCGCGCTGTCCAGCACGAACCGGTCGGCCCGGCCCGGGAAGAGCTGGGTGTAGACGGCGCCCAGGTAGGTGCCGTACGAGTAACCCACGTACGAGATCTTCTTCTCACCGAGGATCGCCCGGAGCAGATCCATGTCGCGTGCGGTGTTGCGCGTGGTGATGTGCGGGAGCGTGTCGCCCGCTTTCTCCTTGCACTTGTTCGCGACGTCGCGTGCCCAGGCGACGTCCTTGTCGAACGTCTCCTCCTTGTACGGCCGCAGCCAGTTCTCCTCCTCCGGCTCCAGATTGCAGGAAACCGGGCTGCTCTGTCCCACACCGCGCGGGTCGAAGCCGATGAGGTCGTACTTCTGCTGTGCGGCCTCGGGAAGCCTTTCCTGCATTCCCAGCGGCATGTAGAGCCCCTGTCCCCCCGGGCCGCCGGGGTTGGAGAACAGGACACCGCGCCGCTTGTCGGGGGAGGTGCTCTTGATCCGGGATATGGCTAAGTCGATCCTTTTGCCCCCGGGAACCCGGTAGTCCAGTGGAACCTTGATCGTGGCGCACTCGAACTCAGCCGGAGAGGAGGCTTCGCACCGCTTCCACTGCGGCTTCTGCTTCACATACCGGTTCAGCGCGCCCGTGGCGGCGGACGAGGAGGCGGTCGACGGGGTGGCGGCCGCAGCGGCGGTGGCCGTCGAGGTGACGAGCGCGGGAGCCAGCGTTGCCGTGACACTCACGGCCAACAGGGGAGCGAGACGTCGTCTGCGCACGATATCGATCCTTCCGGTTGCATGTTCGGACAGGAGAGATCTTTCAGGAACAGGCCACGCATGCGGATCCTTCGCCGGGCTGCACCTCCCCTCCACCCTGGGAATGACACAACAGTCCTGGGTGGTGCCTGAGTTGTAGGGGACGGACAGCCCTCAGCGCCGGTTGACGTACCAGTCGCAGGCGAGCAGATCACCACTGGACGGTCGGCCCTGCCCGGGGACCGCTGAGCACCAGCGAGCGTGCCCGACTCTTCCTGCTCGGCAACCCCGTCAGCCGTGCACGTAGCCCAGAGGCGTTGTCCGGACAGCCTCCGTCGGCGACGACACCCTGTGGGGCGTCAACCGGAGGAAGAAGGGTGCCGCGAACACCCTGGCGGGGCTGAGGTCGATTCGCACGGCCCGCCCGGACGGCGCCCCGATCTACGTCATCCTGGACAACCTGTCCGCCCACAAGGGCGAGACGATCCGCCGCTGGGCGAGGAAGAACCGGGTCGAGCTGTGCTTCACGCCGACCTACGCGTCCTGGGCCAACCCGATCGAGGCCCACTTCGGGCCGCTGCGGCAGTTCACCATCGCCAACTCCCACCACCGCAACCACACCCTCCAGACCCGGGCCCTGCACGCCTACCCGCGCTGGCGCAACAAGAACGCCCGTCACCCCGAAGTGCTCGCCGCCCAGCGCAAGGAGCGCGCTCGCATCCGCAGCGAGAAGGGCCTCCGCTGGGGCGGACGACCGGCGAAAGTCGCGTGACCCTCCAAAGGACACCGGCGACACTGACGCCATGGATCGTGACGCGCTTCAGGCCAGCTTGAACCGCACCCAACGAGCTGGGGCTCGCCTTCGACTGCCTGGTCGATCTTGGTGACGATCTCGAGCTGCCGCTTCCCTTCTGGCAGCACCTGGACGGGGCGGCTGATACTGGGCCCCGGCCCAGCTCCTGGACCGGGCGGAATTCGCAATTCCGTGCCGAACTCTCCGATTTGGCAACTGCCGATGTCAGATTCACGACACGGCGGACCGTGATCGCTAACGTTGCCCGCAGGGCCATCCGAGGCCCTGGATTCGGGGAAGCACACATGTTGAAACGTACGATCCGTGTAGTCGCCGCGGCGGCGGTCACTGCCACAGCTGTGTTCATGGGAGCGGGCTCCGCCAGCGCCAGGGACAACCCCACCGGCACCGTCTGCTACCAGGCTCACCTCAAGAGGGTCGGCTGGCAGGACTGGAGATGCGACGGGGAATGGGCCGGTAGCACCGGGCAGGCCATCAGCATCGACTCAATCCGGTTCCACTTCCCCGCCAGCACGATCGATTTCTGTGCCAGAGCACACCGTTCCAACTACGACTGGGATGCCTATTACTCCTGCACCTCTCCCAGCAACCGGACCATCCAGGTCGGCGACGTCAACACGGACGCTCCGATCGAGGCGGTCAGGATCTACCTGGACCACACGACAGGGATGGTGGACGGCGCCGCCCACGTCAGCAACATCGGCTGGATCGACGGTGGGTACGGCGGCGGGTTCGGGATCACCGAGCTGGGGACCACCGGCCGTGGGCTTCCGATGGAAGCCCTTTGGCTGAAATGACCGCTGATAGCCACTGATCGGTGGCGATACGGCACAACCTGCTGGTCGCAGTCCCCGCTCCAACCGGTCTCGATCCCGATCACGACTTCGGCGTTGCTGTCCTTGCCGAGCTCCGCACCGATCACCGAGTACAGCCGTTCGCTTCCCGCGACGCCTTCCGGCAGCCGAGCTTTGGACAGCCGACGTTCTGCGGCGTCCATCAACCGGACGTCGTGGTGGTCCTGGGCCCAGTCGTCCCCAACGAACAGCAACTCGTCAACCGGACCTCCACCGCCGGTTCCCCCCGGCTGGTCGACCTCGGCTCGCCCGTCTTCACTGACACACCTGTACTAGGGACATGCGCTTCCAGGATGGCGACTGGTGGTGACACGGGCAGGGGGACGCCCGCCGGCTTCGACAGGACGATCCACAAGCGTAGGAGCGAGGTGGAGCGGACGATCAACAGGCCCAAGAAGTCCGGGCCATGGCCACGAGGTACGACAATCGGGCCTACGTCTTCCACAGCACATGCACCGTCGCCTCGATCCGGCTCTGGCCTCGTCCGTGATCCGCCGGACAGAAGCTGGCGGTGAGGCGCTCGAAAACCAGTGGAGCAGCGCCGCTGTGCGCCATTACCGTGCTACCGAGCCAATTTGTCTAGTCAAGGACACGCCGTTGTACACCCTGTGAGACCTCCCGAGCGCTGAATCGTCGCGCGTCGCGCATCTGCGCCGCGCTCCTTTTTGCTGCGGACTTCTCACTGAAACCGGTGTACTTCTGTGCTCAAAACCTGGGTGGTCGTGCCCACCTGCCTGCCGCTCGTTCTCCGCCGTTGCCATGCGTGTGCGTCCGAGCGCTTCCGGGCAAGCGGTAGATTTCGCGTCAACGCAAACCACAAGCTCATCGACGCCTGGCTCCTCGCGCTCTGCACCGCTTGCGGGGAAACTGCAAAGCTCACGGTCCTGGAGCGGATGAATGTGCGCTCCGTACGACCTGGGCTGCTGGACCGGTTGCATGACAACGACCCTGGCCTGACAGCTGAGCTGCTCCAGGATCCGGTCGTACGGCGCCGTAATCGCATCGCCCTCGACTGGGACAACGCCTGGCGCCTCGAAACCGGCGGGTCGGATCACCTGGACCACGAGGTGATCGACGTCTCGGTCCGCTTTGCGGCGCGGATCCCTGTCCGGCCGGTGCGACTGATCGCTGAAGGTTGCGGTCTTTCGCGGGCCGAGGTCGAGAGACTGTTCACGGAGGGGAATCTCGTTTCGGCAGTCCGGCTGAGCGGCAAGCTCTCCGGCGACTTCACCTTCACGCTCAAGCGCTGAGCCCTCCTCGGAATCAGGGCCTGTCCGGCAGGATCCGCCGGACAGGCCCTGACTCTGTCCGCCTTCGTCCACCGCCATGCAGTTGCTACTGGACTTGATCGGGTGTTGTCGGCACGCAGCTCATCGTGCTCCGGATGCCTTGCGCGATGGTGTGATCGGGTGCCCGGGCGATCGGACTCCGGTTGTTGCGAGGCGCCGGGACCGCTGGGTGTCAGACGGGTGAGTGACCTTCAGCCCGCGGTATGGCTACTTACCGGCATGCCTGGGTCGGTTAGACCGTCTTCGCGAACGGAGTTGGCACGAGGCGGTGTCGTCCGTGTGTCAGTGGACGACCAAACAACAGCCCGGCATGGACGGATCGGCAAGGGCCACGCCGAGTACGAACACCTCGCGCTTGAGGCTCCCGTGATCGAGGACGTTCGGCGACAGCTCGTCGCACGCCTACGGGAAGGCCGTTCGGCAGTGCTGGATCGCGGTCCGGGCACCCACGCGGTCAGGGACGACTACAAGGAGTTGGCCACGGAGTAAGGTGCCAGGTGGCGGCTCGTCCACTTCCAGGCTGATCACGATGAGTTGTTGCGGAGACTGGCCGAGCGGAGCAACGAACAGGAACATGGCGTGATTTCGCCAGAGAGGCCGCCCTGGATCGCCGAACACTCTCAAACCCCTGAGGGTGAGGGTGAAGAGTTCACTTCCAACCTCGGCCTGACAAGGATGCCGGGCTGAGATGGCTGCCATCTCGCACGGCCGGGCCCCGATCGACAGCCAGGCCAGATCAGGTGTCCGGCGCGAGGCCGGTGCCGGTAGGGCAGCCGTCGATGAGGTGCGGCCGGCACTGGATCTCCTGAAAGGGTGTTTTGTCCTGGCGGGGATGTGTGGTATCTGGCGTGATGTCAGCCGCTTGGGGCCGCTCGTGCGAGCGTGTGAGGATCCGCCTGTGGAGTGTGATGTGTGTGGACGGCCGATGTGGCGGTGGCCTGTGCCGCCGACGGCCTGGGAAGAGGAGATCTGGTCCTGTTCCTGGTGCCATGCCGCCACCCATGTGGGCGGCGACAGGTTCGAGATCTCGCGACCGCCGTACCCGCCAATGGAGTTGCGATGGGACATCGAAGGCGCCCGCGCCAAGCTCAAACGCCTCGTCAAGCTCAACGTCCTCACCGAGGTCGGCGCTGGCAGCTCCATCAGGAAGCAGTAGCCGACGGAAGCTCCGCGACCAGCAGCCTTGCCCTAACCTCATCCAGAAACGGATATCAGCTCTCGAACCCGGCCTCTGATCACCTGGCCAAGCCTCACCTCGACGATCACGGAGGACATCCGGATCCGCGTGCGTCGCGCCTCGGCTCAGCTCCCCCTCGGCACCTCGATGTCGTAGACCAGCGCATACACGATGTCGCGGGCCTGGCGTAGGTCGTAGCCCGTCGTGTCCACGATCACCTTGAGCGCCCGAAGGGTGTCGCCACCCAGCATGAACATGCGCGCGTCAGCCTGCGCATTCAGTCAGGGCCTGTCGGCCGCTCGGCAGCCTGCGGCGTTGGGCGTGCATCAGGGCCCTCAGGTCGAATCGGTCCCGGGCATCTCCAGCTCATTCCGGAGGGTGGGTGGCGCGGACGATGTGGGAGGTGCGGTTTTGCGTCGTGCTCCACCTGTCCGGGGGAGAGGGTGCTGCTGGTAGGGGTGAATACGAGCTCGACGCTGATGAACCGGACGCTGCTGGGGTCGTATTCGCGGGCGCCGGTGTGGGTCGGTGGGGTGGATGTCGGAGCGTGAGAGTCGAGTTGGGGGGTTGGCCCGCAGTCACGTTGGTTCCTCGCTGTTCGGCAGCCGAGCGCTGATCGCCGTGTCGAGCTCTGCCATCGTGTGGCGGAAGGCTGCTTCCAGATCGACGCCATAGCGGTGGGCCAGGATGAGCACCGACCACAGGCAGTCCGCAAGTTCATGCTCCAGCGCCGCGCGTCCGCCAGGCACCTCACGAGCACCTTCCTCGGCCATGACCAGCTTGGCCAGATCGCCGACATCGCCAACGAAGCCGAGCATGAATTCCTCTCGTGTCCACACCCGGCCACGTTCTTGCATGTTCAGCCGGTCGTACCGGTCATGTACGCGCATCGCCTGTTGCAGCAGCTCATCAAGGCTCATCACAGGCCCCTCCTGATCTGAGTTGGACGCACATGATCCCAGGGCGTCGCCGGACTGGAAGTCTTGGGGAATTTGACTGCAGAGGACAAGGGGCGGACGGCGCTGGAGAGGGTCGCGGCGGGTTGTGGTGACACGCGAACACGTCCCGGCCCGCAGGGTGCCGCAAGACGCTGAGCGTCACCTGGCGCAAGGGCTCCAAAGCGGCGATGACTTTGCGTCTCGTGTTGCTGCGCATCCATCTTGCCGGGCGGCACCCGAAGCCCGCCCCAGACGGTGCAATGACCTGACCTGGCTGATCTCCCAGTGGCCCGAAGGTGGGGATGAACCGCTCCGGTATTGGGCATCCAACATGCCCGCCCATTTCCCCGGCCGGGATCTGGTGCGCCTTGCGAAGAATCACGGTGGCGCATCGAGCACGACTGCCGCGAGCTGAAGACCATTCTGGGACTCGACCACTTCGAAGGACGCTCGTTCGCTTGCCGGCACCGGCACGTCACCCTCGTGACCGCCGCCCACCTGTTCCTGACCGGACAGAGGACCTGCCGAAAAGCCCCCGCCAGGGCCTGGCCCTCTACCAGGCCCCGGCCCGCCTCCAACAGCTGTTGGCCACTTGGACCGGAACCCGCGCCACCTGCCGACAACCCACCCCTGGCAGACCTGTGACACCACCTGACAAAGTCCTACTGGTCCTGCTGCAGCGCCTGTTCATGAAGGGCTTGGATGAGCGTCGTAACGTGAGGCCGGTCGCTGCGGTTGATTGCGGCGACACCGATGTGCCGGATCGGCCCCGGCGGCTTGATCGGGACGGTGCGAAGGCCAGGGAGCTCAGGGGAGAGCGCAATAGAGGGGATCAGGGAGATTCCCATGCCTGCGGCGACGAGCGAGCGGGCAAAGAAGTAGTCGGTGGTGGTGCCCCGCACTTCCGGAGCGAAGCCGGCGCGCTCGGCGTAGCGGCGCAGGTATGTCTCGGTCTTCAGGCAGCCGAGCACCCAGGGCTCGGTTGCCAGCTCGGCGAGGTCGAGCACGTCGCTGTCAGCGAGCCGATGCCATTCCGGCAGGACGACGTGCAGGGGGTCTTCCAGGAGTGGAGTCCACTCCAGGCTGGAGCTGGGGCCCGGCCCAACCGGGAGTGGACCGTCGAAGTGATAGGCGAGTGCGACATCCACGGCGCCCCGGCGGACGAGCGGCAGGGTGCCCTCGGGCTCGCCCTCCCTGACGTGGAGCACGGTGCGGGGATGAGCTGCCATCAGCCGGGTGAGGGCGCCGGGCAGCAGGAGCCGACCGCCGCTGGTGAAGGTGGCGACGGTGAGCCGTACCCGGCCCGTGCTGAGCTGGTCGACCTGCTGTTTGGCGTGTTCGAGCTCGGCGGCGACCGATTCGGCAGCGCCGACCATGATCTGACCGGCCTGAGTGAGGGTGACGCCGCGGGTGCTGCGGGCGACGACCTGGGCGCCGAGGCTGCGCTCCAGGGCGGCCACGTGCTGGGAGATGGCCGAGGGGGTGAGGCGCAGGGCAGCGGCCGCTTGGTTGAAGCTGCCGTGCTCCGCTACCGCCCGCAGGACGCGGAGCCGCTGTACATCGATCAACAGTTTGCCTTAATTCCTATTCAGTAAGTGAGCACTTCTGCTGATGACGGTACGTGTTCAGGATGGGGGCATGCAAAAGATCTGCGTCATCGGCGGAAACCGGTGCTTTGGAAAGCGCTCGGTGAAGCGCCTGCAGGCGGAGGC
Organism: Streptomyces sp. NPDC088252; assembly: GCF_044740965.1. Classification (NCBI taxonomy): domain Bacteria; kingdom Bacillati; phylum Actinomycetota; class Actinomycetes; order Kitasatosporales; family Streptomycetaceae; genus Streptomyces; species Streptomyces sp. NPDC088252. The sequence goes on along the minus strand of NZ_JBIURS010000020.1, from coordinate 23,672 downwards.
CGACAGGTCACTGCGGTCAAGTGCGGCTCCACCCAGCCGCCCGCCGGTGTCGAACTCCTGGTCGTGGACCGCAATGCCGAGGCCGATCTGACGGCCGCGCTCGGCTCCCGCACCTGCGACGTGGTTGTCGAACAGGTCTGCTACATCCCCGTACAGGCCGCCATAGCCGCCCGCGCCTTCGCAGGCCACACCCGGCGCTACGTCATGACGTCCACGATCGAGGTCCACGCCCCGGCGACCGCTGCACTGCAGGCTGTTCCACCGGGCACGCCGGTACCGGAGGAGATCGTGCACCCGGTCACCTGGCTGGTGGCCGTGGACCTTCCCTGGCACGACGACGTATACCACTGGCTGCCTGGCGCCGTCGCCGAAGCCCTTACCACCGAACCGTCACCAAGCGTCTGAGGAGCAGAGCCAGCATGCAGTACCGCACCATCGCAGACACCACCGTCAGTGCCATCGGCCTGGGCGCCATGCCGCTGTCCATCGAGCAGCGTCCGGACGAGACGCGGGCCATTGCCACCATCCACGCCGCCCTCGATGCGGGTGTCACGCTGATCGACACCGCCGACAGCTACCACTGGCGTGCCGACGAGGCCGGCCACAATGAGTTGCTGATCGCGCGCGCCCTGGCCCGTTACGGCGGCGACACCTCAGGCGTCCTGGTCGCCACCAAGGGCGGCCGCGGCCGTCCCGGCGACGGCAGCTGGACCGTCACCGCCACTCCCGCTCATCTCAAGCAAGCCGCCGAGGCCTCCGCCAAGCGTCTGGGCGTCGAGGCGATCGGCCTGTACCAGCTGCACAAGCCGGATCCGGGGGTGCCCTGGGCAGAATCCGTCGGCGCGCTGCGTGAGCTGCTCGACGCCGGCACGATCCGCGCCGCCGGGATCTCCAACGTCACCACCGCCCAGATCCGCGAAGCACATGTGATCGTCGGCGACGGACTCGTCTCCGTGCAAAACCAGTACTCGCCAGCCGTGCGCGACAGCGAGGCAGAGCTGCAGCTGAGTACACAGCTGGGTCTGGCCTTTCTGCCCTGGAGCCCGCTGGGCGGCATCTCGCGCAGCTCCCTCGACGGCCTCTCCGGGCCCACCTCGGTCGGCACTGCCTTCCACCGCATCGCGGACGACCGCGGCGTCAGCCCGCAGCAGATCGCCCTGGCATGGCTGCTCGCCCGTTCCCCGGCAGTGATCCCGGTACCGGGAGCCAGCCGCCCGGCCTCCATCACCGACTCGGCCAGGGCCACGGACCTCAAGCTGAGCACGGAGGAGCTGATGCAGCTCGAGGACGGTCTGCCCGGTCGAGGTGGGCCACGGCGTGTCGCTCGCCGACCTTGACCGACGGCCGGGACCCGGTGTCTCTCTGCATCGGCACGGTCGCCGATCGGTCGAGGTCGAGTTGGGTGTCCATCTCCAAGCGGAACGTTCCGTGCAGGTTGATGGTCGACCAGAACGAGGTGGTCAGGCCGCGCCGTCCCCGTCCGTCAGCCTCGATGGCCACGCCGGTTCGGCGAGAACCTCCTGCATCAGCAGGGTGTTGACGTGGACGAGCGCGGACTGCAGCGGGTGCAGGGCGAGCATCGAGGTTTCGGCTGGCTCCTTGGCCGGGTCTGCGGGGGCGCCGTCCTTGCCGTAGTGGAGCACGGTGTTCGCGCTGTTCCAGTTCTGGGGGCGAGGCTGGTGAGCTCGCATGTTCAAGTGTCGTGGATGCCTATCCCGGAGGAATGCCATAGTCCGGCGCGAGGGCCGACTCAGCTTCACCCTCACCGGGACTGCGCAGGCGGACACCAACCCGGCGGCCTTGAGCGATGCCCCGCCTGCTCCCGCCAGGGTGGGCTCGATGCCCGGCAGCTTCTGCACCGACGGCGTGAGTATCCACAACGCGCCGAACCCGGATGTGACCTCGCAGGACTCGGGTACCGGAGCCACGGCGTCGCTGTGCATTGTGGAACCCCTGGCCCCTGGAGACGTACTGGTGGCGTATCACCGACAACACGTCTGGCGTGCTGGGCTGTATCCACCAGAACTATGGCGGTTCCTCAAGCAACCCCGGGGAGTTGCTGGCGGGCGGGAGTCTCGTGTCCCAGCCCGCCCCCGCATTGTTGCCCGAGGCCGTCAGTGTGTGGTTGACGCTGGACGGGTGGTAAATGTAACCGCCGCTGACGTGACCGTTCAGCATCCTCATCCTCTCCCACCCTAGCCCGTCCGCTCGACCGCGGCGGCCAGTTCCCGGCAGCGGCGCCGCCGCCGATGGGGCGGGCAGCCCCGGCGCAGCACCTCTCCGTACAGGGGGTGCGCCGGCCGGAGCCGGGTGCGGCGGCCGTGGTTGCGTGTCAGACCGGTATCTGCCCCACGAAGGTCCGGTGCGTGCATGTGGTGTTCCGGCAGTGAAATCGGCGAACCCGTGGCTGGAGTAGGAGGCTTCGTCCGGCGCTCGGCACGTCAGCGGGGAATCGCAGGCAGGAGCCGTGAAGTCGAGTCGACCAGGCTTCCCAACTCGGGCAGGCGGCGCCGGTCGCAGTACAGCGCGCGTCGACGTACGCCCTCTCGATGCTCACGTCCACTGAAGGCACTGCGATGTCCACGATCGAACGGGAACAACGGCTCTTTCAGCCGGAGCTAGCCTTTTCCACGGCCCGGGCGCGGCCGCTGGGGGTGCTGGACCCCTGCTCTGCGGTTACCGCTAGAGTGCGATGCTTGTTCGATTCGCCGTGAGGCGGAGGGGGAGGGGTTGTGAGCGCACAACTGAGGGACATCGCTGGAGAGTTGGCGGAGATCTTGTGGCGGGAGTACACCGTGTATCGGGAGCGGTCCGGCGGTGTGGTCATCCGAGGTGAGCATGTACGGCGGTGGATCAGCCTCGCTCCGGCTGGCGGTCGGGACGAGGTTCTCGTACGCGCCGGGCGCATCCTGGGCGGCGGCACCACTGCTCCGGCGCGCTCCGAGGCCGTGGTGCCCCTCTCCGACGGTACAGGCGTGCTCGCCGCGACCTGCCGGCGCCTGCTCGCCGAGGCGGCGGCCGATCCGGCGCTGGTCGAGCCGGGACGGGCAGCGCCCGGGCGGTCCAACCGTTCCGGGAAGGTCGCGCGGCCCAAAGGTACTGGGAAACACACCAGTTTCGGTTCATGGGTGATCCTCGCCTGCGTCGCCAGTGTGATCGCCCTGTACATCTACAGCACCGCGATGCACGGTTAGTACTGCAAACACAGTTGTGGAATGCGGCCTCGGCGTTCGTAGTGGCTCGGCCGGGCGTGGGTCTGGCTGAGTCGTCTCCACCATGACCAGTGCAGATGATGGGTCGGAGTGAGGCGTTGTGGGTGGAGGAGCAGTCCGGTCAAGCGGCGGACCTCCGCGACGGACAGGGATATCAGGCCGGTTTTTCCAAGATTGCTACCCGGGGGTGCGGATTCGGCCTCGTCCTCGATCGGATAGCGATCGACGGCCCGTGTCATGGCGAGTGAGTTGCCCGCGGTCACCGTACTGTTCTCCTGCCGGAAGGACGGTGCGAGCCTCGCCATGGCCCCGAGCGATGTCTTGGGACGTACGCACTCGTCCGTCAGGCCGTCGCAACGGTCTGGTGAAGCCGGGGCCGCCCGATCCGGGGGACGCCGGGGAGGGTGACAAACGACCCGAACAACGGGGCGGGACGTGCCAGCACTACCGGACGGCGCGGGTCCGTTCAGCAAGCTCAGAGGGAAGGCTGATGACCATGGAGCTGTTCCTGCCGATCCCGCTTGCCGAGTGGCGTGACACCAAGGAGACGCTCCAGCGCTTCGAGCAGATCGTCGGGAAGATCCGTCTCGCCGCCAGCGCCCGGCGCAACCACTGGTGGAATGTCCCGTTCCACCTCACGGGGCGCGGTATCACGACACGCCCGATGGGGCAGGTCGACGGCAACCCGATCTTCACGATGGACTTCGACTTCGTCGCGCATCGGCTGGTCGTCTCGACGCTGGACGGCCGGGAGATCTCCTTTCCGCTCGTCGGCCAGTCCGTTGCCTCCTTCCACGACGCGGTGATGGAGTTGCTGGCAACGTTGGGCATCCGGGTGCGGCTGGACGTGCCCAGGCCCTTCGACCTGCCCGACTCCGGTCGGCCGTTCGCCGAGGACGCCGAGCATGCGACGTACGAGCCCGTGCAGGCCAACCGCTACTGGCGGGTACTCAGCCAGGTGGCGTCGGTGCTGGAGGAATTTGCCGCAGGGTATTCGGGGAAGGTGAGCCCGGTGCACCACTTCTGGCACACCTTCGACATCGCGCACACCCGGTTCTCCGAGCGTCACATCGAGCAGCTTCAGCAGCCGGACCCTGTCACCCGGGAGGCGTACTCCCGGGAGGTGATCAGCTTTGGCTTCTGGTTCGGGGACGACACCTTCCCCGCGCCCGCGTTCTACTCCTACACCGCTCCGGAGCCGGCACACCTGGCCGAGGAGCCGCTCGAGCCCGGGGCGGCGCACTGGGTCGCCCGGAACGACAGCCACCTGGCCGTACTGCCGTACGACGAGGTCCGTGCCGAAGCCGACCCGCGTGCCGCCGTACTCGCCTTCTACGAGAGCGCGTACCGGGCGGGTGCCCGGCGCGCCGGATGGCCGATCGATCCGCTCGCATGCCCGGGAGGGGTGACGGACCCGCAACTGCGAAACAGACCGCACCGGCTTCCGGCTGAGGCCCAACAGCAACCGTGAACCCCGCATCGGCACGGCCACCCGGCCACCGTCCCGGTCGGATGCCGGTGTGGCCGGCATCGGGGCGAGGGCGATCAAGCGGCTTTCGCCCTGGGAGACGGTGGCATCGCGGGCATCCCATCGCTCCTGACTTCCGTCGGCCCGCGTGACCATGTATCTGATGGTGCCCCGGGCGCGGATGTCGGTGCTTTCGGCCAGCAGGCCGCTCGTTCCTTGTGGCGGGGCCTTCGTCGGTGAGGTCCGGCTCGCTCATCCGCAGTACGGCCGGCAGTGCCTGACTGATGCGCTGCTGCTGTCGGAGGTGCGGTCGGCGTCCGCCACCTTGCAGGCCAGCCTGTGGATGGTGGCGACGGCGGGGGAGAGGTTCTTGTGGACACTGACGTCGATCCGGACGCCGACGCCGAAGGACGCGGGGGCGAGCGGTGTCTGTGCGTCGACATCGCGGACCCAATGGAGTTCTATCCATGCGGTGCTGATGGGGGCCGGGATCCGGCCCAGGAAAACGCGCTGCAGGGTCCGCGCGTCGGCTGCGTTGCAATCGGTCGGTGCCTGGTCGCGGCGGCGCGGCTTCTTCGGCTGCCGCAGTTGGAGAGAAGCACCGCCCGGCGAAGGCGAGCTGATGAGCCGGCATCGGCTCGGGCGCGGGCCCGTGCATGCCACGCTCCGGCCGTCGTCCGGTTCTTCGCGAAGGTGCAGGCACACGGCGTCCGCGTACTCGTCCAGGCCACGCGCGGGCTCGGGCACGCAGCTCGGACAGGTCTTGCGTTCGTCCAGCCAGTCGTCCTCCGGGCTGATCGGCTTCGGTGTGGGCCGTTCGGTGGGCAGCCAGTTGCGCGACTGCCTCCGCGTGGGCCTGGTCGGCAGCTGCGACTGCCTGTTCGAGGCCGACCTCGCCTGGCTGTCTGCATGCCTCCAGCGCTGCCTCGGCGTCGGCAGCCCGCCGATGACTCTCCTCGGCTTGGACGTGGCTTTCCTCGGCATGGGCGCGGTCACCCCGAGCAGCCTGTGCCGCGGCCTGCAGCCCGGCGACCCCGTTGGGGATCCAGGCCCATCTGTTGAACCGCTCTGCCCAGCACCTCGTGCCGTCGGTCGGCGGCGTGGGCTTCCGATTCGGCCGGCGCGGGGGCGTCGGGCGGCTGGAAGGCAGCAGCCTGTTCCTGTCACTGGTCCAGCGCGGCGCGGTGTCTGGCCTCCTTCTCACTCGCCAACCGGTCCTTCAGGGGCTGTATCGGCGCGGGCATCGGCCTCGCCCCGGGGCTTTCTGCTCCCATTGCCTCCGCCGCGGGCGCCTCGTCCACCATGCGACCGGCGAAGGTCTCTGCGGCGCTGCCGCACCGGCCTGCGGCACGTGGTCCCGCCGCAGACCGGCATGCTCCCGTTCCCTGGTCTGCGGTTCCAGCGGTCCGGCCGAGACGCGACCTGCCGGAGGTGGCTTCCCCGGCATCGCGACCGTGAACACCTCTCCCGTATTACCGGGGCCGGCCGCCGCGTCCACTACCCGGGTGCGGTACGAAGTCCGTGTGAACGAACAGACTCAGCCCGCGACCGTTCGCGTGTTCATCGCTCTCGCCCCGCCCGACTACGCGAAGGAAGAACTGGCCCGGGAACTGCGCCCCGCCTATGACACACACCCTCACATGCGGTGGAACCGCATCGAGGACTGGCACATCACCCTTGCATTCCTCGGGGAACTGCCGACCGAGACAGTTCCGCTCCTGCGCCCGCCCCTCGCCGAACTCGCAGCGGACCGCCCACCACTCTGTCTGGCACTGCGCGGCAGCGGGAACTTCGACGACCGGGTGCTGTGGAGCGGAATCGACGGAGACCTCGATGAGCTGCACATGCTCGCCGCCGATGTGCGTACCACTGTCAAGAGCTGTGGTGTCGCCTTCGAGGATCGGCCCCTGCGCCCACACCTGACGTTGGCCCGTGCACGCCGGGGAGATCGTTCCTCGGCAGGAGAAATCGCCGAAGGGTTCGCCGGATTCACCGGCCGCCGATGGCTTGCCGAACGTCTGCACCTGGTCGGCAGCAACGTCGGCCGTAGCCGCGGACCGATCCACTACCGCGACATCGAGGCGTGGACGCTCGGCAACGGGAACTGTACTGGATCTTGAACGAACCAACCAGGGCCAGCCACGGCCAGGGCGAGCAGGACCGTGCCTGGGGCCAGCGGTAGGTTCCGTCCGAGCCGGCCCGTCGTCGACAGCAGTACCGTGGCGAACCGCGCATCCGCGTCTGGGAGTACCTGACCGGCGCCGTCCCGTATGGGTGACCGGCGCGTCACCGCTCACGCCGGCACTGTGCTCGACGACCACCCACTGGATCGAATGGCGCGGCGGCCGCGCCCGCGAGTGGAAAACTGGCATGCCTGAACGCGGTGGTCGTTGTTGCTCTCTGGTGAAGGATGATTTCGGCGTGTAGTTTCAATGTCAGATGTCGTGGTTCGCAGTCCCTGCCCGCGCCCTGGCGTGGGCGTTTTGCTGTGCAGTGCTGGACCAGGGCGATCACCTCCGGGTTCGCGCGGTGCGGATCCGACAACGACTGGAAGGCATGACCATGGCCAGCGGAACCGTGAAGTGGTTCAACTCCGAAAAGGGCTTCGGCTTCATCGCGCAGGACGGCGGCGGACCGGACGTCTTCGCGCACTACTCCAACATCAACGCCTCCGGCTTCCGCGAGCTCCAGGAAGGCCAGGCAGTGACCTTCGACATCACGCAGGGCCAGAAGGGCCCGCAGGCGGAGAACATCACAGTCGCCTGAGCCGAGTCCCAACCCTGTGGACTCCCGGGCCGTGCGTTCCGGGAGTCCACAGGCGCCCGTCGGCCGCCCATTTTGGCCGACTCGCCAAGGCCCGGCTGTTGGCGAGCGCCGTGATCCGGCCCGCGATGCCACCGCCTGGTCCAGCTCCAGAGCCCGCCCGCGTGACTGCGTCACCCTTCCTCCCCCGTAACACCCGAGCCGGCCGCGCAGGCCAATGCAGTTGCCTTGGGGCCGTGCGGCGGGAGACGCCCAGAAGGCAGCCTGCCCCGCTCCGACCCATCCGGCGGTTGACGGGACCTTCTGCAGCACCCACCCCGAGGGCCGGCGCTCCCCCGAGCACTTCGCGGACCGCCGACTGCGGCGACGGCGCCAGGCGCTCGGTGACGACGTGGTCGTCGTCGACGCCGTCGACCGGCCGCATATGTCCGGGGCCCGAACCCTCACCCGGTACTCCGCCACCTCCACACCGCCGTCCAACTGGCGGAGAGGCGGTATTTCCGAAGGTGCGGTATTCGATTGTCGTCGAAGCGTGAGCGGCCCGTCCATGCTGTGGGTATGCCTTTTCCAGATGAGTCGGTTCCGGTGGCGGTGCTGGACTATCAGCCGCAGTGGGCTGTGGACTTTGAGCGGTTGGCCAGAACGCTGGGGGGCGCACTCGGAGATCACGCCCGGTCGATTGATCACGTCGGGTCCACCTCGGTGCCGGGTCTGGCCGCCAAGGACTGCGTGGACATCCAGGTCTGCGTCGAGGCGATCGATGAAGGCAGGCAGGTTGGGCTGCTTGCGGCGATCGGCTTCCGCTGCCGCCCCGAGCCCTGGAACCGTGTCGAGATCTCCGGAGGCGAGGAGTGCCGCAAGTTGGTGTTCGCGCCGCCGGTCGGCGCCCGAAGGTGCAACGTGCATCTGCGTGAGGACGGCGGTCCGAACGTCCGCTTCGCTCTGCTCTTCCGCGACTACTTGTGCGCCAGTGAAGCTGCCCGGCGCTCGTGGGGAGCGTTCAAGAAGCGCCTGTCCCTGAGCGTTCCGGACCTGCTGGACTATGGGCAGATCAAGGCCCCGGCAACGGAGGTGCTGATGATGGCGGCCGAGCTCTGGGCGGCCGAAACCGGCTGGCTGCCGGTGTCGAGCCCCGTCACGAGGTAGGTGAGCTCTTGACCGACTGCAATCGCGTTCCTGCGCGCCAAGCAGCACATCACCGTCGCCATCCAGTTCCTCCACCGGCTCGCCGAATGCGGACGACGGCTCAACGAGCACCCAGCACGACATCGACGCCTGGTTCAGCTGCGGGATGTGCCGGGTGCCGCGTACGAGGCGGAACATCTCGGAGATGTGCACGGTGTCGCCCGGCCGCGCGTACGCCAACCGCTCGGCGAACTTCGGGCGCTTGGCCGGGTAGCCGGGACGCATTGCTGTGTCCCGGCCCCCTCGGCTGGTGCCCAGTGGCTGCCCCGGAGGTCCGTGTCGACAGCGCCGAACTGATGGAAGCCCTGTCCCGCGCCGTCGAACAACACCCCCGTTGTCGATGCCGGCCGGTCCGGTACGGTCCCGGGCGACGGTGGGTCGATTATCGCTGTCCCTTCGAGGCGACCGCGTCAAGACGAGGTTGAAGGCGTCCGCCTCAGGAATTCAGGCGAGCAGCGCGGTTGCTTCGACCTCGACGAGCACATCCGGCTCGAAGAGGTATTCGACACCGATGAGGGAGGCCGGCGGCATGGGAAGCCGGAGCCCGATCTCGTCGGCGACGGCCTCCACACCGGCCATGAAGTCGCCGATCTTTTCCGGGCTCCACCGGGTCACGTAGAACGTCAGGCGCAGCACGTCCGCGAATGACGCGCCCGCGCCCGCCAGCCCGACGGAGGTGTTGCGCAGCGCCTGGGCGACCTGCCCGGCCAGATCGCCGGGCGCGACCGGAGTCCCGTCGGCCCGGCGCGCAACCTGCCCGCTGACGTGGACATGCTTCGTCCCGGTGCCCACGGCCACGTGGTGGTAGGGGACCGGCTGCAGCATGCCTTCCGGTGTGAAGTGCTGAACAGTCATGGCTGTTTCTCCTTTGAACTGGGTATCCGTAAGCTACCTAGTGGAAAAAGGACACTTCAACGAGACCAGGTTTCGCCATGGATACCGACGACGAACTCCGCATCGACCCCCCGCACCGCGAACTGCTCGACCAGGTCCTCGACAAGTGGTCGCTCAGTGTCCTGAACGAGCTCTGCGATCGCCCGTGCCGCTTCAACGAACTGCGCCGAGCCGTCCCCCAGGTCACGCAGAAGTCGCTGACCGCGACACTTCGACGACTCGAACGAAACGGCGTGATCGAGCGCGAGGTCGTCTCCACCCGCCCGGTGGCGGTCAGGTATCGGATCACACCACTCGGCAAGACCCTTCGGCCTCCCATCGACGTGCTGTTGGCGTGGGCTGCGGAGAACATGCCCGCCATCGCACGCGCACGCGAAGTCTTCGACACGCGGGAAGAAGAAACAGGCCTCTGATCCATCCCCCGCTTCGGTCGGGAGCCAGACTCGCGCCCTTGACCGCAGCGATGATCAGCTCGGCCCCGGCGGCCGGATCGGCACTGGCTGTCAGCGCGCCGTCCGCGGCGGCTTCGACCGGCAGCGCGCGTAGCGAGGTCCGCCAGCCCTCCTCGCGGCTGGCGATGATTTCTCGCAGCTCGGGATCGCGGCGGGCCCGCAGGTCCAGTTCGCGCAGCACCACGTGCAGTTCGGGCTGGTCGTTGATCTTCTGGCGGAGGGTGGTGAGGTGGCCGCGCAGGCGGTCGGCCGGGCTGCCGTTGGGCGGTGTGGTCGACCTGAACTGCCCGGTGGCGTGGTCCACGACTGCCACTACCAGCGCCTGCTTGGTGGGGAAGTGGTGATGGATCGTCGAGTGGTCGACGCCCGCCCGGCCACGTCCCGCATTCGCAGCCCTTCGAGCCCAATCGGGGTTGTCCGGTGCCTTGTCCTGGTCGAGTTCGTGGGCGAGGCGGTCAAGACGCTGGTCTCCTGCGTCCCCCGGTGTCACGCGGTGGCCGGCGCTCCGGCGCTTCGGCGCTTCGAGGTATTCGGTGACGCGGCGGGCCATCTTGCCTATCGGTGGATGCCTCTTCTGTTGGCGGTGTCGGAGCACTCAGGTCAGCCAGCTACCGCTCCCAGGAAGTGATTTGGCGGCTGTTGGTGGGATCAAGCCATGGTTGGCGGGGTATGTCGTCAATTCGTAACAGTGCTGGGCGAGGGGCAACGTGCGGGGTGGCCGGCTCATCTGGATGGTCAGCGGGGCGCACCGGGCGCCCTTCGTGAAGGGGTGGGTCTCACCAGGTGGGGGATCCGTGGGAGGGGAGTCCATGTCCAGGACGAAGCAGACCGGTGTGGAGGCGCGGTGCGGGCGTGTGGTTGTGATCGGTGCGCTGGGTCTGGCCTCAGTGGCTCTGGCCGCCGGGCCGGCGTTCGCCAAGGGCAGTGTGGACATCACGGCGCCGCGCACTGCGCATGTCGGCAAGACCATCACGGTCAAGGCGCACGGCGGCGATGACAGCGCCGGCTACCTGCATCAGCTGTGCCTGGAGGAGAAGGGCTTCGGTGAAGGGTGGCATCAGGAGAATTGCAGCGCCGCGGTCGGGGGCGAGGCACGGGTCACTGCACGCGGCACGTCCGCGCGCCGGGGCGACCTGGGGTTCCGTGCGGTGCTGTACGGGCTGACCGGCCCGCACGACCAGAATCCGGTGCGCTTGCACGCCTCTGATGTGGTGACGGTGCATGTCCGCTGAGCCGGCGGCGCGGCCGTGGACGGCCGGTACGACCACTGTCCATGGCCGTGTACCGAATCGCTTGTCGGGAGAGCGTCCCGGCTTCGTGCAGGGTGGTCACGAGGATGCGGCCGACCGCCTCCAGGGTGAAGGAGTCGTCGTAGGGCTCCGGGTCGAGGCCGCACAGCGAGGTGACCGGGATGACGATGCGTTCGGCGACGTCCGCGAGCAGCGTGGGTATCCACCGAAGGGCGTAGCAGTGCCATGCCGAGCAGCACCACGACCACCAGGCCGAGCCAAGGCAGGAACGCTTCCAGTAGGCTGCCCAGGCGGCCCGCGGAGTTGGGCACGGCCCGGTGGAACGCCAGCAGCCCGGCCGTCAGCACTGCAAGCGCTACGGAGAACCGCTCCCGCGCCCAGGCCGGCCGACCCCTCGCGTCTCCCTCCCACCGCCCCGCCCGGCGCCGCGCCCACCGGGGTGCGGCTGCCTTCACCGTCGACGTCGCACTGCTGTCCACCCGCTCCACCATGGCTTCCCATCTGCTTGGCCTCGCACCCCAAGACGAGCCATCAGGTGCATCAGTTTCTGTTTTCCGCAAGCGCGTGCCACCTCCTCCGCCCACGCGGAGAAGACGAGCGCATCTCTCCCGCCGCACCGGCGTCACTTCGGCGACAGCAGCCGATGCTGGCCGGACGGGTGGCCTGTTGAGCCGACGAACGATAGATGTCACAAAGGCGCAGTTGCTGTCACCCGGATCCTCTGCGCGGTGGCTTGGGAAGGATGTGCGAGGGTGACCCGATGAAGACCATCGGGTTGATCGGCGGCATGAGCTGGGAGTCGACGGCCGAGTACTACCGGCTGCTCAACGAGCTCGCCCGGGAGCGGCTGGGCGGCCTCCACTCGGCCAAGTGTGTGCTGTACTCGGTCGACTTCGCCGAGATCGAGCGGCTGCAGGTGGCCGGGCAATGGGACAAGGCGGGCGAAGTACTCGCCGACGCCGCCCGGTCTCTGCAGGCCGCTGGTGCAGACCTGTTGCTGATCTGCACCAACACCATGCACAAGGTCGCCGACCAGGTGGCGGCGACGGTCGACATTCCGTTGCTGCATCTGGCCGACGCGACGGCGACGGCGGTACGTTCCGCGGGTCTGTGCCGCGTGGGACTGCTTGGGACCGCCTTCACCATGGAGCAGGACTTCTACCGTGACCGCCTCGCCGGCCATGGCCTCGGGGTCCTCGTTCCCGACGAAGACGACCGGGCCGTCGTCCATCGGGTGATCTACGAGGAGCTGTGCCTGGGCATCATCCGGGAGGAGTCCCGAGCGGCCTACGGTGAGGTGATCGGCAGGCTGGTGGCCTCCGGAGCGGAGGGCATCATCCTCGGTTGCACCGAGATCGAGCTCCTCATCGGCCCGGAACACAGCCCTGTTCCCGTCTTCGCCACCACCCGCCTGCACGCTGAGGCCGCCGTGACTGTGGCTCTCGCGCCAGAACGGTAGACCCGGGCGGCATCGCGGGCCCTATCCTGTCGTTCGTGTCCGATAGCGTGAGTGCAGTTATGGCTTCCCGACTCCGATCCACCCTGACCGGCCACGAACACGGCATCTGGTCGCTGGCGACAGCCGTGGTGGACGGTCGGCCCGTCGCCGTAACCGGCAGCCAGGACGAGACGGTACGCATCTGGGACCTCAGCAATGGCCGACCTGTGGGTGGACCCCTGGTCGGTCACAACGGCTTCAGTTGCAACGGCGAAGCATGGTCGGTGGCGACAGCCGTGGTCGACGGTCGTCCCGTCGCCATATCTGGTGGCGGAAGCAATCTAAGAGGACATCTCATTTGGCGAGTCTGCGGTGGCAGATGAGGGTGCGGGCGATGCCGGTGAAGGGCGCGGCTTTGCGCTCGTTGCTGCGGTTGAGGCGGCGGCAGTCGGCGAGCCAGGCCATGGTGCGTTCGATGGGTTAGCGGTGGCGGCTCGCGCTCGGAGGCCGCGTCTACGTCGACGCGGCCTCCTTCCTGCGGTCCGATGGACCGTCTCACGGCTGGGACTATCGGTCAGATGCCGGGAGCCGCGAGGTAGGTGAATCCGTCTGCTGCCAGGACGATCCCGGCGGCGTTGGTGACCCTGACGTCAGACGGGCCGGCCCCGCCATCGGGGGTGGGCGGGACGACCACGGACAGGGTGGTGTCGTTGATGACGGTGAACGGGGCATGAACGGCACCGAAGGTGACCGATTCGGTCGTTGCGAAGCCGGTACCGGTGATGGTCACCGCCGTTCCGCCTGACGCCGGGCCGGAGTTGGGGGCGATGGTGGTGATGGTCGGGACGTCGACGTAGGTGTACGACAGGCCGTTGTTGGTGCCGCCCGCGGTTGTCACGCTCACCGACACGGTTCCGGCCGCGGTGCCCGCGGGCACTGTGACGCTGATCTGACTGTCGGAGACCACCGTCGGGGTGGCGCTGACAGTGCCGAAGGACACACCGGTCGCGGTGGACAGCCCGGTGCCGTTGATGGTGATGACGTTGCCGCCGCCCAGCGGGCCGGAGGTGGCACTCAGCGAGGACTCGAACGGGGCGCCGACATAGAAGAACGACACCGGGCTACTGACCCCGCCCGGGGTGGTCACGGTGACCCCGACCGTGCCAGCCCCTGAGGGAGACACGGCAGTGACCTGGGTCGGCGAGACCTGGGTGACGCTCGTCGCGGACGCGGAACCGAACTTCACCGCGCCGGTGTTGGACAGGTTCGTGCCCGTGATGGTCACGAGAGTTCCGCCACCGGTGGAGCCCTCGTTCGGAGAGATAGGCATGGTTGTTCTCCCTTGCTGGATGAGATGGACGGAGAAGCCGCAAACCGGCCGAACGACCACCGCCGCCTGCCGGTCGGCAACCCAGGCGAGCGAGCAGTTCCAGAGAGACACGTGGTGCCGCACGGCGGCCACCCCGCGCATGCAGACGCAAAAAAGACCAGCGGACGTCGCCCTTACCACGCTTCCCCGGTATTGGGATGGGCGACCCACCGGTTCGATACCGACAGTGACCCATGCGGGCGCATGACCGGCAAGGGCATAAGCAGATGAATCAGCCATATGGAGTAACAGAGAGAGGGGATCCACCCTCTCCACAGCAGCACAGCCCCTTTAGAGGTCATCTCATTTAGCGAGCCTGCGGTAGCAGATGAGGGTGCAGGCGATGCTGGTGAAGGCGAGGAAGTGCTCGGCTTTGCGCTCGTAGCGGCGGTGGAGGCGGCGGCAGCCGGCGAGCCAGGCCATGGTGCGTTCGATGGTCCAGCGGTGGCGGCCGAGTCGCTGTGTGGACTCGGTTCCCTTGCGGGCGATGCGGTGGGTGATGCCGCGTCCGCGCAGCCATCGCCGCAGGTGGGAGTAGTCGTAGCCCTTGTCGGCGTGGAGCTTTCCGGGCTTGCGCCGTCGGGGCCCGCGGCGGGAGCGGATCGGCGGTATCCCTTGCACGAGGGGGATCAGGGCCTGGCTGTCGTGCAGGTTCGCCCCTGAAATTCCGACGGAGAGGGGCAGACCAGTCCGCTCGGTGATCAAGTGGATTTTCGAGCCGTACTTGCCCCGGTCGACAGGATTCGGACCTGTCAGGTCCCCCTTTTCAGGGCCCGCATGTTGACCGAGTCGATCGCGCAGCGGGACCAGTCCAGCTCGCCGCAGGCACCGAGTTCGTCGAGGACCAGGCGGTGGAGCTTGGCCCACACCCTGGCCCTTGTCCATTCGGAGAACCTTCGGTGGGCCGTGGCCCCCGACGGCCCGAACGGCACCGACGACAACTGCTGCCACGTGCAGCCCGACGTGGCCACGAACACGATCGCGGCCAGCACCTCACGGTCGCCATGCCGACGCCGTCCACCGCCCTGAGGCCGCGACGGCGCCTCCGGCACGACCCGCTGAAACAGTTCCCACAGTTCATCCGGCACCAGCCGCTCAACAATCCCCACGAGTCACAGCCTACTCAACTAGCCAAATGAGATGACGTCTAATACAGATGTGGGACCTGGCCACGGGCCGACATGTGGGTGAGCCGCTGGATCGAGGCATCGGCCGCATGTGCGCGGTGGCGACGACTGTATTGGACGGGCGCCCCGTTGCCGTCACTGGTCATGCCGATGGCGCAGTACGGGTATGGGACCTGGCCGACCGGGTGCAGATCGGTGAGCGTTTGGCAGGCCATACCGACTGGGTGGAGGCGGTGGCGACGGCAGTGGTGGACGGCCGGGCCGTCGCCGTCACCGGCAGCAACGACAAGACGGTACGGGTATGGGACCTGGCCGACCAGGTGCAGATCGGTGAGCCTTTGGCAGGCCACACCGACGAGGTACACGCCGCAGCGACGGCCGTGGTCGGCGGTCGTCCCATCGCCTTCACCGGCGACTTCGGCGGGAAGGTACAGGTATGGGACCTGGCCACCGGTCGGACCGCAGCCGAGCCCCTGGAAGCACACGCCGAGGTGGGCGCGGTAGCGACCGCGGTGGTGGGAAGCCGTCTCATTGCCCTGGTCGGCAGTGGGGACGGTACGGATTTGGGACCCGCTCACCAGCAAGCCAATCGGCGAACCCCTGGAGGGCCACAAGGGCATGGTCTGGGGAGCGGCGACGACCCTGGTGGACGGCCGGCCCATCGCCGTCACCGGCAGTAACGACAAGACGGTACGGCTGTGGGACCTGACCGGGCTCGCGGCACCCGCCCGCGGACAGACAGGTTGAACCGGACCGGCAACAATGCGAGCGAACTACGCCCACAACGCCTCAACCACAGTGAACCCCTGACCGGCCACACCGGCAGTGGAGGCGGTGGCGATGGCGGTAGTAAACGGCCGTCCGATTGCCATCACCGGCGGCGATGATGCCACGGTGCGGGTGTGGGACCTGACTACTCGTGAACAGGTCGGCGAGGCCCTGACCGGCCACGCCCACCCGGTGCAGTCGGCGGCGACGGCGGTAGTAGACGGTCGGCCGATCGCCGTCACCGGCAGTGGCACAACCAGCCTCACAGACTTGGATGCCGACAATGCCGGCATTGATGTCGATACGGTCGGGGCGGTGCGGCTGTGGGACCTGGCCAGCATGCGGCAGATCCGACCCAACGTGGTTGCCCCGCTGGGTGTCAAAGCGGTTGACATGACATCGGACGGTCGGCTCGCCGTGGCCTTCGGCCATGAGATCGCGGTGCTGGCTCGGCGTTGAACCGCATCCCATCGAAGCGCAATCGTGTGGTCCGACCATCCCGGTTCGGTAGTCGGCGGGCATACGGCACGTCCGGCGGGGCAGGTTCGGGCGGGAGTAACAGCAGGATGTACTACCCAGTTGCGCCGCTGTGCGCAGCTGGCGCCGCGTCCATCTACGTCGGGGACCCCGGCCATGGACGCCATCTCGACCGGGCGGGGGTATGTCGATCGAGCGGTGTAGCAAGGGTGGTCGGGTTACTGGCGGGCTGTGGAGAGGAGCCGGGCATCTCCCGGCCGACGCCGGACTGCTTGTAGCCACCGAACGGAGCGAGCGGATTGAAGGCGCCGCCGTTGACGTCGATCTGCCCGGTACGGACCTGCGCCGCGCGAAAGTGAGTGCGCGATCCTGGTCGGCCGACCAGACCGCTCCGTGCAGGCCGAAGGCAGAGTGGCTCGCGATAGCCAGAGCTTCGTCGTCACCTTCGAACGGGATGATCGAGAGAACGGGGCCGAAGATCTCCTCCTGGGCGATCACCGAGTCCGGATCGACTCCGCCGAACACGGTCGGGCGTACGAAGTAGCCGCGCTCGAAGCCGTCGGGCGCCGCGCTGCCGCCGGTCACGAGGCGCGCGCCGGCTTTCGATGCCTTGCCTGATGAATCCGTGTACCCGGTCGCGCTGGGCGCCGGACACCAGCGGCCCGAGCTTGGCCTTCGGGTCGAGCGGGTCTCCGGGCACGAAGCCCCCTGCGATACTCTTCGTCAGCTCCATTGCCTCGTCGTGGCGCTGGATCGACACGCCCCCGAAGTCCCAGCCCGGACACCAGCCGCAGAGTACGGGGGATCACGCGCTCGCCGACATGACGGTCTGCTCGTCGTGCTCGCGCAGCATGCGCATGACGGTGGCGGGCGAGGGGTTCCGGCCATGGTGATGACGAGCCGGGCGGCGATGTCGCGCAGGTGGAGGCCCATGGGCAGCATGTCCTCGTCGCTCACCCCTGCGCCCGTCGGGTACGTTCGAGGGGGATGATCAAGACCCGCCCCCCCCGAAGCGCGCTGAGCGGTCCGTACGGCCCTACCCGTCGACCAGTCCCGCCTCGGGTTTGCCGATCTGGCACGGCTCGATGTCCGGCTCCGCCAGCACGATCACCGTGTCCTCTCGGTTGAGGAAGCCGACCTGCGTCCCGTACAGGGAACCGCCCCGCGGTGCAACAACCCTGTGTTCCCACTGCGCCGAAGTCGGGTCTTCCGCGACTGCTCGGCCCGCGCCCGCTCCCGGGCACGCTGCTCCTGCTGCTCCTGCTGCTCCTGCTGCAGGTGGGTGCAGCGGACGCGGCGGATGAGGTTGCGCACGGTACGCCTTCAAGCGGCCCTTGCACTTGGAGGCACTCGGTCGACAGGTCAACGTGCTCTCGTCGTCCGGTCGTGGCCACGTTCTGTCACCGACTCAGAAGCTGCGATGAAGGCTTGCACGAGGGGACGCTTGTCGCCTCGGCGGGTGGCCATGAAGATCCGGCTCATTGTGGGAGGTCCGTCGAGTTCAAGACGTTGGGCGCCTGCGGGGAGCAGCGCCGTGATGCTGTAGGGGGCGATGGTGACGCCAAGGCCAGCGGCGACGAACATGATGATGGTGTGCCAGTTCGAGCACTCTTGCGCGACCTGGACGTCGATGCCGGCGTCCCGCAACGGCTGTGTGTTCACATCGAACGCCTGTGCTCCTGCTGAACGCGGAAACAGAATCAGCGGGTCAGCGGCCAGCGCGGTTGCTTCCACACGGTCAGCCTTTGCGGCGGGGTGGTCTGCAGGAATGACGGCGACAAACCGTTCCGTTGTCAGCAGGGAAAGGTCGATGTCGTCTCGCTGCTCAGCATCACGCACGATCCCGATGTCGGCCGTGCCCCGCTCCAGAGCCGCCAGGACATCGACGGTGAAGCCGTCGTGCAGTTTGACCTGGACGTCTGGGCGGCAGCGGGAGAATTCACGGAGCCGTTCGCTGACGATCGCCGTGGCGGAGGTGATGAAGGCGACATCCAGGCGACCGGCCTCGCCACGCCCGACACGGCCGGCCTCGTCGAGATCGGCCGCCAGACGGCCCAGAAGGTCCCTCGCCCGTGGCTGGAACGTCGCTCCCGCGTCTGTGAGGCGGACGCTTCGAGAGGTCCGCCGGAACAACTCGACACCGACGATCTTCTCGAGCTGCCTGATCTGCTGCGACAGGGCGGGCTGAGCGATGTGCAGCCGCTGGGCGGCACGGCCGAAGTGGAGTTCCTCGGCCACAGCCAGAAAGTACCGCAGGTGGCGGAGCTCGATTCGCTGATCCATAGTTCAAGCTTATTGATATGGGCCACTGCTTGTATTGGACATATGGGTAAGCGGGGTCGGAGGCTGGCGGGAAGCTACATCCGAAGGGAAACCCGCCTCATGCCGTACATTTCTGCTCCCACCGTGGTCTCCTCGATCGCCTCACAAAGTGATGCCGACGCGTTCCGCGCGTTGAACGAGGAGTGGATCTCCCGCCTATTCACCCTGCAGGAAGAGGACCGGGCGGTTCTCGGAGATCCGTTCGGCCACATCGTGGGCCCGGGCGGTGATGTGCTCCTGGCGCGCGAGCAGGGCAGCGGCGCCGTTGTCGGGTGCGTCGCACTTTTGGCTTACCCGGAGGCCGTGTTCGAGCTGGCGAAGATGGCCGTGGCCCCAGCCGCGCAAGGACGCGGCATCGGCCGCCAACTCATAGTCGCGGCGATCGACCGTGCCCAGGCATTTGGTGCGGCCCGACTGTTCCTCGGCACGAACGACAAGCTGGCTGCCGCCATCCACCTGTACAAGGAAGCCGGGTTCGTCAGGATCACCCGCAACCGTCTCCCGGTGGCCGACTATTACGCTCGCGCCAACATCCTCATGGAACTGAAGTGACGCCCCGCCCGGAGCTCGCAATCTGATCGAGGCGGAGTTCCCGCTCGACCGCGAACCGTACGACTGCCTCGTCAAGGCAGTCCTTGCGTGGACCGGCGAGGACACGCTCGCCGAACGCGACTACGAGCAGATCGGCCTCCAGCTGACCGGCCGTGCCCGCGCGGTCGTCTCCGACGTACAGCGCCGCGCGAACCAGCTGCCGGAGAGCTGCGGGCCCCGGGCGCTCGCCGACGTCGTCCTGCGCGGGGGCGGAAGGCCGGCTGTCCGCGACGCTGGAAGGCATGGTGCGCTGCGTCCAGAGCCGCGGCCGCCTCGTCCGCGCCCTCTACGAACGGCTGGATTGGCTGGAGGCCGCGCTCGGCCAGTGTCCTGTGAGCAGAACCGGCCACGACATGAACGCCCATCGTGATCCTCCTGTGGATCGAACGGGCCAGCCGAGATCAGCTGGCGCGAATGTGGTCGACCACCAGCGAACCGACCCCCGCGACGGATCTCCGCTTCCATGTTTCAAGATCTTCCGGTGCTCTGCCACGGGCCACGGGCCACAGGCACGTCGCATGCGTCGCACACGTGCTGAGCGGTCCCCGCCCGAGGTCCACGTCATGTGTGCCGCCCGGCGCGCAGGGGCCGCAGCGTGAGCGTGCCGTCGGGCCCGCAATCGACGCGGGTGCCGAACTCCCGGCTGTGCCTGTCGAGGATGGCGCGCAGCCACTCGGTGTCCTCGGGGGAGGCGTGTTCCAGCCGCATCCTGCGTGCCTGCAGGGGCACCATCCGCGCATCAACCAGGCGGCCGGTGTCCGCCTCCACCGAGACCAGGTACAGCACCCGCAGGTCGTCCCGGTAGCTCTCGTAGCCGCCGATGCCCTCATAGTCGTCGACGAGGTCGCCGCAGCCGTACAGGATGAACCTCTCCCGGTACACCTCCAGCGGGCGCGGGTGGTGCGAGGAATGTCCGTGCACGACGTCCACGCCTGCGTCGAGGAGCGCGTGGGCGAAGCGGACCTGGGAGCGGGAGATGTCGTAGCCCCAGTTGGGGCCCCAGTGGATCGAGGCCACCGCGATGTCCCCCGGCCGCTTGACCTGCCGAAGACCGTCGGCGAACGCGGACGCGGCGGCCGCCGAAGGCTCCGCGAGCACGTCGACACCGACCCGCTGCGCAGTGGCGGCCCAGTCCTTCGGGATCCCGCTGGACGGCATCCCGAAGGAGAAGACCAGCACCCGCCCGCCGGCGCCGAGGGGCACGATCGCCGGTTGTCTCGCCCGCACCTCGTCCCGGCCCGCCCCCGCCGTCCGCAGCCCCGCATCCGCCAGGGCGTCGAGCGTCTCGTGGAGGCCGCGGGGGCCGAAGTCGAGCACATGGTTGTTGGCCAGCGCGCAGACGTCCGGCCGGGCCGCGGCCAGGCACGGCAGGTTGGCCGGGCTCATCCGGTAGTGGACGCCCTTGCCGGGCGCGAAGTCCCCGCCACTGGTGACGGCTGTCTCCAGATTGACCACCCGCACGTCCGGCGCGGCGTCATCCAGGACCGGCAGCGCCTCGCCCCACGGCCAGCGGAAGTCGACCGGCCGGGGGATCGGCCCGCTCGCCGCCTCCGCCAGGTCGACGTAGGCACGGGCGTCGCGGATGTACGCCTCCCGCAGTGCCGGGTCACCGGGGTGCGGGAGGATCTGATCGACGCCCCGGCCGAGCATCACGTCCCCGCCGAGGAACAGGGTGACCACACCCTCGTGCACCCTCCCACGCTAAAGCCGTCGCGGGCGATGCGCGAAGGATCCGTGCGATGGGGGCGCCATGCGGCTGTGCGTGTGCGGTGCGCAGGAGCCATGTTCCCGGTGAACCGGCTTTGCGGCGGCCCACGGGGTGGCGGCAGCTCCTGTGCCGGCGCCGAAGCACCCGATGGCGAGCCCCTCGGTTTCGGCCTGTGCCCGCAGCCGGCTCCCGGAAATGCATCGACATCGACGCCGCTCCTCAGAGGCGAAAACCGGCCACGCCCACGCGGTCGCCGCCGACGTACGACGCCGCGCCGAACAGTGCCGAAGAACAGCGGGTCCAAGGCGCTTGCCGACGTCGTCCTCAAAGAGGCGGAAGGGCGGCTGTCCACGACGCTGGAGGGCGCCGTGCGCTGTATGTCCAGTACCGCGCCCGCCTCGTCCGCGCCCTCTACGAACGCCTGGGCCGCCTGGGGGCCGCGCCCGTCCCGGCGCAGCGCATCGCGGAGATGGGGCAGAGAAGCAGGTGCGGACGTACGGACGTATCACCATCGGTGACCTGTGCGCATGCACAAGGTGCGTCAGTGGTACCCGCCCGCGCAGGAGCACCGCCTCATCTGGCGCGGCCCCTCCATCGAGGGATCGGCCGACGCGCCGCTCATGCTGGGGGAGAAGGTCTACGTAGCTGATCGCCGCTGAGGTTGTGCGGTTGAGGTTGTCAGCCTGACGCCACGTCATAAATGAAGCCCCACAGCCGGCTCCACGGCAGTTGGGCCAGAACCGGAACTCGTTGAACAGAGCCACAACGTCATGACACACGCCCAGAGTGCATCTGCTGCGGAGCCCGTCGAACGATATGGCTGTCAGGCGGGCTCGCTGCCCATGGGCTGGAGCGCTGACGACCATGGCGTGCGCCGGCGGCACCCAGGTCTGTCGATACTGAGCCCGGCCGTAGCATTTCCGTGGGCCGGCAGTGTCGACAACCCGTGCTGGAAATCAACATCGGCACTCGTCAGGCCTACTCGCCAGATGCTTGCCCCGGCCAGCACTTCCACCACCAGATCCGTCTCCACCCGCATGTACGGCTCGCCCCCGGCCTGCCGCTCCCCGACCACCATTGCGCCCCCGCGCCTCACCGACTCCTACCGCGAGGCCGGATGTCGGCCTCGCTGACACACGAGTGGGTTCGGCCTCGTCTCCGACAGCCGTCCATGATGCAGAAATATGCAAGCTTCCCCATATAGGGCGGTTTGGCGAAGCAAAGGTCATGCACTGTGCGCGTAAGTCTCCGATGTCGGACAGACTCACTCTCGGCAATCCTTTAAGCACGGAAGGTAATGGAGGGGACCTTTGCTCCGCACCATGAAGCAGCGCTTGGCAGTCGGCGCCGCCGCAGCATTCACCTTCGCCAGCGCCGCGCTCGCCGCCCCGGCGGCGGCCGCAGGCGCCGCGGCCGGCAGTGAACTCACCTACGGCAGCAGCATCCTGCTGCAGAACCAGTACGGAGGCGACGGCGGTTACCTCGACACCAACGGCCGTTCCGCCCAGTCTGGCGCCACCTATGACGTGAGCACCAACCAGACCCCCAACAGTCGTGGCCCGGCGACGTCGGTCTGGAAGGTCGTCTCCGCCACCGGCAAGGCGAGCGGTACCCGTGTCACCAGCGGCGATGTCATCTACCTCGTCAACCAGTACGGCAGCGGCACCTACCTCGACACCAACGGTCGTTCCACCCGACAGGGCGCCAAGTACGAAGTGTCCACCACCGTCACCAAGGACCGCGGTCCGGGCACCGGCAAGTGGCACATCTTCGCCAAGACGTCCTCTCCCAGGGACAGTCACATCCGCACCGACGACATCGTCCGCCTGCTCAACGACTACGGCTCCGCCAACGGCGGCTTCCTCGACACCAACGGCGTGTCCACCCAGCAGGGCGCCAAGTACGACGTGTCCACCAGCCCCTACACCGACCGCGCCACCGGCACCGGCTCCTGGAAGGTACTGCCCGCCACCTGACCCTGCCCCTACTCGCCAGGGACCCGGGAACGGCTGAGCCGCTCGGTCACACCAGCCGTGGACGGCGCTGACCGCGGCGGCCCAAGAGCCGTTCCCGGCAACGCTCTTCCCTGTCCACGCGCGTTGGCGAGGCCAGGGCTCGGGCTGAGCCCGCAGCGCCGGGCTGATCCTGATGCGCTCGGTATGCGCTGATAGCTGGCGCGGCTACGCGGCTGCGGCCCGCCCCGACGGTACGGGGCGAGCCGCAGCCGGTCCCGGCATGGCCTCGGCGGGCCGCTGCCGGTGTTCTGTCACAGGCCGCCGAACTTCGGCGAGGGCGTGGTCAGCGGGGCCACGACCTTGTCGGGGTTGTCCTGGTGGACCAGGTCGACCGGTGGGGCGAGCTGGTGAACGGCTTCGTTCACTTCTAGCAGCGGCGATTGTCCGCTGTCCTGACCAGCAGCCGCGGATCTTGGGGCCGTGGATGTCCACGCGAAACAGCAGCAGTCGGGGCGACGGCCGGTTGTCGGGCCTGGGGTCATCGAGGCGGTCACCGGCGGGATCCGTCGCTATCGTGCTTCCGTGCGCAGCGTGCACTTGAGCTTGTTCCGCTTTGACGGACACCTTTGGTGTGGTGGTCAGGCTGCCAAGGCGGTCTCGTATTCGGCGGGACTGCGGTAGCCGAGGCTGCTG
>NZ_JBIURS010000019.1:0-165781 GCF_044740965.1 Streptomyces sp. NPDC088252 | reverse complement strand
TCCCGAACCCCCACCGTCACCCTCGCCGCATGACCAGGATGAAAACCCTCAAAACCAGCAGCGCGAACTTGACGAAGGACATAGAGGCACCCCCCCGGCAGCCGCGTTCTTGCGCACCCATCGTGTTCGTAGCATCAACCGCTTGTCCAATTCATGTGAGCTCCACAGCAGCTCACATGAATCCAAGAATTCCTTCAGCCGCAGCAGGTTCGTAGCGTGCCGCAGGGCGACGCCGCCATCGACGAGCTGCTCCGCGAGATCACCGAAGGAGACCTGATGGACCGCCGCAACCTGCTGCTGACCGGCACCGCGACCACCGCGCCCGCTCTGGCCATGCTCCTCGGCCCCACCAGTGCCCTTGCCCAATCCGGCCAGCGCGGCGGGAGCCCCTCGGCCCGGTTGCTGAGGTTTTCAGGGTGGGTTCGGTTGGGTGAGGGGCAGGCCGGTGGCGGTGAGGCATCCGTCAATGAGGTGGGGCCGGAGCTGGGTTCTGTGTAACTCGCGCGGAGTATGCGGTCGAGGTCGTCGGGTGTGTCGGACGCGGTGTCGGCCATCGCTCTCCGCACCAGTGACCAGATCCCCTCGACGGGGTTGAGATCGGGTGCGTACGGCGGGAGGCGGACGGTGGTGAGCCAGTCGTGCTCGGCTTCGTGCCGCTTCAGGCCTGCCGTCAGGTGCGTGTTGAGATTGTCCCAGACCACCACGACGGGGCCGCCGAGCTGGATGTGGGCCCGTACCAGTAGGTCCCGGTCGTCCTTCCGGGAGAAGCTCTTGCGTGCACCCTTCAACAGCAGGTGACCGCGGGGCCGGTACATCGGCCGGCTTGCCTCGCCGGGTTTGTAGCAGCACAGGGCTGCCACCGAGGTCCGTCTACGGGATCTGCCGCGGACCCGGATGACGGGGGTGTGTCCGCGCCGGCCCCAGGTGCGGGCGCGAGGCGGCGTCATGGAGAAGCCGGCCTCGTCCTCGAAGACGATCCGGCACCCACACGCCGCCGCGATCCTTTTACCGGCGGCCACACCTCCTTCTTCCACAGCTCAACGGCGTGATCGTCGTGCTCGGGTGCTCTGCGGGCGGGTGCCTGCCAGGGCCAGCCGTGCCGTTTCAGCAGCCGCCATACTGTCGCCACCGACAGACTCAGCCGGAGCTGGTGGCGGATCACCGTCTGGACCCTGGCCAGGGTCCACCGCTCGTCCCCGAAGCCGTGCGCGGCCGGTCCCTTGCCCAATTCCTCTTCCAGTACGGCGAACTGGGCATCGGAGACGGCCGGACAGCTCGCCGGTCCGGCCGAGCGCAATGCCTCCAGCCCGCCCTCGCGCCAGGCGCGGCGCCAGCGTTCCACCGACCGCACACTCACCCGCAGATCCTTTGCGATCACCGCGGTCCTCTCACCTGCCGCGAACCGCCGACCGGCCCGCAACCGGATCCCCTCACGAAATGCCCGACGCTCAGCGGTCAGGCCCCCGCCCTCTGGACAACGCATACCAACGGCGTACCGCAGGGATCAACAACCGTCACTACCCGACGACAACCCGAAATCCTCAGTAACCAAGCCCTACTAGGACTGAGGGGCGACGGGCCATCCGTACGACGGCGTTCGCGTCCGGAGCGTGTCCGACGACCGGTTCACCGCCCACCTCCCGGGCCACACCGGTCGGGTTCTCATGGCCGTGTTCCTCGATGACCCAGACCACCTGGCGTCGGCCGCGGCTGACGG
Organism: Streptomyces sp. NPDC088252; assembly: GCF_044740965.1. Lineage (NCBI taxonomy): Bacteria > Bacillati > Actinomycetota > Actinomycetes > Kitasatosporales > Streptomycetaceae > Streptomyces > Streptomyces sp. NPDC088252. The sequence goes on along the minus strand of NZ_JBIURS010000019.1, from coordinate 164,064 downwards.
CACCGCACGCCTCTGGTCGCTGGCCGAACAGCGACAGCTCGCCAAAGTAGCGGTCATCCCGGAGAAGAAGGACCAGGCTGTGTGAAATGCCCTGAGCGGTGAGGGAGTTGCGCCACAGGTGACTCTTGTAGCAGGAGCCGTTGTCGGTCAGGACGCGTTCGACGGTGATCCCGGCCTGGGCGAAGAAGGCGTGACGCCTTGTCGGCCCAGCACTTGAGTTCCATACCAACGAGCGCGTCGATGATGCGGTGGGTGCGGGCGGCGGTCAGGTCGTGGGTCGCCCCGGGGAGTGCGGGCGAGGCCCACAGCAGCTGCCCGAGCGGGTCGGTGATCCCTGCCGGGACAAAACGTTCTTCGAGAACTCACATCAGCGTGCCGCCGGAGGTGCCGTGCTCTCGCGGATCACAAGGCGGGTCGGGACGAGGGTGGTGCCGTGGGTCGGACCGTCGTGGCGCATCTTGCGCAGGACCGCCTGGACGCAGAGGCGGCCGACCTCGGCGAAGTCCTGGTGGAGGGTGGTGAGGGGCGGCAGGAAGGAGGACGCCTCGGGGATGTCATCGAAGCCGACGACGCTGATGTCCTCGGGGACGCGCCGACCGCGTTCATGCAGGGCGCGCAGAAGACCCAGGGCCATCTGGTCGTTGGCCGCGAAAACCGCCGTGCAGTCCTCGCGTGCGGCCAGTTTCAGGCCCGCCCGGTAGCCGGACTCCGCCGACCAGTCGCCGCGCACCAGCGGCGGCACCCGGCGGCCCGCGTGGGTGAGCGTGGCCTGCCAGGCATCGGTGCGGCGCTGGGCGGCGTAGGAGCCCTCGGGGCCCGCGAGGTGCCAGACCGTGTCGTGGCCGAGCCCGAGGAGGTGCTGGACGGCGGTGCGGGTGCCGCCGGCCTGGTCGGTGTCGACGACCGTGTACTGCTCACCCGCGTCGGAATCGGCGACGACCACCTGGACGTACGGCGGGAGGTTGATGGTGGCCGCGTCCAGGAGATGCACCTCCATGATGACGATCACTGCGTCGACCGCGAGTTCCTCCAGACGAGAGAAAGCACCGCGCACCTCATCCTGGGTGGGGACGGCGACCGGCAGCAGGGTCACCGCGTACCCTTTGGCCGCTGCCGAGGTCGCGATCGCTTCCAGGGTGCGGACGTTCCCGGTCGTGGAGAGAGAGAAGGTAATCACCCCGAGGGTACGGAACTCGCCGCGTTTCAGGGCGCGGGCGGCGCTGTTGGGGCGGTAGCCCAGTTCCTGCATGGCGGCCAGGACCTGGCGGCGCGTCTCCTCGGTGACGCCCGCGTAGCCGTTGGACACGCGTGAGACGGTCTGGGACGACACGCCGGCCAGCCGCGCCACGTCGGCCATGGAGACCGAGGTGCGGCCCTGTCCGCGCGAGCGCCGTCCGCCGGTGGCCGCGGGTGTGGGCGCCCGCTTCAGTACGCCGTCTGTCGTGTCCATTTCCTGCTCCCTCTTTGTCATCGCTTTGGTCGCGATCTCTCCAGGAGGCCCTTGACCTGTGCCATCGGAGGAGTGTAGACATGCCGCCACCAAATGTTTACGTAAACATACCAGCTCACTCCCTTTCGTCGCCGGTGATGTTTGCGCAAACATCACCGGCGGCGTCGCATGGCGAACCGCGCGGTGCTGCAGGCTCCGTGAGTGGACGAGCGAGGAACGACCATGATGACGCTGCAACCGCCGGCCGCCGCCGAGCCGCGGCCGGCCCCGCCTCCGGCGAAACGGGACCGCCGCTCCTGGACGGGATGGGGCTTCATCGGTCCGTTTGTGGCCGTCTTCGCTCTGGTCTTCCTTGCCCCCATCGCGTACTCGATCTACCTGAGCCTCTTCCGGGACAAGCTCATCGGCGGCAACCGGTTCGTCGGCCTGGACAACTACACGCAGGCCTTGCAGGACGCCCAGTTCTGGGCGGCCGTGGGCCGGGTGGCGCTCTTCCTGGCGGTCCAGGTGCCGATCATGCTGGGCATCGCCCTGCTGGTGGCGCTGGCGCTGGACAGTGGGCGGCTGTACGGCAAGAACTTCTTCCGGATCACCATCTTCATGCCGTACGCGGTGCCCGCCGTGGTCGCCACCCTGATGTGGGGTTTCATGTACGGCACCAGGTACGGCCTGGTGGGCGACATCAACGACGCGTTCGGCATCAAGCTGCCCGACCTGCTCTCCCCCGACTGGGTCCTCGCGTCCATCGGCAACATCGTGACCTGGGAGTTCGTCGGGTACAACATGCTGATTTTCTACTCGGCCCTGCGGATCATTCCCAGCTCGCTGTATGAGGCGGCGGAGATCGACGGCGCGGGTCAGTGGCGGGTGATCGCCTCGATCAAGCTGCCCGCGATCCGGGGCGCGATCGTCATCGCGACGATCTTCTCGATCATCGGCAGCTTCCAGCTCTTCAACGAGCCGAACATCCTGCGTCCGCTGGCGCTCAACGCCATCACCACCGACTACACGCCGAACTTCTACACGTACGTGTTGTCCTTCAACGGCCAGCAACACAACTACTCCGCGACGGTAGCCATCATCATGGGCGTGATCACCATGGTGATCGCCTATGTCGTGCAGCTGCGCGGTATGCGCAAGGGGGCGTAAACCGATGAGCACCTCTGTCACGACCGCATCCCCCGCCAAGAGCGCCGACGCCGCGCGCCTCAGGACGCCGCGCAAACACCCCTCGGGCAAGCCGAAGCGCAGTGTGCTGCTGACGGTGCTGATGGCCCTAATGGTCCTCTACACCGTGGTGCCGCTGGTCTGGCTGGTCATCAACTCCACCAAGACCCAGGCAGGCTTGGGCGACTCCAACGGGCTGTGGTTCGCCCACGACTTCGCCTTGTGGGACAACGTCCGGGACACCTTCACCTACCACGACGGCATCTTCGGGCGCTGGCTGCTGAACACTCTGCTGTACGTGGTGCTGGGCGCGGGTGGCGCCACTCTGCTGGCGGTGCTGGGCGGCTACGCGCTGGCGAAGTTCGACTTTCCCGGCAAGCGCTCGATTTTCGCCGTGGTGATCGGCGCAGTGGCCGTGCCGGGTACGGCGCTGGCGGTGCCGACCTTCCTGATGTTCAGCAAGATGGGGCTCACCGACACCCCGTGGGCGGTGATCATTCCGTCGCTGGTGTCGCCGTTCGGCCTCTACCTGATGTGGGTGTTCGCCGCCGAGGCGATACCCACCGAGCTGCTGGAGGCGGCCCGGATGGACGGGGCCGGCGAGGCTCGGACCTTCTTCCAGGTTGCGCTGCCGCTGCTCGCCCCGGGGATCGTGACTGTGCTGCTGTTCACGACGGTCGCCACCTGGAACAACTACTTCCTGCCGCTGATCATGCTGAAGGACCCGGACTGGTACCCGCTGACCTTGGGACTGAGCGCCTGGAGCTCGCAGGCGCAGACCATCGGCGGCGATGTCATCTTCAACCTGGTGATCACGGGTTCCCTGCTCACCATCCTGCCGTTGATCGCTGCCTTCCTGTTCCTGCAGAAGTACTGGCAGTCCGGTCTCGCCGCCGGAAGCGTCAAGGAGTGACGCGGGCAGCGTCCAAGCCCCCCATGTGAGAAACACCCGCACCACCCCACCCTCGCTGTCCCACCCACGAAGAAGTGGAAGCATCATGCGCAGAACAACGAGCCGCATCCTGCGCGGCATTGCCCTCGTCTCCACCCTTGCCATGGGCGTCACCGCCTGCGGCGGCTCGGACGACGCCTCCGACCAGAAGGCGGTCTCCGCCGGGGACGTCCAGGAGGCCCTGGACAAGGGAGGCGACATCACGGTCTGGGCCTGGGAGCCCACCCTGAAGACCGTCGCCGCGGACTTCCAGAAGAAGTACCCGAAGGTCAAGGTCAACCTGGTCGGCGAGCGCTCCGGCGACAAGCACTACACCGCGCTGTCCAACGCGATCTCGGCCGGCAAGGGCCTCCCGGACGTCGCCCAGGTCGAGTACTTCGCGCTCGGCCAGTACTCCCTGACCAAGGGGCTGACCGACCTGGCCCCGTACGGCGCCGACAAGCTCGCCTCGAAGTACACGGCCGGTCCGTGGAACGCGGTCAGCGACGGCGACAAGGTCTACGGTCTGCCGATGGACTCGGGCCCGATGGCGTTGTTCTTCAACAAGGCGGTCTTCGACAAATACAAGATCGCCGCCCCGACCACCTGGGACGAGTACGTGGACGCGGCCCGCAAGCTCCACAAGGCCGACCCGAAGGTCTACATAGCCAACGACACCGGTGAAGGGGGCTTCACCACCTCCATGCTGTGGCAGGCCGGCTCGCGCCCCTACAAGCTCGACGGCACCAAGGTCAGCATCAACTTCGACGACGCGGGCGCCAAGAAGTTCGAGGCGGTCTGGCAGAGGCTGATCGACGAGAAGCTGCTCGCCCCGGTCACCAGCTGGACCGACGACTGGTACAAGGGTCTCGGCGACGGCACCATCGCCACCCTGGCCACCGGCGCCTGGATGCCCGCCAACTTCGTCAGCGGCGTCCCGAACGCCCAAGGCCAGTGGCGCGCAGCGGCAATGCCGGCCTGGGCCAAGGGCGACAAGGCGAGCGCGGAGAACGGCGGCAGCTCGCTGGCGGTCCCGGCGCTGAGCAAGAACAAGGAACTCGCCTACGCCTTCGCGAAGTACGCCAACGCCGGTGACGGTGTCGCCATCCGGGTCACCGAGGGCGCCTTCCCCGCCACCAAGGCGGAGCTGGAGTCGGCCTCGTTCCAGAACAAGAAGTTCGACTACTTCGGTGGCCAGGAGGCCAACAAGATCTTCGCCGAGTCCGCCGCGAACGTGACGAGTGACTGGAAGTACCTGCCATTCCAGCCGTACGCGAACTCCATCTTCAACGACACGGTCGGCAAGGCGTACGTCTCCGGCACCACGCTGGCCGACGGCCTGAAGGCGTGGCAGGACGCGTCGGTCAAGTACGGCAAGGAGCAGGGCTTCACCATCGTGAAGTAGCCCCGCCAGCAGCTCGAACGCAAGGCGGCGCCGCAGCTGGCGGCGCCGCCCCATGCACCACCTTCGGAAGGACCGCCATGATCTCCACCCTCCACCCCCGAACACGACGCGGGGCGGACGGTGACCTCACCCCACGTCTCGCCTACGGCGCCGACTACAACCCCGAGCAGTGGCCCCGGGAGGTGTGGGAGGAGGACGTTCGGCTGATGCAAGAGGCCGGGGTCACTGTTGTCTCCGTGGCGATCTTCTCCTGGGCACGTCTGCAGCCGGGCCCCGACGAGTGGGACTTCGGCTGGCTGGACGAGGTCATGGACCTGCTGGACTCCGGCGGCATAGGCGTCGACCTGGCGACCGCTACCGCGTCCCCGCCGCCGTGGCTGACCACGGCCCACCCGGAAATCCTGCCGGTCACCGCGACCGGCGAGACCTTGTGGCCGGGTGCCCGCCAGCACTGGCGGCCCAGCTCCCCCGTCTTCCGCGAGCACGCCCTGCGCCTGGTGCGCGAGATGGCGACCCGCTACGCCGACCACCCGGCGCTGGTCGCCTGGCACGTCTCCAACGAGCTGGGCTGCCACAACATCTACGACTTCTCCGACGATGCGGCCCGCGCCTTCCGAAACTGGCTGCGCGCCCGCTACGGCACGCTGGGGGCCCTCAACCATGCCTGGGGCACGGCGTTCTGGTCGCAGCGCTACACCGACTGGGAGCAGATCCTGCCCCCGCGCCTGGCGGCCTCGCACCCGAACCCGACTCAGCAGCTGGACTTCAAGCGGTTCTCCTCCGATGCCCTGAAGGACCACCTGCGCGCGGAGCGGGACATCCTGAAGGAGATCACCCCGGACATCCCGGTGACCACCAACTTCATGGTGATGGGCGAGACGAAGGGCATGAATTACGCGGACTGGGCCGAGGAGATCGACTTCGTCTCCAACGACCACTACGTCCACCCCGGCCCGCAGTCCCGAGACGAGCTGTCCTTCTCCGCGAACCTCACCAGTGGCATCGCGGGCGGCCGGCCCTGGTTCCTGATGGAGCACTCCACCAGCGCCGTCAATTGGCAGCCGGTGAACGTGGCGAAGCGGCCGGGCGAGCTGGCCCGGGACTCGCTGCTGCACGTGGCGCACGGCGCGGACGCCGTCTGTTTCTTCCAGTGGCGGCAGTCAGCGGCGGGTGCTGAGAAGTACCACTCGGCAATGGTCCCGCATGCCGGCGCCGACAGCGAGCTGTTCCGCGCGGTGGCCGCGCTCGGCGCCACCCTCACGTCCCTGGCCCCGGTGGCCGGTTCGGACCGAGAGGCAGCGAAGGTCGGGATCGTCTTCGACTGGGACTCCTGGTGGGCGAGCGAGCAGGACTCCCACCCCACCTCCCTGCTGAACTACCGGCAGGAATGCCTGGACTGGTACTCGGCACTCCTCACGCTCGGCGTGCGTGCCGACCTGATCACCACCAGAAGCGACTTCGCGCGCTACAACGTGCTGATCGCGCCCGTCCTGCACGTGGTCCCGGCCGGTCTCGCCCAGGAGCTGACCCGCTACGCCCAGCAGGGCGGCCACCTGATCACCACCTACTTCTCCGGCGTGGTCGACCAGAACGACCACGTCTGGCTCGGCGGCTACCCCGGCGCCCTGCGCGACCTGCTCGGCTTCCGCATCGAGGAGTTCAGCCCGCTGCTCGCCGACGAGTCGGTGTCCCTGGACGACGGCTCGACCGGCACCCTGTGGACCGACCGCATCACCCTGGCCGACGAGCGGACCGAGGTCCTCGCCCGTTACGACTCCGGCAACCAGGTCGGGCGGCCGGCCGTGACCCGCCGTACGACGGACGCCGGGTCGGCATCGTACGTCTCGACGCGCCTCGGCGTCGAAGGCCTCGCCGCCCTGCTGCCGCGTCTGCTGGAGCCGGCGGGTGTCGAGAGCGAACTGCCTGGCGAGGCACGCGGACGCGTCGAGCTGGTCGTCCGCAGGAACGCCGAGGAAAGGTTCCTGTTCCTGGTGAACCGGACCGACGACGCCGTGGCGCTCCCCGGGTTCGCCGGTGACGTGCTGTGCGGCACGGCCGGTGACGGCGGGCTCGTCCTCGGGCCGCGCGAGGTCGCCGTGGTGCGCCGGCCGCTGGTCTGATCCACGCCACCGTTTTCCCTCCACACATGAGCTCCCCAGGCAGCACGTTGCCCGCCCGGGGCCACCGCAGCGATTCCACATTCTCAGTTGGGAGCACACGATGCCACGCCGTACCCGCAGCAGACGTTTCCTCGGAGCCGCGTCGATGACCGCGCTGGCGACCGGAGCAGCACTGCTTTCTGTCCCGGCGCCGCCCGCGCAGGCCGACACGGCCACCGCGTCGGTCATCGTCCAGCCGGACCCGTCCTACAGGCAGGACAAGTTCGAGGGCTGGGGCACCAGCCTGGTCTGGTTCGCGAACGCCACCGGCGGCTACCCGAAGGAGATCCGCGAGAAGCTCGCCGATCTGCTCTTCGACGACGACGGTCTGGCGCTGAACATAGCGCGTTACAACATCGGCGGCGGCAACGCTCCCGACGTGAAGGACTATCTGCGTGCCGGTGGTGCGGTGGAAGGCTGGTGGAAGGCGCCGGCGGGGACAACTCGTGGGGACACCGACTGGTGGAACCCCGACGACCCGGCCAACTGGAACGACAAGGCGGACGCCACCCAGCGCTGGTGGGTCAAGCGGATCAAGAACGACATCGACCACTGGGAAACGTTCTCCAACTCCCCGCCCTGGTTCATGACTGTCAACGGATATGTCTCCGGTGGTTTCAACGCGGGTGTCGACCAGTTGAAGGAGAGTTCGGTCGACGACTTCGCCGCCTACCTCTCGGGGGCGTCGAAGCGGCTGGAGAAGTCCGAGGGCATCAAGGTTGACACGATCGACCCGTTCAACGAGCCGATCGGTCACTGGGGCACACGTCTGGACGCGGACGGCAAGCCGGTGGGCCGTCAGGAGGGTGCGGATTTCGGGCCGGAGCTGCAGCAGAAGGTGCTCGCGGCGCTGGCGCCCGCCTTGAAGGAGGCGAAGGTCGGGGCCGGCATCTCGGCGATGGACGAGTCCACCCCCTGGGGGTTCGCGACGACTTGGGACTCCTACTCGCAGGCGTCCAAGGACCTTGTCGGCCAGATGAACGTCCACACCTACAACACCGGACAGCGCACCTCGGTCCGTGACCTGGCCAAGGCAGCCGGCAAGCCGCTGTGGATGAGCGAGGTCGAGGGCGACTGGGGCGACGGGCAGAGCTTCACCGACATGCGCCCGGGGCTGGGTCTGGCGCAGCACATCGTGAACGACCTGCGCGAGCTGGAGCCCAAGGCGTGGGTGTTCTGGCAGCCGGTCGAGGACTACGACAACATGAAGCCGGGCGGAGAGTTCGCCAAGGGCGGCAACTGGGGCTCCGTCCAGATTCCGTTCAGCTGCACGTCGGCCGACACCCTGAAGACCTGCCCGATCTACACGAACACGAAGTTCGATACCGCCCGGAACTTCACGCACTTCATCAAGCCCGGCGACAGCCTGATCAAGGTCGACGACACCTCCAGCGCTGCCGCCGTGACGAAGGACGGCAACGGTGCCTCACTGGTCCATGTCAACTCCACGACCGCGCCCCGCGCGGTGACGATCGACCTGTCGAAGTTCGGGAAGATCAAGCGAGACGCAGCAGTCGCCCCGACCGTCACCGACGCGGGCGGCAAGCTGGTGAAGCAGGCCCCGGTCGAGGTCATCGACGGCAAGGCGACGTTCACCGTCCCTGCGCAGTCGGTGACCTCGTTCGCCATCAAGGGTGTCTCCGGCGTCGCGAAGAACGCGAGCCCGTTCAGCACGGGCAGGTCGTACACGCTGACCGGTGTTCAGAGCGGCAAGGCGGTGACCGTCGGCGCAAACGGCACGAACCTGGTTATCAACTCGGCGAACGGCACGACCGCTCAGGAATGGCGGCTGGAGGCGAAGTACGGCGAGACGGGCAACCGTCAGCGGTACGTCTTTGCCAACGCGGCCGAGGGCAAGCGGCTCTCCGTACGGGACAACGTGCCGGTGATCGAAGCCGATACGGGTGAGCGGGGCTCCGCGACGGAGTGGATCCTGTCGACCACGGGCGACGGCACGTGCACGCTGGTGAACGTGGCGACCGGGCGGCTGCTGGAGGTCGGTGGCCAGGCGACGAACGAGGGCGCGGCCGTCACGACGTGGCAGGCAAACTCTGGTTCCAACCAGCGCTGGCGGTTCACCGAGGTGAGCTGACCAGCGCGTGATGGGCCGCCCGCTGTTGGCGATATGGCGTCGTGGGTCCTGCCTTCGCCCCGCCGGGTGTGATCCGGCGGGGCGAAGTGCTGCCAGGTGGGAGGTTCGGGTGCGGTCTTAGGGCTCGCAGAGAATCAAGGGAAGCAACACCTTGATTCTCTGCGAGCCCTAAGACCCGACCAATCCCCCTACTCCACGGTCGGTTCTGTCCGGCCCCGGCGACCGGCCGGGCCCCGAGCGTGCTCGCCCTCGCCACCAGCCTCGGCCTCGCCAACACCACCTTCCGCCGCAACTTCCCCGACGTCTGCGCCCAGCTGACCGCCTCCCCTCCAACGCCCGGCAGCACGAACGGCGCCGACGCCTACACCGGGCTGAAGGCCGACAACGCGCGACTGCTGCGCGACAAACGCGAACTCGCCGCGCAGCTGGAGGTCGCTATCGCCGCCATCCAACGCCTGAGCATCGACAACGAGCACCTGCGCGCCGCCCTCCACGAGGCCCGCGCCGTCACCGCGCTGCCCTGCTGCCGCTGACCACCCGATCCGGCTGGACGGCGACTGCGGTGAGCGCGGGCCTCCATGCGCCCACGGACGCTGCACTTCGTTACAGGGCTCCCCGGCCGGTGGGCGGCGGGGTGCGTGGCCGCAGTCTTTCTCCCTGGGGCCCAAACATGATCAGGTACTCGACCGGCCCACCGGGGCCGGCGTTCGTGACTCCGTGGGGACTGCGGGTGTCGAACTCGGCGACGTCGCCGGCGGTCAGGATGAGGTCCTGCTTTCCGAGTGCGAGCCACAGCCGCCCGTACAGAACGCACAGCCATTCGTAGCCGTCGTGGGAGATCTGCCGTGGCCGCCTGGGCGGTTCCTCGACGGCGGGCAGGACGTGTTTGTGGGCGTGCAGGCCGCCAACGTACGGGGTCAATGGCAGCACCCCCTTGTCGTCGCCGAAACGCTGCAGCGCGATGGTGCGCGGCTCGACGCGGGCGGGCGCGGGGGCAGTGCCGGCCAGCTCGTCCAGGGAGATGCCGTACTCCGTGGCCAGCTGCAGCACCACCTCCAGGGTGGGCTTGCGCCGGCCGGTCTCGATCCGTGACAGCGTGCTCGGCGAGATGCCGGTCGCACAGCTGACGCCGGTGAGCGTGGCGCCGTGCCGCTCGCGCGCGGCCCGCAACCGTGGGCCCATCGCCGCCAGCGTCTCGGCTGTGCCGTCGTCCGTCACTCTTACTCCCTTCTCACCGGCCGTGCCGCCCGGCCCTGTCCTGCAAGTTTGCCCGAATGGCAACGCTAATCGCCTCGGGGGGCCGTCGCACCGCATGATCGATGTGTACCCGCGCCACCCGCGAACCGAGGAGAAACCCATGCAGCCCGAGTCGTCCGCCGAACTCCGCCACCGCACCATCGAGGCCCCCGCCGGGCGGCTGCACCTGGTCGAGCAGGGCACCGGCCCACTGGTCCTGCTCGTGCACGGCTTCCCGGAGTCCTGGTACTCCTGGAGGCTGCAGCTCCCGGCCCTCGCCGCGGCCGGATACCGGGCCGTGGCCATCGACGTGCGCGGCTACGGCCGCTCCTCCAAGCCCGCCGCGACCGACGCCTACCGGATGCTCGACCTGGTGGGGGACAACCTTGCCGTCGTCCACGCACTCGGCGAGGAGAACGCGGTGGTCGTCGGCCACGACTGGGGCTCCAACATCGCGGCCACCTCCGCCCTGCTCCACCCCGAGGTCTTTAGCGCCGTCGCCCTGCTGAGCGTCCCCTACGCGCCGCCCGGCGGCCCCCGCCCCACCGACATCTTCGGCCAGATCGGCGGCCCCGAGCAGGAGTTCTACGTCTCCTACTTCCAGGAGCCCGGTCGGGCCGAGGCGGAGATCGAGCCCGACGTCCGGGGCTGGCTCATGGGCTTCTACGCGGCGCTGTCCGCCGACACCATGCCCGCCCAGGGCGAGCCCGACCCGCACTTCGTGACCAGGAGCGGTGGCGGCCGGCTTCGCGACCGCTTCCCCGCGGGCAAGCTCCCCGCCTGGCTGACCGAGGACGACCTCGACGTCTACGCCGGGGAGTTCGAGCGCACCGGTCTGACCGGCGCCCTCAACCGCTACCGCAACATGGACCGCGACTGGGAGGACCTCGCCCCCCACCGCGGCGCCCCGATCAAGCAGCCGTCCCTGTTCATCGGCGGCGCCCTGGACGCCTCCACCACCTGGATGGCGGACGCGATCGACGCCTACCCCGCCACACTTCCCGCCCTGTCCGCCTCCCACCTCCTGGAGGGCTGCGGCCACTGGATCCAGCAGGAGCGCCCCGAGGAGGTCAACCGCCTGCTGACCGACTGGCTCGCCACCCTCCAGGGCTGAACCGCCGGACACGCCGGCGCCACCCGTGCGAGCAGGCCCGGTGACCTCGCCACCCTGCTCGCACGGGTGGCGGCCGGCCCGCCAGGACGTCCCTCAGCCCTCGTCCGGCCTGGTCAGGGCGTGGGCGACAGTGGGGCGAACTGGGAGCAAGCGAGCATTTCGCCTTACTGCTTGATTGCGGGCAATGAAGGGCGCCTGGCTGGGAGTTTCCCCAGCTCAGGTGCCCTTTTCCATGCCTTTAGAAGAAGCCCAGCTTCTTCGGCGAGTAGCTCACCAGTAGATTCTTCGTCTGCTGGTAGTGCTCCAGCATCATCTTGTGGTTCTCGCGGCCGATCCCCGACTGCTTGTAGCCACCGAAGGCGGCGTGGGCCGGGTATGCGTGGTAGCAGTTCGTCCAGACCCTGCCTGCCTGGATGGCACGGCCGGCCCGGTACGCGGTGTTGATGTCGCGGGTCCACACGCCCGCGCCGAGCCCGTAGAGCGTGTCGTTCGCCGTTCTGATCGCGTCGTCGAAGTCCGAGAAGGATGTGACCGCCACGACCGGCCCGAAGATCTCCTCCTGGAAGACCCGCATCCGGTTGTCGCCCTCGAAGACGGTCGGCTGGACGTAGTAGCCGCCCGCCAGCTCCCCGTCGTACTCGATCCGCTGACCGCCTGTGAGGACCTTCGCCCCCTCCTGCTGGCCGATGTCCAGGTACGAGAGGATCTTCTGCAACTGATCGTTGGAGGCCTGTGCGCCGATCATCGTGTCCGTGTCCAGCGGGTGTCCCGGCGCGATCTTCTCGGTGCGTGCGATGCCCGCCTCCAGGAATTCGCTGTAGTGGCCGCGCTGGATCAGTGCGCGTGACGGGCAGGTGCAGACCTCGCCCTGGTTGAGGGCGAACATGGTGAAGCCTTCGAGGGCCTTGTCGCGGAAGTCGTCGTCCGCGTTCCACACGTCGTCGAAGAAGATGTTCGGCGATTTGCCGCCCAGTTCGAGCGTCACCGGCTTGATGTTCTCGGAGGCGTACTGCATGATCAGCCGCCCGGTCGTGGTCTCACCGGTGAAGGCGATCTTCGCGACGCGCGGACTGGAGGCTAGTGGTTTGCCGGCCTCCGCGCCGAAGCCGTTGACGATGTTGACGACACCGGGTGGCAGGAGGTCGGCCACCAGCTTCAGCCATACGTGGATGGAGGCCGGAGTCTGTTCGGCCGGCTTGAGGATCACCGCGTTGCCCGCGGCGAGCGCCGGGGCCAGCTTCCAGGTCGCCATGAGGATGGGGAAGTTCCACGGGATGATCTGTGCGACGACGCCCAGCGGCTCGTGGAAGTGATAGGCGACCGTGTCGTCGTCGAGCTCACTGAGCGACCCCTCCTGGGCGCGGAGCGCACCGGCGAAGTAGCGGAAGTGGTCGATGGCCAGGGGGATGTCGGCGGCCAGGGTCTCCCGCACCGGCTTGCCGTTGTCCCAGCTCTCCGCGACCGCCAGCTCCTCCAGGTGCGCCTCCATCCGGTCGGCGATCCTGTTGAGGACCGAGGCACGGTCTCCTGCCGCGGTGGCTCCCCAGGCGGGGGCCGCCGCGTGGGCCGCGTCCAGGGCCCGTTCGACGTCCTCGGCACTGCCACGGGCGATCTCGGTGAAGGGCCGGCCGTTGACGGGGCTGGGGTTCTCGAAGTACTGGCCACGGGCGGGCGGGACGTAGGCGCCGCCGATCCAGTGGTCGTAGCGGGACTCGTACGTGACGATGGCGCCCTCGGTGCCCGGCGCAGCGTAACGGGTCATCTCTGTGGCCTTCCGGATCCGTGCCGTCCGCCCTTGGACGGCCCTCGGCGTGACGATAGACGGCGCCACGTTGCAACCCCGTTGCAGAGAAACGCGGCTATCGCTGCTCGGCGTCCAGTGCTCGTGCCCTGGCGAGGAGCGCGGGACGCTGTCCTGCGGGTACGGCCGCCGCGAGCGCCTGCCAGGCCTGGAGGTCGTCCTCGCCCCAAGGACTGTACGCCCAGTCGGCCAGCAGGCCCGGGTCGGCGCGCGCGATCAGTGCCGCCCGCAGTTGTCCGTCGAGCCGGCCCCGCAGACGGACGACCGAGGGCGCCTGCGAGCCCGGCAGCAGCGGGCCCGTGTAGGCGCTGAGCGCCGCCGCGACCGCGCCGGACGCCAGCCTGCGTGCCACCATGTCGAAATCGGCGTCGACCGGGGCGGCGAGACGGTAGGGGCGGGAGGGCAGCAGCTCGGGGCCGAGCAGCCGCCGCAGCCGGGAGAGCTCGGCCCGCAGGGTCACCGGGGTCACCGACGAGTCCTCGTACAGCTCGACGATGAGTTCGTCGCCACTCAGGCCCTCGGGATGGCGGGCCAGCGTCACCAGGATCTCACTGTGCCGTCTGCTGAGCCGGAACCTGCGGCCTCCCGCGACGAGCAGTGCCTCCTCCCGCCCGAGCGCACTGAGCTGGAGGGTCCCGCCGTCGGGCGGGCGCGTCCGCAGCGCGAGTTGCGATTCGGCGGCGCGTGCCACCGCCTGCACGAACGCCAGGCTGTGCGGATGTGCCAGCCGGTCCCCACCGGTGATGTCCACGGCGCCCAGGACCCGCCCCGTGTGCGGGTCGTGGAGCGGTGCCGCCGCGCAGGTCCACTGCTGGACCGGTCGCAGGAAGTGCTCGGCGGCGAAGACCTGTACCGGCCGGTCCACGGCGATGGCCGTACCCGGTGCGTTCGTCCCGGCCACGGACTCGGCCCAGCAGGCGCCCTCCACGAAGTTCATCCGGTCCGCGGCCTGACGGGCCGACGCATGCCCTTCGACCCACAGCAGTCTGCCGTGCGCGTCGCACACCGCGAGGAGGTGTTCCCCGTCCATCGCGTACGCGCTCATCAGCTCACGGATCACCGGCATCGCGGGGGCCAGGGGATGCCCGTCCCGGTACGGCCCGAGATCGTCCGCGCCCAGCTCGACCAGGGCGACACCGTCCGGGCTGACCCGTGCCCGTGCCGAGCGCCGCCACGACTCGCCGACCACCGGTCGCACCGGCCGCTCCAGCCGCCCGGCCGTGGTGAACACCTCGTGCGCGTGCCGCAGTTGGCCGAGCCGTTCACCGGTGTCCGTATCGGCTGCCAGGGCCACCCAGGGGTCCGTCAACTCACTCTCCCGTCCAGGGGCGTCGTGCCCATCCCATCGTGTCCGCAGTCGACGCCTGCGACAACCGGGGTGCGGAGAGTGAGCGGACGTGGCGGCGAAGACCCGTCAGCCGGCGGAGTACAGATTGACGAGCCGGATGTAGCGCACCCAGTCCCAGTTCGGGCCGGGATCCGTGTGGTCGGTGCCCGGGACCTGGACATGACCGAGAATGTGCGCGCGGTCCTTGGGGATGTTGTAGCGGTCGCAGACCGAGGCGGTCAGCAGCGCCGACTTCTCGTACATGGTGTTGGTGAAGTAGGAGGGCTGGTCCACCCAGCCTTCGTGCTCGATCCCGATGCTGCGCGTGTTGTAGTCCCAGTTGCCCGCGTGCCAGGCGATGTTCTGCTCCCGGACGCACTGGGCGACATAGCCGTCCGCCGAGCGCACCACATAGTGCGCGGACACCTGTTTCGCCGGATTCTGGAAGATCCCGATCGTGTTCGAAAAGGTTTCCTGGGTGACATGGATGATCACATACTGGACCGGATAGGCCGAAGGGCGGCTCGACGCCGTGTAGTTGGACGTCGACGCGGGGGTCCAGTGCGCGAGCGGATAGTCCGTGTCGCCCGCGGTCGTGGCGGCCGCGGCGCGGGCGGAGGCCGGGATCAGCGCGGCGGCAGCCGTCGCCGCGGCGCCGTGAAGAATCCTTCTGCGATGCATGAACACTCCTGTGTGTGGGGGAGGGACGAGGGGCGGGTGATGTGGTCACGGGCTGGACAGCGGCGTCGCCGTCTCCCGCAGATGGCGGTGGAGTCCGCGATGGGGGTCACCCGCGGGCAGCCACTTCTTGCGGATTTTCGCCACACAGGTGTAGTTGGTGTCGCACACATTGGCCAACGGCGCCTCGCCGGCCTGGCTGACCAGCTGATAGGCGTCGAGTTCGGAGAGGCCGTAGTCGCGTGCCAGCCACTGCACGAGGTCCAACTGCGAGATCCGGAAGGCGTCTTCGAGAGGCCGGGCGGAACCGGTCGACATCAGATGGGTGTCGGACTCGATGCGCGGCCACGGAGTCGTGACGCCCTTGAGCAGTTCGACGAGCACCACCGTGTTCATCGCACACTCCACGGCGACCCCGCAGGTCTCACCCTCACCCTGACGGGCGTGTCCGTCGCCGAGGCTCAGGAGCGCCCCCTCGACATTGACGCCCAGGTAGCAGGTGACGCCCGCCCTCATCTCCGGGGTGTCCATGTTGCCGCCATGTGCGTCGGGCACCAAGGCGGACCGTACCTCCAGATTCGCCGGTGCCACCCCGACCGTGCCGTGCATCGGATCCATCGGCAGCTCCACCTGGACGTCACTGTCCCGGGCACTGAACAGACAGGTGCGGCGTGCCCGGTCGAGCTGCCACATCCACACCACCTCGGGCAGCGGATCCTGCAGCGACGCGGTGGTGTGCGTGGAGGTGAGCGCCCCGAACAGCGGAACGGTCGTCGAGGCGGCCCAGTCCCTGGCCGGTTCGACGGACACGAAATGCACCGCGACGGTGTCACCGGGCTCCGCACCCACCACGTGGAAAGGACCCGTCTGCGGGTTGAGGAAGGGGAACTCGCAGACTTCGGAGACCAGGTCCTTCTCGGAACGCACCCGTCCCGCGAAGCAGTCCTCGGTGTACACGTCGAGGAACGTCCCCGGCTCGATGCGGGCGACCGGGGCCACTCCGCCGAAGGTCCAGGCGTACTCGCCCTCCTTGGGGCGGACGGTCAGGATTCGGGGGTCGTTCATCGCTGTACCGCTCCTGTCTCGGGTTCCCCGGCCGGCTCCGGGGCGTCGTCAAGATGGATCCGTCCGGTCTGTGCCACCCGCTCCGGATGTCTTCGGAGCAGCACCACCAGCACAACGATTCCGATCAGCGTCCAGACACCTACGACGGGACCGGCGTACGAGACAGGCGCACTCAGCTCGGAGACGAAGTCGAAGGCGGGGATTCCGGCGGCTGTCAGCAGCGCGGGCACGAACGCCGCCGTGCCCAGCACCGGGAAGAGCAGATGGAGTACGGGATTGAACCTGTCCCGCCTCTTTCGCAGGAAGTACCCGGCGCAGGACAGGTTCACGATGATGTACACACCGGTGATCACCGTGACGATCACAGTGGCCAGCAGCACGAAAGCCGTCACCGGGTCGTAGCCGAACCCCAGTCCGAGCGTCGCACCCACCGCGATCACGAACTGCACGCCCACGCCGGTGACGGGGGAGCGGCGGCGGGGGTGCAGCTGTGCGAACGCCCGCGGGAAGACGCCGATCCGGCCCAGGGCGAACGCCGTCCGGGTCGAGACGGTGGCACAGGCATTTGCGTTGGCCACCGTCGAGTTGACCACGGCGAGGAAGAGCAGCACCCAGAACAGCCCGAACGAGGCGCGTGCCACGCCTTCCCAGGACGCCGCTCCCGAAGCCCCGAATCCGGCGAACCTGTCGGGCCCGAAGTACACGGACATCGCATAGGTGGTGAGGACGTACACCAGGCCGATGGAGAGCGCCGCACCGAGCACCGCGCGCCGCATGGTGCGCCGCGGGTCCTTCGTCTCCTCGGCGAGCGGTGCCGCGGCCTCGAAACCGGCGAAGGCCAGCACGGTGTAGACCGATCCCGCGAAGATCCCGCTGATGCCGTCGAAGCCGTCGGCGGTGTGCGAAGTGCCGAACACCGAGAGCGTGTTGTCCGAGCCGGCCTGTCCGATGAGCAGGAGCGCAAAGGCGACGAAGACGAGCACCTCGAAGAGCCCGAGCACGGTTCCGAACCGGGCGGAGGCCCGTACGCCGAAGTATCCGGCGAGCGCGATGACCGCCGCGCCGAGCAGTGACCAGGGCCACCACAGGTCCGCCGGGTAGGACGACCACTCCTGGTGCAGGGTGCCCGCTGTCGTGAAGCCGAGCTGGAGCAGCAGCAGTGCGGGGACCAGAGCCTCCACGAAGACGTAGCCCCAGCCGACGAGGAAGCCGACTGCCGGGTGCAAGCCTTGCGCGGAGTAGGTGGCGACCGAACCGGCGGCGGGCAGATGACGGGCCAGTTCCGCGACGCACGAAGCGGTGAACAGACAGGCGATCAGCGCCACGACCACGGAAAGCGGCAGGCTCCCGCCCGCGAACGCGGCCCCGGAAGGAATGGAGGCGGTGATGGCTGCGGCGGGCGCCATCGCCGTGATGCTCTGGAAGAGGACCTCGCGCAGCCCGACGGCATCACGTAAAAGTCCTCTGCCCGAATCCCCCGACACCTTTGTGACTCCCTTTGTCCGATGACCGGAAGGCATTGTCCGATGTACGGCTCAGCTTCTCGCGCGCCCTACCGTACGGGCGTCACGCGGGCGGCGGAAGACGGCAGGAGACCGGAATCGGGTACGCGAATCGGGAAGTCGGCGGAACGCACGGCGACGGCGGTACGGGGGAGCGCTTGTTCCCGTACCGCCGGGCCGGAGCGTGGTCAGCCGTGCAGCGGGCGCGGCAGCTTCAGCAGTGTCACCGACGTGTCGATGCCGCTGTCGATCAGCCGGCCGTTCGCGTCGAAGGCCTCGGCGCCGTCGGTCATCCCGAAGTCGTTGTCGTTGATCAGGGCGAGCGTGTCCGGGCCCGTCACAGCCACGCCCTCGATCTTCCCCGGCACCCCCGTGATCCTGCCCAGGTCGACGACCAGGCTCTTGCGGAGCGTCGGTACGCCCTTCGCGGAGGGGTCGGAGAGTTCCTCGTAGGAGGGTGACGTCGCCGGGTCGTCCCAGGCGGAGCCAAGGATTCCGGAGCCGCGGGGAAGCGTCACCCGATGCAGTCGTGCCGCCCTGTCGGTGCGCTCCTCGACCAGGAGTCCGTCGCGGCCGACCGCGACGACCGAGGAGATCTTCAGCTCGGAGGTGTCGTCCTCGCCGGGGTCCACGACGTCGACCGGGTCGAACCGGTAGGCGTACTCCGCCGTGACCGCGCGCTTCTTCGTCGAGAAGCGCAGCAGCCGCACATTGCGCGACGACTCGCCCGCGTCCTGGTCGGGCAGCGAGAGCGGGCTCTGCACCGCCATCACCAGGTCACCGTCCGGCAGCAGGGCCAGTCCCTCGAAGCCGCGGTTGATCCTGCGGTTCAGGAGTACGCCGGGCAGCGCCTCCACCACCGGGTAGTCGGCGCCCGTCAGCCCGAGCCCCCGAGGGACGTAGCGTGTCAACACCCGGCCCCGGGCCGAGACATGCACCAGGGAGGGGCCGTACTCGTCCACGAGCCAGAACGTGCCGTCGGCGGCCCGGACGATGCCTTCGGTGTCCAGACCGTTCGGGTCGTACGAGAGTGGCGCCTTCGCATCGTACGTGTACGGAGCCTCGTCACGGCCCCGCTGGTTCGGCAGACCGGTGACGGCGGCGCCGGAGCGGGTGGTCAGCGCAATGGAACGCAGCACCCGGATGTGCTTGCCTTCGACTCGGATCCTGACGATCGCCGGGTCGAAGCCCGGGACCGGGAAGGTGCGCCGCTTCTTTCCGTCGATCTTGATCTGGCCGTTGGGGCCGCGGTCCGTCACCGTCCAGAACTCGCCCTTGCGGCCCGCCGGGTAGAGGTCACTGCCGATACCGCCGAGCATCACGCCGCGGTCGTCGGCGACCGTCCCGGGGAGCAGCCCGTTGCTGAATCCGGCAAGCGGAATGTCAGGGAGTACGGCGCTCCCGGTGACACGAGCGGCGGGTTCCGGACGCTCGTGCCGGTCCGGCGCGCCCGTCGCCGTCCCCGCGGCACACACCGTTGCGAGCAGGGCGAGCGGCAGCCCGACGGAGAGTGGGCGACGGACAACACGCTTGGACATGGGGCCTCCTGAGGCACGAACAGCTCGGACGGCCGTCAGGTTCCGTCCTCACCCTCAACGGTCGGTGACTTCGAGCTGAACGCCAGGGCGGAACACGGCGACGGACGGGGGACGGGCGCCTCTGCCCGGCCGCCGGCCGCCCCGGTATCGAGCGCCGAGTGGTCCTCGCGAGCGACGACCTCAGTCGTCCGTCACGCCCGAACCTCCCAGCGCCGCCGCCGCATCGTCGTCCGCCGGGCCTGCCGGAACCCAGCGCCCGCTCTCCGCACGGTAGGGCCACCAGCGTCGGTCCCGCCCGAACCGGAGCTGCACACCCTCCTCCACGGCCGTCCATCGATTGCCCGCTGAGGAGAACCGTGGCCGCTCACCCTCCTCCCACGCCTCGGCGAGCCGGGTCCGGGCCCCGGCCAGGGTCTCCGCATCCGGGGTCCACTCCTCGTCGAGCACGGCGAGCGCGGCCGCCCCGCCATAGCGCCACGCACGCACCGCCGCATCGAGATCGAGGCACGAGCGCCCCGATCCGGCGGCCAGCCTGGCGGCGATCCACGGCTCCGGCCCGGCGTCCGCGATCAGACGTACGGCGTCCTGTCGAGGCGTCAGTTCCATCGGCAACGGCTGATGTTCATGGCCGGGGGAGAGCGCGTCCGCCAGCATCCGGCAGGCGCGCCACGCGCTGTCCGTGACCAGCATCTCCAGGACCGCCGGTTCGACGCCGGGCTCCGGTCCGGCCTCCGTGTCCAGCGACGGAGCGGGTCCCGGTTCCACCGGCAGCGGTGGAGGTGCTGGCAGCGGGGGCAGAATGTCCCGCGCGTCGAACGCCTCGTCCGCCCGTACGCCCCGGTCCTGCGCCCCCGCTTCCGGCACGCCGGATCCGTCGGGGGCGGCTGGATCCGACGGCGCCCGCCCCTCGGCGCGGTCCGCGATGCGTACCTGGAGCTCGTCCAGGAGCCGCCGCTCACCGCGCCCGCGCATGAGCAGCAGGACGAACGGATCCTGATCCAGCAGCCGCGCGACCTGGTAGCACAGGGCGGCGGTGTGCGGGCAGTGGTCCCACGCCTCACAGGTGCACTCCGGGTCCAGATCGCCGATTCCCGGCAGCAGATCCACCCCGGCCGCCGCCGCGTCCTCCACCAGGTGGGGCGGCATCTCCCGGTCGAGGAGCGCCGCGACGTGCCCGGCCCGGGAGGCGGCCATGTCCAGGAACCGTTCCCAGTCCGCCTCGCTCAGCTCCTGCAGGAGCACGTCACCGCGGTACGCGGACGCGTCCCGGTCCCGGACGACAGCGGTGATCCGGCCGGGCCGCACGGTCACCGCACCGACCCGTCCCTCGCGGGCGAACCTCCGTCCCTTCTTGAGCTGTTCGCCGTCCAGCGCGGTGTCCTCCAGGGCCTTCAGCCACGCCCGGCCCCACCAGGACTCCGCGAATCCGCGACCGCGCGCGGGCGGCAGCGCGGCGAACGTGCGCTCCTGCACAGGCGTCGGGGCGTCGCGCCGCTCGTCGGCGGCGGAAGCGGCCCCTCGACCGTCGAACCCGACGCCGTCGTACCGGTCACCGTCGTCATCGGTGTTGTCGTACGCGACGCGCTCGTATCCTCCGCCGTCGTATCCGTCACTCATCGTGTGCCCCCTCGCAGCGTCACCAGATCGGCCAGTTCCGCATCCGTCAGTTCGGTCAGTGCCGTCTCACCGGAGTTGAGCACCGCGTCCGCGAGCCCCTGTTTCCGGGCCAGCATGTCGGCGATCCGGTCCTCGATGGTGCCCTCGGCGACGAGGCGGTGCACCTGCACCGGTTGGGTCTGCCCGATCCGGTACGCGCGGTCGGTGGCCTGTGCCTCCACCGCCGGATTCCACCAGCGGTCGAAGTGCACGACATGGCCGGCCCGGGTGAGATTGAGTCCGGTGCCCGCAGCCTTCAGCGACAGCAGGAAGACCGGGGCCTCGCCCGACTGGAAGCGGTTCACCATGGCCTCCCGCTCGGCGACCGGCGTACCGCCGTGCAGGAACTGTGTGCGAATCCCGCGCGCCGCGAGGTGCTGTTCGAGGAGCCGGGCCATCTGCACGTACTGGGTGAACACCAGCACGCTCGCGTCCTCCGCCAGGATCGTGTCGAGCAGTTCGTCCAGGAGCTCCACCTTTCCCGAACGGTTCTCGATGCGCGGCTCCTGTTCCTTGAGGTACTGCGCCGGGTGGTTGCAGATCTGCTTGAGGGCCGTCAGCAGTTTTACGACGAGGCCCCGCCGCGCGAAGCCGTCGGCGTCGGAGATGGCGGTCAGGGTCTCCCGTACCACCGCTTCGTACAGGCCGGTCTGTTCCGCCGTCAGCGACACCGTGCGGTCCGTCTCGGTCTTCGGCGGCAGTTCGGGGGCGATGCCCGGATCCGATTTGCGCCGTCGCAGCAGGAAGGGCCGTACCAGAGAGGCGAGTCGCTCGGCCGCCGCCGGATCGCCGCCCTCCGCGGTCCGCGCGTATCGGGTACGGAACGTGCCGAGCCGGCCCAGCAGACCGGGCGTCGTCCAGTCGAGGATCGCCCACAGCTCGGAGAGATTGTTCTCCACGGGGGTGCCGGTGAGCGCCACCCGTGCCCGCGCGCCGATCGTGCGCAACTGTTTGGCCGTCGCCGAGTACGGGTTCTTGACGTGCTGTGCCTCGTCGGCGACCACCATGCCCCACCGGATGTCGGCGAGTTTCGCCGAGTCGAGCCGCATCGTGCCGTACGTGGTGAGGACGAACTCGCCGTCGGCCAGGCCCGTGAGGCTGCGCGAACCACCGTGGAAGCGGCGCACCGGCGTACCGGGCGCGAACTTCTCGATCTCCCGCTGCCAGTTTCCCATGAGTGATGTCGGACAGACCACGAGCGTCGGCCCGGCGGCGGATTCGATGCTCTGGCGGTGCAGATGCAGAGCGATCAGCGTGATGGTCTTGCCCAGCCCCATGTCGTCGGCCAGACAGCCGCCGAGGCCGAGCGACGTCATGGTGTGCAGCCAGTTCAGGCCGCGCAGCTGATAGTCGCGCAGAGTGGCCGCGAGCGTCGGCGGCTGACCGACCGTCTGTCCCGCGCTCCCCGGTCCGTCGGACTCGGGATCGGCCAGCCGGCGGCGCAACTGCTCCAGCCAGCCGGTGGCGCGCACATCGATCCTGCGGCCGTCGACCTCGGTGGATCCGGTCAGTACGGCACCGAGCGCATCGATCGGACTGACCTTGCGGTCCTCGGTCTCGCGGGCGCGCCGAGCCTCCTCGGGGTCGACCAGCACCCACTGGTCGCGCAGCCGCACCACCGGCCTGTTGGCCTCGGCCAGGCGGTCCAGCTCGGCGCGGCTGAGCTTCTGGTCACCGAGGGCGAACCACCAGTCGAACGCCAGCAGCGCATCGGCCGACAGGAGCGGCGGCGTATCCGACCCATTGCGCGTGAACGCCTCTCGCTCCGTGGCCTCCGCGCCCTCGGCCGGACCGATCACCGCCCGCGCGGTGAGCTTGCGGGCCAGTTCCCGGGGCCAGTGCACCTGGACCCCGGTCGCGGCGAGCGCCCGCCCGGCGTGACCGAGGAGGTCGGCGATCTCCTCGTCGGCCGGTTCGACGAAGTCGGGCACCGCGGCCGACAGCAGCGGGGACAGCGGTGGCCAGGCACGCGCGGCCCGGCGCAGCGCCAGCAGGGCATCCATCCGGGCGCGGGGGCCGAAGCCCGCAGCGGTCGGCGCGGTCCCCGCCCATACCTCGGAGGCATCGGCGACCAGCGTCGGATCGCTGACGCTGTGGATCTGCAGAACAGTGCGAAAGGACGGCGGGGCGTCCTCGTCCGGCGCTGTCAGCCCCGACACCTCCACCCGCAGCGAGAGCCGGACACCGGCGTCGTGCCCGGCTGCGATGTCGGCGGCCCAGGCCCGCTGGTCGGGCAGATGCTGTGGCGCGTCGGTGACGAACGCCGGGCCGCCGGTGGCGAAGGCCGCGGCGGGGGTGCGGGGGAGCCCGTCCGCAACCGCGTCGAGGAACGCGCGCAGCAGCCGCTCGGGTTCGGGCAGCAGAACGGGCCGTGCGGTTCCGTCGAGCGGTACGGCGTGGGCCAGGGGCGGCATCGAGGCCGCCAGCGTACGGATCCGGGACTGATCGTCGGCGGTCAGCGGCCCGGCCCGCCAGGCATCGTGATCGGTGGCGGTCAGTCCGGGAAGCAGCAGGCCGCGGGCGGCGAGCTGGAGGGCGAGGAGCGCGGCGGCGCCCCAGAACGCGGCGGCGTCGGAGGCCTGCGCCGAAGTCCGGGCGCGCGTCAGTACGGGCAGCGCGTCGCGGACCGGAAGCAACAGTGCCGGCACGGCGTGGATCTGCGCGTCGGCGCCCACGACGGTCAACTCCTCCACGGAGCCGGGAGCGTCGGGTGGACTGCTGCCGTCCGGATGCCAGAAGGCGATGCGGCCGGTACGGGAAGGGTCCGCGGGCAGAAAGACCACGGAGCAGCCGGAGAGTGCGGAGATCTCGGAGAGCGTTGCCGCAGGGAGCCTGTGCACAGCGATGCCGAATTCCTCAAATTTGACTAGTCGGGGCCGAGTCGCCGAGGGTACTTCATCGACACGTGCGACTGTGAGTGCAATCTGCGTGATCCAGCTCACTTTCGAGCGCGTCGGCCGCCCCGCGAGGCTGCCGGGCGCGACGGCGTGTCACGCCCGAAGGTGGAGCCAGCACCCCCTTGGAGGGAGGGGGCTTGCCCCCCGCATGGCCCGGGTGGTGGCGCCATGGTCGCCGTGCCCCTGGTCACCGTACGTTTCAACAGGTCAGCACAGCTTTCCAGAGACCGGAGACCTCATGCCACAGGCCGTAGCCACCGTTGTGGAAGGCACCCGTGACAGTGCGGGAACTGTCGTCAGTGCCCGCGGTGCTGGAGCCACCGCGAGCCAGGGGAGCGACTTCGCGCCCCTCCTGCGGGCGGTCAAGGGGCAGGGACTCCTGGAACGGCGCACCGGCTGGTACACGGCGGGCATCGTCACCAATCTGGCCGCCCTGGGCGCCGTGCTCACCGGCATGTTCCTCATCGGCGACACCTGGTGGAACCTGCTGCTCGCGCTGCCGCTGGCGATCTTCTGGTCCCGCACTGCGTTCGTCGGGCACGACGCCGGACACGCCCAGATATCCGGCGATCGCAGGGCGAGCCGGATCATCGGCCTGATCCACGCGAACCTGCTGCTCGGCATGAACGAAGCCTGGTGGAACGACAAGCACGTACGCCACCACGCCCATCCCAACCACATCGACAAAGACCCGGACGTCGGCGTCGGCGCCCTCGTCTGGACCCAGAAGCAGGCGGCCCAGCGCGAAGGATTCGCGCGCTGGCTGACCCGCAACCAGGCCCGGCTCTTCTTCCCGATGCTGCTCCTCGAAGGCATCGCGCTCAAGATCTCCGGCTTCCAGTACCTGCGGCGGCAGCCCGCCGGGGAGCGCGCCCTCTCGGCACTGCTCCTGGTCGCCCACCTCGGTCTCTACGCGACCCTGTTGCTCACCGTCATGTCCCCGGGCAAGGCCGTCGTCTTCGCGCTGGTGCACCACGCGCTGTTCGGGCTCCACCTGGGCATGGCGTTCGCCCCGAACCACAAGGGTATGGAGATGCCCGACCCCGACGGCGATCGTTGGGGCCACCTCCAGCGCCAGGTCCTCACCTCGCGCAACGTACGCGGCGGCGTTCTCACCGACTGGTTCCTCGGCGGGCTCAACTACCAGATCGAGCACCACCTCTTCCCCAGCATGCCCCGCCCGCATCTGCGTCTGGCGCAGCCCATGGTGCGTGCGCACTGCGAGGCACTCGGCATGCCGTACGCGGAGACCGGACTGATCGAGTCCTACCGGCAGGCACTCCAGCACATGCACGAGGTCGGCGCACCTCTGAGGTGAGGACTGCCGTCAGGCTGGAACCGATGGGCGCGTACAGGCGTTCTCATGTCAGGAGCGGCCTCGGGCCGCGAAGGAGGCGTGGACGATGTCGAACAGCGCGAAGATTGCCATCGGGGGAGTCGTCGCGGCAGTCATCCTGATCCCGTTCATCGGATTCTGGCTGTCGCTGCTGGTCCTGGTCGGAGTTCCGGCGGTCGCCTATCTGATGCTGGATCCCGGCCAGCGGCGCAGGCTCCGCAGGATCACCCGCAAGGAAATAGGCCGCTGACGACGACGGGGGGCACCGGGATGAGCGGCACAGTGGCGGTGGTGAGCAGGAACGAGGCCTATTCGTTCACCAAGCCGAACAGGCAGAGCGTCACGCTGCTGGCCGGGCTCGGTGTGGAGGGAGACGTGCACGCGGGGGTCACGGTCAAGCACCGGTCCCGGGTCGCACAGGATCCCACCCAGCCGAATCTGCGCCAGGTCCATCTCATCCACGAGGAGCTGTTCGGCGAATTGCGGGCAGCCGGCTTCGAGGTGGCTCCTGGCGACCTCGGGGAGAACGTCACCACCAACGGCGTCGATCTCCTCGCGCTCCCCGTCGGCACCCTGCTGCACCTCGGCGACGAGGCGGTCGTCGAGGTCACCGGACTGCGCAACCCCTGTCTGCAGATCGACAACTTCCAGGACGGGCTCCTCAAGAAGGTCGTCGGCCGTGACGGATCGGGCCGGGTCGTGCGCAAGGCCGGGATCATGGGCATCGTCACGGTCGGAGGGGTGGTCCGTCCGGGAGACCCGATCGAGGTCGAACTGCCCGAGGGCCCGCATCGGGCACTCGAACGCGTCTAGGGCCTTTCGTTCGGATCAGGCCGGGCTCGCCCCCGGCCAACGTGATCCAAACCTGGGACCTGGCCGGAGCATGTGTGAGCGAGGCAGGCCGCCTCGGTCGACTCGGCGCTCCGCTGTCCGCCGACAGCGGTCCGCCTCCTGTCGAGCGGGGTCGCCTCGCGCTCAGGTCGGTCGTACCGCGATCTCGTCCAGGGCCTTCAACAGGCCGGGCAGCTCCGGGCCTCGACCGACCGGCAGCACCTCGCCCGGTTCCTCGTCCAGCAGGACGAACGCGATGTCATCGGTTCTGGCGACCAGCGACCAGCCGGGGCCGTCGGCGCGCAGCATGCGGGCCTCACCGGTGGCGAAGGAGGACCGGACACGGCCCGGGGGCGGCGGGGTGTCCACATAGGCGTGTGCCTCCGCGAGCGCTCGCCGTACACCGGGATGTGCCCCCGAAAGGGAGTCCGGCGCGGGGCTCTCGGCCGTGGCGTCGGGGTGGCCGCTCCGGGTCTCGCCCTCGGCCGTCGCCCCGGCTCCGGTCTCCGCCTCGTCCTGGGCCCTTGCGCCTGAGCCGCCCGGGAGTCCGGCACGAGGCTCGACCTCGGCTCCGCCGTCGGTCCCGACACCGATCGCGACCGTGCCCCCGTGCTCGCCCTCACCGTCGCCCCCGGTCCTGCCGCCGGTTCCGGTTCGACCGCCGGCGCCCTCCGCCTCGTGCTTCCCCGCAGTGGCGCGCCCCCGCGAGTCGTCGGCCGAGCAGCCTGCGCCCCCCGCGCCGTCCGTGACTTCCGGCGTGGTGAAGGCCGTCTCGTCGTCGATCCGCTCGCGCCAGGCCGCCCACTGATGCGCTATCTCGTCCGCGCCCAGGCGCCTCTGGGCCGGGCCCCACGAATCCGTGTCGGGTGGAGCCAGCGGCGCGGGATCAATACCCTCGGCCGCCGGATCCGGCAACGGATCGTGCGGGGCGGCCACCCCCGGGGCCGCGACCCCCACCGCGAGGGGCCAGCCGGGCAGCGCACAGACCACCGAACGGTCGTCGGGAGAGAGGTCGTACTCCATTCCGCAGTCCCACGACGCGATGGCCACGGCGACCAACGACACGTCCTCGACGACGACGGTCCACCGCGCACCACTGCCGTCCTGTCCGAGGACCAGCCCGTATCCCTCGGCGTACGGTTCGAGGGCGAGTGCCGCACAGGCGGCCGGGTAGTCGTCACCGAGCACGCTCGGGAACTGTGCCGGTGTCAGCAGTACCGCGGTCAGCACATACAGTGCGTCGTCGTCGGCGACCGTGTCGCTCGTCCCGGCCACGGCACCCTCCTCGTCCGTCATGGTTGCCCGTCGGCGCACCCTAACGAGTCCGTAACCCACTCGTCGAGGCCCTGACAAGGGATGGCACGACAGGGGATGACACGCGCCGCGCGGCCCGGCGGAGGGAGTGCTTTTCAGTCGGCGGGCAGACCGAGCAGCGTACGGGCCACTGCCCGCGGCAACTCGTCGCGCTCACGGGCCAGAGCGATCACGGCGCGGCAGGCCAGCTCGCTGACACCGAAGGAGAGCGCCTCGGGCGACACCCAGCCGCTCGCTTCGTCGACCTGGGCCTGATCGTCGTCCACGGACGCCGAGACATAGGTGGCGGCAGCCTCGAAAAGATTGCGCTGCTTGCGTCGTCCTTCACCGAGAGACCGAGCCCGTCGCGTGTCCTTCCGGTGCGGGGAGACCATCTTCCGCAAGCTGCCGATCATGTCGATCATGGAGAACGCCTTTCCGAAAACCCCCGAGCGCATTGCGCCTGCCACATACGGTGTTCCCCTTCGACGTAGGGTTGGACCTTCGACCGAGAAGAGGGGGCGGTGTGGTGAAGCGGTACGACCGGCTGAAGGAGATCCAGCGTCTCGATCCGGAAAGGGACTTCCTCCGGATCTACCGGATCACGGCAACCTACGAGTTTCCCTGGGACATCACCCGCGCCCTCGAACTGGCCCTGTACCGAACCTATGCCGTGCCCAGCATCGGACGACTCCTCGCGGAGACAGCAGAACTGACGGACCGTTCGCAAAAACGCTACGACGACACCGCACTGCTCCTCGACGCGGTCGTGGAGCACGGTTTCGACAGCGACCAGGGACGCGCAGCCATCCGCCGGATCAATCAGATGCACCGCAGCTACGACATCAGCGACGACGACATGCGCTATGTGCTGTGCACCTTCGTCGTCACTCCGAAGCGATGGCTCGACGACTACGGATGGCGTCGGCTGTCCGACCACGAACTGCGGGCGTGCGCCGCCTACTACCGCACCCTGGGCGCTCATATGGGCATCAAGGACCTGCCTCGGACATACGGGGACTTCGAGCGCACCCTCGATTCCTACGAGGCCGAGCACTTCGACTGGGACGAAGGCGGACGCCGCGTCTCCGACGCCACGCTGGACCTGATGAGCTCCTGGTATCCGCGCCCTCTGGCTTCCGTCGCGCGGAAGGCGGCCCTCGCACTTCTCGACGACTCGCTGCTGCGGGCATTCCGCTACGAACGTCCGAGCTCCGCGGCACGGGGCCTCACCCGCGGCGCCCTGCGACTGAGAGCACGAGCCGTGCGACTGCTGCCGCCGCGCGCAAACCCGCACCACGCCCGGCAGAACCCGGAGATCAAGGGCTATCCCGGCGGCTACGAGATCTCCGGGCTCGGTACGTTCCCGGCCCCGGGCATCCGAGGCTGTCCGGTCGCCCACGAGCGCGGCCGCGCCGACGCGGCCGAGTAGGCGTAGGAGAATCGAACCCGCAGGTCAGCCCGTCCGGACGGCCAGGGCGAGGAAGCGATCGTCCTCATCGGTGTACGTGCCGAGCCGCCAGCCCGAACGTGCCAGCAACGGGCGGAGGTTGCGCTCGGCGCGCAGGTCGCCATCGGTGATCGGACGGCCGTGGCGCGCTGCCAGTACGGCTCGCCCGATGGGGTGGAAGAGAGCCAACTGCCCGCCCGGCCGAACCACCCGCGCCAATTCCGCGAGGTCCGGTCCCGGGTGCGACAGATGGGAGATGAGCCCGGCCGCGAACACCGCGTCGAGCGACCGCGACCGCAGGGGCAATCGGGCGACATCGGCGAGGATCAGTGCTCCGCTACGGTCACGTCCGGCCCGTACCGCCGAGTCCAGCATCGCGGCGGTGAGGTCCATGCCCAGCACCGTGCCCTGCGCTCCCACGGCGGCGCGCAGCGCGGGCAGCGCCCTCCCCGTACCGCAGCCGGCGTCGAGCACGGCGTCACCCACCCCCAGTCCGAGGGCGTCGACCCCGGCGGCGTAGGCAGGCCCGTCGTCGGGGAACCGGGTGTCCCAGTCCGCCGCGCGGGCCTTGAAGAAATCCTGGACGCGTGTGTGCTCATCGGCCATACGGACATGATCGCGCAGTTGCCGTCGGGGTGAAACGGGCCGTGACGTCGAGCAGCGACCGCCGACCGGCTCGAAGGGCTCCGTGACCCCGACCCGTCGACTACGGGCCGACCCGAGCGGCGCGCAGGCCGAGTACGAGCAGTACACCGCGGCGCGATGTGGTGCGGTGACCACGAGGGTACGTACGCGGAACGTGCAGGCCTTCCCCCTGCCCCGCCGACGGGGGCAAGGGGAGAGGCCGGTGCTCATTGCCCGTGCAGGTCCATGGGGTCAGACATTGACCCCGTAGTCGGACGCGATACCGGCCAGGCCCGAGGCGTACCCCTGGCCGACCGCGCGGAACTTCCACTCCGCGCCATGCCGGTACAGCTCGCCGAAGACCATGGCGGTCTCGGTCGAGGCGTCCTCGCTGAGGTCGTAACGAGCCAGTTCGACGCCGTTCGCCCGGTTCACCACGCGGATGAACGCGTTGCGGACCTGGCCGAAGCTCTGCCCGCGGCTCTGTGCGTCGTGAATGGAGACCGGGAAGACTATCTTCGCGACGTTCGCCGGGACAGCCGCGAGATCCACATTGATGGACTCGTCGTCGCCCTCGCCCTCACCGGTCAGATTGTCCCCGGTGTGCTGCACCGAACCGTCCGGGCTCGTCAGGTTGTTGTAGAAGACGAAGTGCAGGTCGGAGAGCACCTTGCCCGTGTCCGAGCACAGCAGAGCACTCGCATCCAGGTCGTGGTCCGCGCCCGTCGTCGTCCTCACGTCCCAGCCCAGGCCGACCGTCACTGCGGTCAGGCCGGGCGCCTCCTTCGACAAGGAGACGTTGCCGCCCTTGGCCAGGCTCACACCCATGAACTTCCTCCATTGATCCAGTGGTCCAGAGCTTCAGTGCTGCGATGATCGGCGCTTCTTCGGCCGTCACCCGGGTCAACGACGGTGCCGCGCTCCCGGTTCCCTTGATTGCGCAATTCCTGAAGTGAAGGCGGCGAGGGTCGCCATACGTCGGCGAGCCGGTGTCTCAAGCGCGGGGTTCGGTTCCGGGGCCGGTGTCGGTCTCCTTCATGGCCTTCGCCTCACTCTTCAGGATCCGCATGGACTTGCCCAGGGCGCGGGCCGTGTCCGGCAGCTTCTTCGAGCCGAACAGCACGATCATCACGATCGCCACGATCAGCAGGTGCCAGGGTTCGAGACCGTTGCGCAACATCTACGTCCCGCCCTTCCTTTCGGTGTTTTGACCGCTGTTTTCGCTCGGCGTCGGTGGACGGTGCCTCAGGCTGGTTGTGGGCAGGTCCGGTGATCCAGTCGAGCAGCGATACTTGTCACATTGCGCAACTGTACAACCATGGGGTGGATGGAGCGTGTGTTCCCCCATGGAAGCCGGATGGACGGGGTGGCCGATGACGGGGAATCGCACGGTGGGAGCCGACGGGGGAAGGGGCAGCCGTCTGCGGCGCACGGCCGTGTCGGGGCTGTCGTTGCTCGTGCTGCTCGTCGCGGGCATCGGGTGGGGCTGGCTGCAGGTGAATGGCAACATCGGCACCTTCAGCGCGGACGGAATCTCCGGTGACCGGCCTCCGGACTCGTCGAAGGGGCAGAACGTCCTGGTCATCGGGTCGGACTCGCGCGCGGGCGAGAACAGCGGGCTGGGCGGCGGCACGGGTGCGGTGGGACGATCCGACACCGCGTTCCTGCTTCATGTGTACGGTGACCACAGGCACGCGGTCGCCGTGTCCATCCCGCGTGATTCCCTGGTCGACATCCCGGCCTGCAAACTGCCGGGGGGCGAGTGGACCGCGCCGCAGCACGCGGTGATGTTCAACGGCGCGTTCTCGGTGGGGGAGACGGCCGAGGGAAACCCGGCCTGTACCCAGAACACCGTCGAACATCTCACCGGCCTGCGCGTCGACCACAGCGTCGTCGTCGATTTCGCCGGATTCTCCGCACTGACCTCGGCTGTCGGTGGCGTACCCGTGTGCCTTCCCCACGACATCCACCAGCGCGACCTCAGCCCGGAGCGGCCCGCACGAGGCGCCCGGATCTTCGCGAAGGGACCGCAGACCGTCTCCGGGCAGCGGGCACTCGACTACGTCCGGCTCCGGCACGGCATCGGTGACGGCTCGGACATGGGGCGGATCAAGCGCCAGCAGGCCTTCGTGGCCTCCCTCATCAAGAAGGTCAAGTCCCAGGGGCTGACCCCCGGCACGCTGCTGCCGCTCGCCGACGCGGCCACCGAGGCGATGACCGTCGACCCCGGGCTCGGGTCGGCCGACCGGCTTCTGTCGTTCGCCATGTCGATGAAGAACATCGACCTGCACAACACCAAGTTCGTCACCGTCCCCTGGCGCTACGAGGGCGCACGCGTCGCGATCGTCGAACCGGACGCCGACGCGCTGTGGGCAGCACTGAAGGCCGACCGCACGGTCGACGGCCAGGACGTCGGCGGCAAGGGACCGGCCCAAAGGGGCGGGGCGGAGGGCCGCCCGGCATCCCCCAGGGCCGCCGCTCCGGTCTCCGGCACGGGCATCGCCGTCGCCGTCCACAACGGCACCCGGGTCGCAGGACTCGCGGCCCGAGCCGCAGAGCAGTTGCGCTCCCGAGGCTTCACCGTCACCACCACGGCCACGGCGAGCAACCAGGGCCACGTCTCGACCGTCATCGAATTCGGACCGGGCCTGCGGGACGAGGCGGAGACCACCGCGCGGTTCTTCACCGGTGCGCGGACGACGGCGTCCACAACCACCGGAATCCGGGTGGTCCTCGGCAGTTCCTTCGCCCGGAATCCAGTGGTCGGACCCAGGACGCCGACCGCCTCCGCAGCGCCGTCCGCCGTCTCCGGCGGGGTCAGGTCGGCCGACGACGACCCCTGCGCGGACCTCTCCTACGGCTGACCGCCGCCCAGGAGCGGGACCACGGCGCTCAGCGCGGTGCTCGCCCCGTCCGAAGCTGCAACGCCGGGTGCCGGGGAGCCGTGAAGCCGTACGACTCGTACAGCGCGGCACCGTCCCCCGTGGCGTTCAGATCGACGACCGTGGCCCGGGTCTCCTCCCGGAACCAGGTGAGCAGGGCTTCGAGGCAGACACGGGCGTGCCCGCGGCGGCGCCGACGAGGGTCGGTGCTGACATTGGACACATGCCCGCGCAGCCCGCTCGGATTGGCCGGGCTGGGGGCATGCGCATCGCACGCCCCGACCGCGCTGGAGACGGTGCCGAGCTCGGGGTCGTCGACGAGGAACGCCGCGAACATGTCAGGGCGGCGCATCTGCTCGGTGAACCACCGTGCGGAGGCCGCCCGCCATGGGGCGTCGGCGCCCCCGGTCTCGATTCCCATGTCGGTCAGCATCAGTCCCCGCAGCCGCACCAGCGCGGGCACATCGTCGATCGTGGCGCGGCGAGCACGCACCATCTGTCCGCCACCGGCGCCAGGGCGGGTGCCGGACCCGGAGTGGTCGATGCCTGGCGAGGTCATGAGTATCTCCACTTCCGTTCGTAGCGGGCGCGGGCCGCCCACAATCCGTATGCGTACAGAGCCAGGACCGTTGCCAGCAACAGGTAATAGAGCGGTGGCAGCGCACTCATGCCCAGGAGCGGCCCGAGTGGGGTGAGCGGCAGCACCAGGCCGACCACGGCAAGTCCGCACACCGCGGCCCGGAGCGGCCTCCCGCTGCGCCCCTCGGCGGAGCGGCGGCCCGTACGGAGGAGCAGCATCACCAGAGCCTGGGTGAGCAGGTTCTCGGTGAACCATCCCGAGTGGAAGGCCTCCTGCCCGCCCGTCGTCGCCGAACCGTGCAAGGCGTAGGCCAGCACGGCGAATGTCGCCAGGTCGGCGGTGGCGTTCAGCAGACCGAACCCGGTGATGAAACGGAGGAAGTCGCGCGGACGCAGCACCGTCGGCCGCCGCAGCACCGCGGGTGCCGGCCGGTCGAACGCGAACGCGAGCTGCGCCACGTCGAAGCACAGGTTCTGCACCAGGACCTGCGCGGGAAGCATCGGCAGGAACGGCAGCATCAGCCCCGCGGCGAGCATCGCGATGACATTGCCGAGGTTCGACGAGAGCGTGATGCGCAGATACGTGGCGATGTTGCCGCTGCAGTGCCGACCCGCCGTGATCGCGTGATCGATGGCCGCCAGATCCTTCTCGGCGAGCACCACATCGGCGGTCTCCCGCGCCACGTCGACCGCGTTGCGCGGGCAGATGCCGACATCGGCCGCGTGCATCGCGGGCAGGTCGTTGACGCCGTCGCCGAGAAAACCGGTGGTGTGCCCGGAGGCGCGCAACGCAAAGACGATCCGGGCCTTGTGCTCCGGCGTGCAGCGGGCGAAGACCGTGGCCCGGTCGGCGGCATCGGCCAGCTCCTCGTTTGACAGCGCGTCGATCCGAGCCGCGGAGACGACTTCGCCCGGATCGAGGCCCAGGTCCCGGCAGGCGCGGGCGACCGTCCCGGGATCGTCGCCGGTGAGGACCTTCACACAGACGCCCCGGTGTTCCAGCACGCCCAGGGCCTCAGCGGCGCTCGGCGTGAGCGCGTCCCGCAGAGCGACGAAGCCGAGGAAGGTCAGCCCCCGCTCGTCGGCCGCCGTGTACGCACCGAGCCGGGCGGGCCGCTCGGTCCGGGCCACCGCGACCAGCCGCAGGCCGTTCGCGGACTCACGGGCGGCCAGGGCCCTCAGCCGGTCCCGTTCGTCGTCGTCCAGGGAACAGCGGTCTAGCACCGCCTCCACCGCCCCCTTCGTGACGAGGGTGTGGACACCGAGCCTCCCAGGACTGCGTACGACGGCGGTGCCCAGCCGCCGCACCGGATCGAACGGCAGCGCGGCCACACCGTCGTACGCGTACAGTGCCTCCTCCTGCTCCTCGGCCGCGTCCAGCACCGCCTCGTCGAGTGCGTCGGCTGCGGGCAGATCAGCGAGCTGCAGCGTCCACAGCGCATTGACCGCGGCCCAGTGCAGTACCTCTGGATCGGACCGGTCCGATCCGTTCAGCGACCGTTCGACGACGGGCCGGTCCTGGGTGAGCGTTCCGGTCTTGTCCAGACACAGCACATCGATCGCGCCGAGATCATGTAGGGCCGGCAGCCGTTTGACGATCACCCCACGGTGGCGGGCAAGCAGCGAAGCGCCCCGGGCCAGCGCCGTCGTGACGATCACCGGCAGCATCTCCGGAGTCAGACCCACCGCCACCGCGACGGCGAACGGCAACGTCTCCAGACCGCGGCCGCGCAGAGCAGCGTTGGCCATCAGCACCAGGGGCGGGGTGAGCAGCATGAACCGGATCAGCGTCCAGGAGATCCCCTGGACCGAACGGTCGAACGCACTCGTGCCGCGGTGGCGTGCCGAACGGTCGTACGCGGCGGCGAACCGGGTGTCCGCGCCCGTGGCCGTCACCACCGCCGTGCCGCTGCCGGATGCCACGCTGCTGCCCTGGAAACACAGCTCCGGCCGCGCGAACAGTCCGGCCTCGCCACCGGGCCCGGCGCCCGGCGACCGGTCCCGGTCCCGGTCCGGAGCGTCGACGGGCTCTTTGGCGACCGGTGCCGACTCGCCGGTGAGGGCCGACTGATGCACGGTCAGGCCGCTCGCGCGCAGCAGCCGTACGTCGGCCGGCACGAGATCTCCGGGACCGAGGCGGATCACGTCGCCCGGCACCAGCTCCCCGACCGGCAGCTCACGCGCCTGCGGCACGGCATCCGGCCCGGTGCGCCGCAGCACGGTAGCGGTGGTCGCCACCAGTTCCCGCAGCGCGGCCGTGGAGCGGTCGGCCCGATGTTCCTCCGCGGAGCGCAACACGCAGCTGACGACCACGAGCACCAGCGTCACCGAGGCCGTGCCCCACGAGGCCACCGCCGCGGAGACCAGGCCCAGGCAGAGGAGCACCGAGGTGAACGGATCCCGCAGGCTGCGAATGAAACGGCGGGGCCAGGAGACCGGACGCCAGGCCGGCAAGGTGTTCTCGCCGAACCGGGCCAGCCGTTCCTCCGCCTGCGCCTCCTGCAGCCCCCGAGGGCCGCTGTCCAGTGAACGGAGAACCTGCAAGGAGGTCGGCCCGGCTACGGACGGCGTGGGCGGCGCGACAGCGGCGGCGGCGCTCCGGCCGGCCGCCGCGCTCGCTATCGGCACGACGACGGCGGACGGGTCATCGGGGTCGGTGCTGCCGGGACCTGCGGCGGCACTGCTCTCAGGCACCGAGCTCACGGAGGCGTACGGACTGCTCGGGCGTGTGTCCGGCGCGTGCGGCGAGCTGGCCGACCATCAAACGGACGACGGTTACCACATCGGGGTCGTCGACCAGATACACCTGCCGGCGGCCTTCGCGCCGTGACCGTACGAGACCGGCCAGTTTCAGCTTCGTCAGATGCTGGCTCACCGACGGCAGGGTGCCGCCCACGCGGTCCGCGAGGCCGGTCACATCACTCTCGCCCTGGGCGAGGGCCCACACGATGTGCAGCCGCGCGGGTGTCGCCAGCAGGCCGAAGGCGGCGGCCGCCTCCACCAGTACCTCCGCGGGCGGATCCGTGAAACCACCGTCGGCAGCTGTCGACACTCTTGCTCTCCCTGTCAGCGTGGGCCGACTGCTCGCGCCCGAAGTCTCCAGTGTAGGCGCCGGACGTCTGCCGTCCGCGGGCCGTTCGCCGGAGAGGGAACAGGAGCGGACGGAAACCGACGGAGCGCGGGTGGGAGCCGGAGTACCGGAACGCCCGCGTGCAGCCACGACAGGGCACGAGAGACGTGCCCAGGAACGTGAATCGGATGGGGGACTCGTCCGGTCAGTGAGCGAGTGGAAGCGGCCGCACTGCTGTGTGGGCGCTCGTGTTCCGCGGGGCGGCTTCCCCGTCGCCACGCTGTCGCGGCATGCGTTGCCGTCGGATGCGGGGGACCCGGAGGGGAAGCCGACGTCGAACTTCTCGGCGGGCGACTGACCGCCCGAGGCGACCTGGGGCGCGTCCCCGGCCGGCCGTCGCCCGACAGGGGCCCGGACCCGGCCACATGACGAAGGAATGCTTGCCCGTACGTGACCAGTGCGCAAGGCTTACGTGAAACGTGGGGCACGGGGAACGCATGAGCGGGGAGGAGCGGGGAAATGGCGCTGGACAGGGGACTTGACTGGCTTCTTGACGATCTCACGAGCAGGGTCGAGCACATACGGCACGCGTTGGTGCTGTCGAACGACGGACTGGTGACCGGTGCGAGCACGGGCCTGGCACGTGAGGACGCCGAGCATCTCGCCGCGGTGTCGTCCGGCCTGCACAGCCTCGCGCGCGGTTCGGGGCGCCACTTCCGGGCTGGGAAGGCCCGGCAGACCATGGTGGAATTCGACGAGGCGCTGCTGTTCGTGACAGCCGCGGGCGAGGGCAGCTGCCTGTGTGTGCTGAGCGCGGCCGAGGCCGACGTGGGCCAGGTCGCGTACGAGATGACGCTGCTCGTCAACCGGGTCGGCGAACATCTCGGTGTCGCCGCGAGGCAGGCGGGAAGCGCAGGAAACGACCCTGCCTGACCGGCGGACGGGAGTTGTCCACAGGTCGTGCGGGCGGTATCTCCCGCGAGTTACGGTACTCACAGAGAGTAACCAAATCTCACGGGGGAGTGCACCATGAGCGTTACCGAATCGGTGTGTCGGGAGACCGCGCGCACGATGGCTGTGGGCACGGCGGCTCAGGAGCTTCAGCTGAAGCGTGGCGAGTTCGCCGTCGCGGTCCACATGGGTCTGGTCCGTGTGCTGGTGCAGCAGGGCGGCGGAAGGCCCAGGGTCCGTCGGGAGGAGGTCGACCGGCTGCGGTCGCAGGACGGGTTCCCGGAGGTCCTGCGGGAGCGGGTGCGTACCGTCGGGACTGCGGAGGGGGCTCAACTGCTGGGGATCAGTCCGGGCCGCTTCACCAGACTGGCCCGCGCGGGATGTTTCACGCCGATCACCTTCTATCTCAACCGGTACCGGACGGTGGTCTGGCTCTATCTCGCCCAGGAGCTCGTGGAGTTCGCCGTCCGCCAACCCCGCCTTCTGGTGGGGAAGAGCCCGGACTGGGTGCGTGGTCGGCTGGAGGCAGGTGCCGACTGTCGCGCGCGCGACTGGCGCTCGCGCAGGGTCGAACGGCTGCTGAGCTCCCTGGAGGATCCCTGGGCCCGTGCCGCGGTACTCGCCGGCACCCTGGATCCGGTGCAGTTGGCGGAGGTTGTCGATGATCCGTACGAGCGCGCCTACCTCGCGAGAATCCGGCCCGAACCGGCCTTCGGGCCAACGGGATCGATCATGGCGCGGGAGACCCAGGCACGCCTGATGCAGGCCGACGAACCGGACGAGATGCTGTGGCGGCGGGTCGGTCTGATCATGGAGCTGGACCACGCGCGGGAAGCTCGACAGGCACCGCGGCCGGGTGACGAACGGCGCCCCCGCTTCGACCGTGTGCATGGGCGAGGGCCTGATGGCGTGCAAGGGTTCGAGAGCGAGTACGGACCTGAAGGGGGAGTCGGCGTCGGGGCCGACTGCCGTTCCGTGGCCGGCTGCGACGCCGAACCTGCCTCGGGGCGTGACCACGCTCCCGCGTGTGGCCCCACCCCGGCCATCGAGTCCGCCTCGGCGTTCGACAGCGCACGGGTGGCCGAGCGCGAATCCGCTCTTGACCCCGTGCGCGATTCCGATCCGGTGGGTGA
Source organism: Streptomyces sp. NPDC088252 (assembly GCF_044740965.1). Lineage (NCBI taxonomy): Bacteria > Bacillati > Actinomycetota > Actinomycetes > Kitasatosporales > Streptomycetaceae > Streptomyces > Streptomyces sp. NPDC088252. The sequence goes on along the minus strand of NZ_JBIURS010000019.1, from coordinate 125,897 downwards.
GCCCGATTCCGGGCCCGTTCCGGTGCCTGCGGCATTGCCGGAACACGCGCTTGGGCTGCTCGCCCGGCTGGGGCTGCGCAGGCTCACGCCGCGACGGCCTCGCCGGTAAACGACTCGCGCCAGGAGTCCGGCGCCGACATCCTGGTCCCTATGCTGATCAGAGAAGCCACCGCCGAGGACTGGCCTGCGATCTGGCCGTTCTTCCACGAAATCGTGGCCGCGGGCGAGACGTTCACCTATCCGCTCGATCTCGGTGAGGACGAGGCCCGCTCCTGGTGGCTCCTCAGGTCACCGAACCGAGCGGTGGTCGCGGTCGACGACGCCGGGACGGTCCTCGGCACGGCGAAGATGAACAACAACCACATGGGCAATGGCGCGCACATCGCCGGCGCGAGCTACATGGTCGATCCCCGGCGCTCCGGGCAGGGTGTGGGCCGGGCCTTGTGCGTGTACACGCTCGACTGGGCCCGCTCGTCGGGATTTCGAGCCATGCAGTTCAACGCCGTGGTCGAGACGAACACCCACGCCGTACGGCTCTACCGGTCGCTCGGCTTCGAAATCCTGGGAACCCTGCCCGAGGGGTTCAACCATCCGACACGGGGATTCGTCGGAATGCACATCATGCACCGCATTCTGTGACATCGTGCGGCGGTCCGCTCGGCAACCCTTGTGACCACCGACCGGCCACCGACGGAACTCTCCTGGCCACCTCTCAGACCGCTCCGCGCGGGAGGCTGCCACTCGTTTCGCACCGCAACTCGCCTGCCCCCGTTCGCACGCCGTGTCCGCCATGTCTCAACCTGTTGCGATGTGGGCCCGGTTGTGACTTCGGAGGCTCCATGGGGCGGGTGCGCGCACCGTCGGCAGGGGCAGTACTGTGCGCCCCACCGCCATTCGGGCGATGAAACATATGCGGAGGAAGAATTTCATGACCATACCCAGGAGATCGTTGCGTGCTGCGGGGACACTCGCGGCCGCTGCGGTGGTCGGCTTGACCGGCGCGGTCCTTTCCGCCGGTCCGGCCGCAGCTCACACACCCACCTGGGCCGTGACCTGTTCCGAGGTGAGCCTCGACCTGACCGCCTACAACAGCAACGTCACCAACCAGGTGACCGTCACTGTCGACGGCAAGGACCTCCTGCCCACCGAGACCTTCGGCAGGGAGTTCCACAAGAAGCTCGAGCTGCCCGAGCACGACAAGGAACTGACGGTTCACCTCGTCGTCAAGGCGGGCGACGGAGAGAACTTCTCGCGCGACGAGACCAAGCAGGCACCGGTGTGCGAGGGCACGACCCCGTCGCCCGCGCCCTCGGACGACACCCCGTCGCCCGCACCGTCCGAGGGGACCCCGTCGCAGGCGCCCTCCTCGGAGGCACCCGTCGGCAGTGCCACGCCCAGCGAGGCGGCTTCGGAGTCCGCCCCCGCGGCGGCCTCTTCTAGCCCCGGCTCGTCGGACCTGGCCGAGACCGGTTCCTCGTCCGCCACCCCGATCATCGCCGGAGCGGCTGTGGCCGTCCTGCTGGCCGGTGGCGGCATCATGTGGTCCGTGCGCAAGCGTCGTACCGCACAGCACTGACGTAGGCCAACGGCCCTGCCGCGGGACCGTATCGGGACCGTCGGCCGGGGGTGTGCCGCCTCGTTCGCGAGGCGGCACACCCCTCCGCGTGCTCGTCACGCCCGTTCCGCGGGCGGTGGCCGAGTGGTGTCCGCCGGTGTCGAGGGCCCGCTCTCGCACCAGACCGCCTTCCCCTCGCCGCAGGGCTCGATACTGCAACGAGCGGTGACGGCCGAATTACGCCCGCCCTTGATCACCTCGCCGATCGCCCTGTTGAGCCGGGTGCGCTCCGAACGTTCGAGCCGTTTCACCAGCGCCTCGGGCCGGGAATCGAAGGTCCGGGGGTCCAGACCGAATACCAGCAGGCCCGCGTCGTCGATGTCGAGCGTGTGGGCGTCCAGGTCCCACTCGAACTGCCCGTCCGATTCATGACGAGCCGCTCTGCCGTCGCGGTCTCGCCGTGGTGTCCCTTCTCGCTCAGCGGACGGCTCGCTCAGCGGACGGGGCGGGGGCGCTCGGTTGCCGGTCGTGATCGGTCATTCCTGCTCCGGAGATCGTCCGCCGGGGCTGCCGGGCCGACGTGGCCCGTACGGGTGCCTCAATTGTCGAGCCGGTTCCGGCGGGCTGCCAGGCGGACCCCGGTGGGAACGGAGGCGACGCCAGCACGGACGGCCTTCGCACCCTCGTTGCCCGGCCCCACGACGTGCCCCGCAGAATGACGGCGGAAGATCGTCCGCGAACGGCGGGCGATACCGTACAGGGGCTGACCGGAGCGCATTCATGAACCACGAAGATCCTGTTCTGCTGCACACCGAGGGACGCATCCGCCACATCACCCTCAACCGCCCGCGCGCCCTCAACGCGCTGAACCACGCCATGGTGCTGCGCATCGACGAAGCACTCGCCGAAGCCGAGGCCGACGACACCGTCGCCGCCGTCCTGATCACCGGAGCCGGGGAGCGCGGCCTCTGTGCGGGGGGCGACATCCGGTCGATCCACGAGGACGCCCGCGCGGGCGGCGGTGCATCGTTGGACTTCTGGCGCGACGAGTACCGGCTCAACGCCCGTATCGCGCGGTTCCCCAAGCCGTACGTCGCGATCATGGACGGCATCGTGATGGGTGGTGGCGTCGGTGTTTCCGCCCACGGCGACGTCCGTGTCGTCACCGAACGCTCGCGCATCGCCATGCCCGAGACCGGTATCGGCTTCGTCCCCGATGTGGGTGGGACGCACCTGCTCAGCGCCGCGCCCGGCGAGCTCGGTACCCATCTCGCGCTCACCGCGGACGCGGTCGGCGCGAGTGACGCGCTGCTCTGCGGGCTGGCCGACCACTTCGTACCGTCGCAGACCCTTGCCGGGCTCACCACGGAGCTCGCCGCCTGCGGAACGGCAGCCGAGGTCGACGAGACCGTCCGGCGCCATGCCGCGCCCGCGCCGGAAGGTGAACTGGCCACGCACCGGGAGTGGATCGATTCCTGTTATGCGGCCGATTCGGTCGAGGAGATCCTCGACCGGCTCGACAACAGCGGTGTCCCCGCCGCCAAGGAGTCCGCCGAAACGATCCTGGCCAAGTCACCCACCGCGCTCAAGGTGACCCTCGCGGCCCTGCGCAGGGCCCGACGGCTCGACAGCCTGGAAGCGGTGCTCGACCAGGAGTACCGGACGTCCTGCACCGCCTTCACCCGGCCCGACCTGGTGGAGGGCGTACGTGCCCAGATCATCGACAAGGACCGCAGTCCTCGGTGGAGCCCGGCCGGCCTGGCCGAGGTCACCGAGGCCGACGTCGCGCGGTTCTTCGCGCCGTTGGGTGACCGTGAACTCGGCCTGGACATCGGCTCCCGTGTGACGGACTGAGACCGAGACGATCCACGACGGGGCGTGACGCACCGCAAACGGATGGCGAGGACCGGAACGGATGGGGAGCGCCGGGGACCGCGGTCCGGCTCAGAGATCGTTCGGGCCGGTGACGGTACGGAACGGCAGACCGAGCAGGTCGGCCGCGGCCCTGAGCTCCTTGGCACGGTGACCGGTGCAGAGCGTCCAGTGATGGCCGATGCCGGTCGCGGACCAGGCATCGGTCCACTCACCGGGGTCGAAGCCGAAGTCGACGCGGGAGGTGGTGTTGCCGATCTCCAGCAGAGGTCCTGGGACGACTTCGCCCTCGGAGGCGACGAACGCGAAGGTCCCGTCGGCTTCCTGACCGATGCCGAACGTGGTGACGGGGCCGTGCTTGACGTCGAACTCGACGCTGACGCCCCACCCGCGCTTGCCGTGGTAGACACCCAGCCCCCGCAGCAGCGGATCCTTGGCGCTGATCGCGAGGTGGGCGGGGCCGTCGTGGCCCATCTCGACGACGCGGTCGCGGAAGTTGAGGGCCTGGAGCTCGGTGAACGAGCCGCCGGCGCCGATGGTGTCGGCGATCAGCATGGCGAGGCTGGTGCGCAGCTCGTACTCCCCGGCCATCGGGACCCCCCGGGCCGTGAGCAGCGACGCGCCGAGGATCATGCCTGCGCCGAGCCGTTCGTGGATCTCGCCCTCCAGCCCACGGTGGTAGTACGCGAGGCTGTCGAGTCCGAAGTCCTCGACGAGCCGGTCCAGCCCGACCGACACCCGGGCGGCCCAGGCGAGATCGTCCTCGTCGACGGATTCGTCGAGCGTGAAGACCGTACGCGCCACCGCGACGCGCTCGACCGCCTCCTCGTCCGTCACGTCGGCGACGCGGACCCGCAGGTCGTCGAATTCGAGGACTTCGACATGCCCGCCGAACTGGGCCGAGACCAGCGTCATATCAGTGGAGACATCGAGCATCCCGGGATAGAGGTGGCCCATCAGCCCGTGCCGACCGTGCCGCATCGCGCTGCGTACCTGCGCGGCGGAGATCCAGCGGCGGATGCGGTTCCAGGCGTTCTCGTCGTGCAGATGGCCGGATACGGAACGGAAGGGAATGCCGCTGCGCCGGAACACATTGGCGATCTCTGGCAACGGACACTGTCCGCAGTAGGCGAGCCATTTGCCCGTGTCGGTGTCGGCGTGGTCCATCGCTTCGGTCGGCTGGAGGTCGATGACCAGTACCGGGGTGTGCGTGCGCTGGGCGACGGGAAGGACCATCGATGCCGTGAGGTACGTCGTCAGGAACGTCACGACGATGTCGCAGTCGGCCCTGCGCAGCCGTTCGGCCGCCGTGGCGGCCTCCGGGGGGTCGGAGATGAAGCCTGCGTCGACGACCTCGCAACCCAGCTCCTCGAAGCGTCCGGTCACGAAGCGCGCGGAGTTCCGCAGCCGGTCGAGGAGGCCGGGGAACTGCGGCCAGTACGCGCCGAGCCCACCGGAAACCAGACCGACTCGGGTACGACGTCGCGCCGTGCGGGCGAGCGCGCCGCCGGGCACGGCGGAAGAGACATCAGTCATGAGCTTCCATACCTTTCTTCGTGGGTTGATCGTGGTCATTCGTAAGATCGGGACACCCAGGGATGCCGGGTGTGGCTGTCATGCGGGTGCCGCGTTCGTGGCTTGGAAGGATTGGCCGCCCGGCATCCTGCGACGACTCGACTGCTGATTGGGATGCCCGAAACCGAATCGCTCGTATGGACGTGACAGCGAGGTCGTCTGCTGGGCCAGCACAGGAGAACGACGAGGGAGGCTCGGGTGCCCGAACTGTGGGCGGGGACGGACGCGGGTGAGGCCGAACACCACTGCACCGTGATCGACACGGACGGCACCAAGGTGCTCTCGCGCCGGGTACCGAACAACGAGGACGAGCTGCTGCAACTGCTCGGTGATGTCCTGGACCTGGCCGACGGTGGCCCGGTGACCTGGGCGGTCGATCTCAACGCCGGCGGGGCCGCGCTGTGGATCGCCCTGCTGGTCGACCACGGGCAGCGGCTGTTCTACATCCCCGGCCGAACCGTCCACCACGCCTCCGGCGCCTACCGGGGCGACGGCAAGAGCGACGCCAAGGACGCCTTCGTCATCGCCGACCAGGCACGCATGCGCCGCGACCTCCGGCCCTTGCGGGAGACCAGCGAGATCGCGGTCGACCTGAAGATCCTGACCGCCCGCCGCATGGACCTGTCCGCCGACCGCACCAGGGCCATCAACCGGCTGAGGGCCCAGATCCTGGAGTACTTCCCCGCCCTGGAACGGGCCTTCGACTACAGCACGTCCAAGACCGCGCTCATCCTGCTCACCGGCTACCAGACCCCGGCCGCCCTGCGCAGGATCGGCCGGGCCCGGCTGTCCACCTGGCTCAAGAACCACGGCGTCCGCACTCTCAGCACCGCCAAGAGCGCCGCCGACACCGCGGTGACCGCTGCCGAGGCCCAGTTCACCGTCGTCACCGGGGAGAGGACCGCTGCGAAGACGGTCCACACCGTGGCCAGGGAGGTGATGGCCCTCGATGAGGAGATCTCCGAGCTCAACGCCCTCATTGAGGGCCGTCCTCGCGAGCATCCCGACGCGGAAGTGATCACCAGCATGCCCGGCATCGGTGACATGCTCGGCGCCGAGTTCATCGCCGCGACCGGCGGCGACGTGACCGCCTTCGGCAGCCCCGACCGGCTCGCCGGCGTCGCCGGACTCGCTCCCGTCCCCCGCGACTCGGGCAAGGTCAGCGGCAACCTGCGCAGGCCCAGACGCTACAGCCGCCGACTCCCGCGGATGTTCTACCTCTCCGCCCAGGTCGCCGCGGTGCATTGCCCCCAGTCCAAGACCTTCTACCAGCGCAGACGCGCCGAGGAAAGGTCCCACAAGCAGGCCGTCCTCGCGCTGGCCAGACGCCGCCTGAACGTGCTCTGGGCCCTGATACGCGACCACCGGACCTTCGAGGCCGTCACCCCCGGCCCCGCCGCCACAGCGGCATGACCCAGTCACAAGGGGTCACCGACGGGGGTTGACAACGTCATTGGGAATCCTTCCTTCGTCGTCCATCGAGGGCCCGGGTGTCCACGGAGGGGGCCGGGGTCGCCACCCGGGCGTCCGGGGCTCGGACGGGTGCCAGCCTTGCGGCAGCCCGGTCCCAGGCCCGCTGATCTCCCTGAGGGGTGTACTGGCGCAACTTCTGGGTCCGCGCGACGAGTCGTCGTATGTCCATGAGGTCGCCCACCAGGCCATGGGCGCGCGCCTGCAGCAGGATGTTGCCGAGCGCCGTCGCCTCGGCGGGACCGGCCGTGACGGGCAGCCCGGTGGCGTCGGCGGTCCACTGACACAACAGCGCATTGCGCGACCCCCCGCCGACGAGATGGATCCGGGTCAGTTCCCGCCCCGCCAGCCCGGCGGCCTGCCGCAGCGTCCTTCGATGAGCCAGGGCCAGGCTCTCCAGTACACATCGCGCATACCCACCAGGACTGTCGGGCGGAACCTGCCCGCTCCGCACGAGGTGGGCGTCGATCCGCGACGGCATGTCACCCGGGGCAAGGAACATCTCGTCGTCGGGGTCGATCACTGCGGCGAACGGCCTGGCACGGGCCGCTTCTGCGAGCAGTTGCGCCAGGCCCGGAGCCGTCCCCCGCCTGCCCCAGGCGCGTCGGCACTCCTCAAGCAGCCACAGGCCCATGATGTTGCGGAGGTGACGGATGGTGCCGTCCACCCCACGCTCATTGGTGAAGTTCGCCGCCCGGGACTCCTCCGTCAGAACCGGAGCCGACAGCTCCAGGCCGGCCAACGACCATGTACCGCAGGACACATAGGCGAATCCGGGCTCGGTCGCGGGCACCGAGGCGACCGCCGATGCCGTGTCGTGCGAGGCGACGGTCGTCACCGGCGTACCGGCGGGAAGACCGGTGTACTCGGCAACATGCGGCAACAGTGTCCCCGCCGGTTCACCCGGCTCACGCAACGCGGGAAACCAGGAACGTTCCAGACCCAACCGGCCGATCAACGCATCGGACCAGGTCCCGGTGGACGCGTCCAACAGACCCGTCGTCGAGGCGTTGGTGGGCTCCGCGCCCAGCGTGCCGGTCAGCCAGTGCACCATGAGGTCGGGGATCAACAGCATCGTCCGTGCCGCACCCCACTGGGCATTCGCACGACGCGCCGCGAGCTGGAACACCGTGTTGAACGGCAGATGCTGCAACCCGTTGACGGCATACAGCTCCTGCGCCCCGCATTCGGCCAGCACCTGCTCGACGGCCTTGCCGTTACGGCTGTCGCGGTAGTGGAACGGCAACCCGAGCAGCGCTCCGTCGGCATCGAGAAGGCCGTAGTCGACCGCCCAGGTATCGATGCCGATCGAGGTGAGCGGTCCGCCACGGCCCGCCGTCCGCAGACCGTCCAGCATCCCCTGGTACAGGGCGAGCACGTTCCACCGCAGCCCGTCCGGCAGCCGGACCGGGACATTGGGGAAGCGGTGCGCCTCGGTCAGCACGAGCTCGTCGGGCCCGGCCCGGCCGGTGATCACCCGCCCGCTGGTGGCACCGAGGTCCACGGCCGCGAAGACCGTGCCGCTTCGTGACGTCACAGGCATGGAACTCTCATCCGGGTCGTCGGAGCGGGAGAGGTCATCGAAGGAACGCCGCGGCCACACCGGCGTCCACGGGGATGTGGAGGCCGGTCGTGTGCGTGAGGTGCCCGCCGGTCAATGCGAAGACGGCGTTCGCGACGTGCTCCGGGAGCACCTCGCGCTTGAGGATGGTCCGTCGGGCGTAGAATTCGCCGAGCTTCTCCTCCTCGATGCCGTACGTGGCCGCACGCTGGGCACCCCAGCCACCTGCGAAGATTCCCGATCCACGCACCACCCCGTCGGGGTTGACGCCGTTCACCCGGATCCCGTGCTCGCCCAACTCGGCCGCCAAAAGCCGTACCTGGTGAGCCTGATCGGCCTTCGTGGCCGAGTAGGCGATGTTGTTCGGGCCGGCGAACACCGCATTCTTCGACGTGATGTAGACGATGTCGCCGCCGAGGTTCTGCTCCCGCATCACCCGCGCGGCCTCACGCGAGACGAGGAACGATCCGCGCGCCATGATGGTGTGCTGGAGGTCCCAGTCCCGGGCCGTGGTTTCGAGCAGCGGCTTCGAGATCGAGATGCCGGCGTTGTTCACGACCAGATCCACACCGCCGAAGGCCAGCACCGCGCTCTTGAACGCCTCGGCGATCTGCTCCTCGCTCGTCACGTCGACGGTCACCGCGACGGCCCTGTCCGGCCCGCCGAGCTCCTGCGCCACGGAGGCGGCGCTCCGTGCGTCGACGTCGGCGACGACGACACAGGCCCCTTCCGCGACCAGCCGGCGTGCGATGGCCTTGCCGATACCGGACCCCGCCCCCGTGACCAGCGCCACCCGGGTGGCCAGCGGCTTGGCCTCGGGCATCCGACGCAGCTTGGCCTCCTCCAGTTCCCAGTACTCGATCCGGAACTTCTCGGACTCCTCGATCGGCGTGTACGTCGACACGGCCTCGGCGCGACGCATCACGTTGATGGCATTGAGGTAGAACTCCCCGGCGACCCGAGCGGTCTGTTTGTCCTTGCCGAAGGAGAACATGCCGACCCCGGGCACCAGCACGATCGCCGGGTCCGCGCCGCGCATCGCGGGGGAGGCGGGAGCGGCATGACGCTCGTAGTACGCGCGATACGCCTCCCGGTATTGGCCGTGCAGTTCCTTCAGGCGCGTCGCCGTCTCGGCCGGTGGGGCGTCCGCGGGCAGGTCGAGGACGAGCGGGTTGACCTTCGTCCGAAGGAAGTGATCCGGGCACGACGTGCCGAGCGAGGCGAGTCGTGGGTGTTCGATACGGGACAGGAAGTCGAGGACGGGCTCGGCGTCGGTGAAGTGGCCCACCTGCGGACGGTCGGTGGAAGCCAGAGAGCGGATCAGCGGTGCGAGCGCTGCGGCACGTTCGCGGCGCTGATCCGCGGCGAGAGGCTCCCGGCCCGCCCACACGGGCCCGAACGGCTCCGCCCGGCCCCGCTCCTGAAGGAACGTCTCGGCTGTGCGGATCATCCAGAGAGCGTTGCGCTCACACTCGTCCGAGGTCTCGCCCCAGGCCGTGATGCCATGGCCACCGAGGATCACACCTACGGCCCGCGGGTTGGCCGCCCTCACCGCAGCGATGTCCAGGCCGAGCTGGAACCCGGGCCTGCGCCAGCCCACCCAGGCCACCTTGTCACCGAAACACTCCGCCGTGAGCTTCTCGCCGTCGGCCGAACATGCCAGCGCGATGCCGGAGTCCGGGTGCAGATGATCGACGTGCGCGGCGTCGACCAGCGCGTGCATCGCCGTGTCGATGGAGGGCGCGGCACCGCCCTTGCCGTGCAGGCAGTAGTCGAACGCGGACACCATCTCGTCCTCGCGCTCCACCCCCGGATACACGGTCTTGAGGGCGCGGACCCGGTCGAGGCGCAGCACGGCGAGACCTGCCTCGGTGAGCGTGCCGAGATCGCCTCCGGATCCCTTGACCCACAGCAGCTCGGTCTCGCCGCCGGTGACGGGGTCGGTGCCGGTGGCCTTGACGGACGTGTTGCCCCCCGCGTAGTTGGTGTTGCGGGCGTCGGATCCGAGCCGATGGGCCCGCTCCAGGAGGGCGGCGACTTCGGGATGCGTCGCGGACGTCATGGGATTCCTTCGTGGTCGCAGTCGGGCGGACGGGTGTACGGGGGAGAGGGCTGGGTCAGGCGCCCCAGCCGGCTTGCACGCCACCGACCCGCGCGGCGGCGATGCGCTCCTGATTGCCCGAAGCGAGATACGCGGCGAACGGATCCCCGGCCAGGCCGAGATCCTCACGTACCTCGGCGAGCAGCGGACGCACGTCGGTGTTGTACGCGTCCATCAGGACGCCGTTCGCGGCCAGGACGTCGCCGGTTCGCTGAGCGGTGCTCAGTGTGTCCATGTCGATCAGCAAGGCCTTGGCGGTCGCTTCCTGCACATTGGCGACCGACCGGATCACGGCGGGAATCTTCGCCTCGATGTTGTGGCACTGGTCGAGCATGAAGTTGACGTTCGTCTCGGACTTCATGCCGCCGTTCTTCACCACCTCGTGCATGATCCGGAACAACTGGAACGGATCGGCGGCGCCGACCATCAGATCGTCGTCGGCGTAGAACCGTGAGTTGAAGTCGAAGGCGCCGAGTCTCCCCGCACGCAGCAGGAAGGCCACGATGAACTCGATGTTGGTGCCCGGCGCGTGGTGTCCGGTGTCCACGACCACCTGAGCGTTGGGGCCGAGGTTGAGGCAGTGCGCGTACGCCGTGCCCCAGTCCGGCACGTCCGTCGTGTAGAACGCGGGCTCGAACAGCTTGTACTCCAGGAGCATCCGCTGGTCGTCGGACAGTCGCCCGTACACCTCGGCCAATGCCTCGGCGAGCCGGTCCTGACGGGCCACGATGTCGTCCTGCCCGGGATAGTTCGTGCCGTCGGAGAACCAGAGTTTGAGATCGGGGGAACCGGTCTCGTCCATGATGTCGACGCATTCGAGCAGATGGTCGGTGGCCTTGCGGCGTACCTTCGGGTCGGGATGCGTGACCGACCCCAGCTTGTAGTCGTCGTCCTGGAAGACGTTGGAATTGATCGCGCCGATCCGCAGCCCGAGATCGTCGGCGCGTCGGGTGAGTGCGGAGTAGTCCTCGACCTTGTCCCACGGGATGTGCAGCGACACCTTCGGAGCCACACCCGTGAACGCGTTCACCTGTGCCGCGTCCTCCAGCTTCTCGAACGGGTCGCGAGGCACTCCTGGCTGTGCGAACACCTTGAACCGCGTCCCGGAGTTCCCGTATCCCCACGACGGCGTCTCGATCACCTGGGACTTCAGGGCTGCCTTGACGGCCGACACATCAGACATGAACACCTCGCAAGCGGAGTCATCCAGCGACCGTGGTCGTTCGGACGGCGTGTGAATCGTTTCATCCGGAACGTACGCTAAGTTTACGGTCAGCCTTCAGTCAAGCCTCAAGTCAGCAGTCGAGTGTGTCCCCGGGGTGCTTCTCGCTGGCTTGAATCAATTCAGCACATGGTCAGCAGGTCCGGCGGGGAGCCGGCCGCGCGGCGGGTTCGGTCCGGGCCGATCACTGTCGATCGCGCTCGGGACGGTTCAGAGCGTGCAGGGCTCGCAGATTCGATTCAGAGCATGGTGGCGCATCGGCGAGACGAGGTGAAGAGCGACGGCGCCCTGACTCAGGACCGGCAGCCCCTGGAACGTTCGACCGCCGCCCGTTCTCGGGCCGCCGTCTCCTCGTCCGCCGACCGCCGGACGGGGCCGGCCCTGCCCGGTCCGTCCGGCGCCGGAGGACATCGCGACGGCGATGCCGTCCAGCGGCCTTGTTCGACAGGTGCGTTCAGCGACCGTGGCCGGACACGCTCGGTTGAAGCGAGCGCACCAGATCGAAGAACCGGGATTCGTTGCCGCAGAGCCCCGCACGCTCCAGCGCGCCGTCGGCCTCCGCGATCGGCGAGGCGAGCAAAGACATGTACAGGGGAACTTCGTCAGGCTCCGCGAGCGCCGCCCGAGTGGCCTGCAGCAGCCGGACATACGCCTGGGCCGCGGCGAGTTCGTCATTGCGCATCTCAGCATCTCCCGGTCAGAGGTGTCGGACCCACCAGCATCCCCCATGGGTCTGACAATGCCGGTCCGTGCGACGCGGTGCCGGGCACGCGAGCCGGTCTGATCCGAACGAGGGGTTCCTAGTCGCCGTTCGGTGGTCCGACACCGGCCGGTGGCTCGACCTCCAGAAACCTTCTTCGGCGTGGCCCGCGGTACAGCAACACCGTCCAGCCCAACTCCCGCAGCACAGCGGCGCACCGGGCCAACTCGCTCTCCTCCGCGTGGGCGGCCCCGCTGCCGGGCGGGCCGAGCCACTCGACCCTTACGCTGCCCGCCGATTCGCCGTGCTCCAGGCGATAGCCCGTCGCGATCCGCAGTCCTGACTCGTCAACGGCCGAGGCGGCCAGACCCGATGCCTCCAGGGCCAGGGCGATGGCCCGTATCGGCCGGAGGGTCTCCCATCGTGCGGGTACGCTCTCCGGACTGCCGAGCCCGGTGTTCGTCAGCCGCCGGATCTGCAGCATTCCCTCGAACGCCGTACGAACCGAAGCGGCCCGCCTCTCGTCCGGTATCGGGGCCGCCGGCCCGTCCCCGGTGGCCGGTTCGAAACCGGTCCCGTTCTCGCTGTCCATCAGCGCCCCTCCGCCCGTTCCGTACTGCTGCCAGTGTGCGTCGACCCACTGACAGCGCTGATGCGGCCGGTCGGTCGGCCGATGCCGACACCATCGCACCCGACGGCCCCCGGTCACACCCGCGGAGCGTCCCCTTCACCGGACGGGGGAGTTCCGTAGGGCGCCCACTCGGCCTCGTCGTGCTGGTACCGGGACAGGCACGCCGGATCCGTGAGTACGCGCAGGGCAGTGATGTTGCCGACCGGTGAGTCCCCCACGTCCGTGGACACCTCCTAGAAAGATGTAGCATCCACCATTATCGCGCGCACCGGATTCCGGACCGTCTCGGGCCCTCTGATCCCGGCAAGCCCTTCCGGTCACAGCGCTACAAGGGGGCGAAGCCCCGCCGATAGTGATCGCGCAGAACGGCCCGGCGATGTGGGTCGGACAGTTGCTCGTCCGCCCAGAGGAAGAAATTGTCCGCGAGGGTGTCGGTCCAGTCGTAGGTCGGATCGTACGGGCCGGTGTCCGGCGGTGGCAGCTGCGTCTGCCACCTCGGGCCGGACGGATGGTCGACAGTGACGACGCGGGCGCCGTCGGGTCGCTGCACGTGCTGGACGGTCACCTCTTCACCGTCCCACCGGCGTTCACCGAACTGGAGCCACAGAGCCGCGTCGTCGGCGTACAGGGCGGCGAAGGTGCCGGTGCCGTGCGGCAGGACATGGACGAAGCCATGGCAGCGGCCGGAGGCCGGGACGAGCAGTCCGGAGGCCGGGTCCAGCGCCCACACGAGGCCATGACGGTCGTAGTCCTGCAGCACTGTCGTGGACATCAGTGACGCGGCTCCAGGCCGAGCTCCTGGTCGACCGCCGCGTTGCTGCGGGTCGCCGCGTCGATGACCGCCGCCCAGCTGCCGTACTTGGCGAACTGCTGGTCGGCCGTCGGGCCGAGCGGGTTGCCGTACTTCACCGTGTTGCGTGCCTCAAGAGCCTTCACGGCCTCCGGAGACATGCCCGCGCGGGTGATGTCCTTGGCCTCGTTGCGCATGGCGACCAGTACGCGGGCGATCTCCTCGTCGGAACGGCCTTCGGCGCGCATCCGGTCCTCCACCCGCTCCATGGAGTCGAGCAACTCGTGGTAGCGGATCCGGATCTCGCGCGCCTGTGCCCATTGTTCGGGGGTCATCCCCCGGATCGAGCAGACGACCGGATCGCCGCTGGTGCACGGCGAAGCCGGATCGGACACGGTCGAGTGCACGACGCCGGCCGACGGTGCGGAGGCACGGGCGGCCAGAGCCGTCCCAGGGGTGAGCAGCGCACTGCCCGCGAGCGTGAGCAGCGGAAGGAGAAGGGTGACGACCAGTCTGCGCAGGAGCGAACCCCGGCGGGAGGCCGAGGGGGACGAGAAGCCGGACAGCGGACGTACAGGCATGAAGAGGCGCTCTTTTCGCCGAAATGACAGGGCGAGAAGGACGCTACGGGTGCCGGAGCACCCGGCAGCGATCATGAAATCGGCGCGTACGGGTGACGAATCCCGCTAGGGTTGACCGTCCGGCAGTTCCGCACCCCTTCCACCGCCCGGAGGATTCACGCACCGTGCCCGACCATGTCCAAGGCCCTGGCGCCGACCGTGACGCGCTTCGCGCCGACTGTGCGAATTGCTTCGGCCTGTGCTGCGTCGCACTGACCCTGACCCGGTCCGCGGACTTCGCGATCAACAAGGATGCCGGAAAGCCCTGCCACAACCTGCGGGAGGACTTCCGCTGCGGCATTCATACCGAACTGAGGACCCAGGGCTTCCAGGGCTGCACCGTCTACGACTGCTTCGGAGCCGGTCAGAGGGTCTCCGTGGAGACCTTCGGCGGGCAGGACTGGCGCCGGGCCCCCGGGAGCGCTCAGCAGATGTTCCAGGTGTTCCCCGTCATGCGACAGCTCCACGAGCTCCTCTGGTACCTGACGGAAGCGCTGTCCCTGGAATCAGCACGCTCCCTCCATGGGGAGATCCGTCGCAGCCTCGACGAGACGGAGCGCCTCACCCACCTCCCGGCGGACGCGTTCACGGAGCTGGACGTGGCAGCCCACCGTGACGACGTCGCCGCGCTCCTGCTCCGTACCAGCACACTCGTCCGAGCCACGGCGCCCCGTAGGAAGAAGCGCGACCACCGCGGCGCCGACCTCATCGGCGCCAGGCTCAAGGGTGCCGATCTCCGGGGTGCCGATCTGCGTGGTGCGTATCTCATCGCGGCGGACCTCACGGGTGCCGATCTGCGTCTGGCCGATCTGATCGGGGCCGACTTCAGGGATGCCGACCTGTCCGGCGCCGACCTCACCGGAAGCCTCTTTCTCACGCAGGCGCAGCTCAACGCGGCCAGGGGTGACGTGGCGACGAGGCTCCCGCCCCCGCTGAGCCGCCCCACGCACTGGAAGCGGTGATTCCGCAGCCGGACGCCGCCATCGGGCACCCGGACGCCATTCGCGCCGCACCCGGGGGAACCGGCCTCGGCCGCGGGGCACCACCGGAGCCCGTGGTTCGTTGCAAACTGCGGCGTCCCCGGAACGCCTTCGACGACCGGACCGAGGAGTCCCGCACATGTCCAGCAGTACCGACCTCAGCCGCACGGAGCGGAATCGCGCCGACGGGAGCCGCACCCATCTGATCGAGCGGCTGATGGAGCAGTTCCCGCACGTGCCCCGGGAAGCCGTCATCAAGGAGGACCTGCTGCGCGGCGGCGTCGCGTTCGACGAGTCCGCGCTCAGCGACAACGAGAGCGGCGAGGTCAAGCCGAAGTCGTACTTCATCTTCTCGTTCGACCACGGAACCCTCCCCGAGCTGGGCGCTGCCGCGCTCCGGCGTCCGCCGGAGGAGATCGTGCTCACCGGAGGCCCGTACGAACTGCGCAGAACGGTGGTGTCGGTACGGGTCAATCCGGCGTCCCCGTACCGCGTCGCTGCCGATGACGACGGCGTGCTCGGGCTCTACCTCGACGGCCGGCGGATCTCCGACGTCGGCCTGCCGCCGATGCCGGACTACTACCGGCACACCCTGGAGAACGGCAAGTCCGTGATGGAGGTCGCGCCCACCATCCAGTGGGGCTACCTCGTCTACCTGACGGTCTTCCGGGTCTGCCAGTACTTCGGGGCGAAGGAGGAGTGCCAGTACTGCGACATCAACCACAACTGGCGCCAGCACAAGGCGGCGGGACGCCCCTACACCGGTGTGAAGCCGGTGGAGGAGGTCCTGGAGGCACTGGCCATCATCGACAAGTACGACACCGCGAAGACGTCCACCGCCTACACCCTCACCGGCGGTGCGATCACCTCCCACATCGGGGGACGTGACGAGGCCGATTTCTACGGGCAGTACGCCAAGGCCATCGAGGAGCGTTTCCCCGGCCGCTGGATCGGCAAGGTCGTCGCCCAGGCTCTGCCCAAGGCCGACGTGCAACGCTTCCACGACTACGGCGTCCAGATCTACCACCCCAACTACGAGGTGTGGGACCGTCGGCTCTTCGAGCTCTACTGCCCCGGCAAGGAGCGTTACGTGGGCCGCGACGAGTGGCACCGCCGAATCCTGGACTCCGCGGAGGTCTTCGGTCCGCGCAATGTCATCCCCAACTTCGTCGCGGGTGTGGAGATGGCCGAACCCTTCGGCTTCACGACGGTGAGGGAAGCCATCGAGTCGACCACCGAAGGCCTGCGGTTCTTCATGTCGCACGGCATCACCCCGCGCTTCACCACCTGGTGCCCGGAACCCACCACCCCGCTCGGCAGGACCAATCCGGACGGGGCGCCGCTGGAGTACCACATCCGTCTGCTCGACGCCTATCGCGCGACCATGGAGGAGTACGGGCTCAGTTCGCCCCCCGGCTACGGCCCTCCGGGGGCAGGGCGCGCGGTCTTCTCCGTGAGCTCGTTCATGGACAGTCTTCCGTCCCGTCCGGGCGACGATCAGTAGCAACGGGACCGTCTCCGGAGCCGGCTCGGCTTCGGAGACGGGCCGGGCTGTCGCGTCGCGTCCGGCAGGGGTGCCGGGTGGGCACGGGGCGACCCCGCCGACCGGCGACGCCCCGTCACATCAGGCGCGCCACTCCGCCGTGCGCTCCGGGGAAGCCGCGGCGAGTGCCTTGGTCACGGCCTCGGCGTCGCCCTGGTGTCCGTAGACGGGTGTGCCGGGCTGCTGGTGCCAGGACTCGTCGAGGCTGCCCGCGTCCACGGTGTCGAAGCCCAGTTCGTCGATGAGGTCGCGCACGACCTGCTTGGCCGCCGCGTCGTCGCCGGCCACCGGCAACGCCTGACGACCCGGGCTGCCCTTCGGGCGGCCGTTGTCCAGGATGTCCTGTGCGTACGTCCCGTTGAATGCCTTGATCACCGGGTGGCCGATCTGCTGCTCGGTCCAGCGGCTTTCCGGCAGACCGTCCTCGATCGCGCCGATGCGGCCGTCACGCTGCTGCGGGTAGTAGTTGCCGGTGTCGATGACCACGGCCCCCTCCGCGGCCTCGGCCAGGAACCCTGAAGGCAGAAGCGGGACGGCCTTGAGGGGGACGGTGACGACGACGACCTGCGCTCCCCGAGCAGCCTCCGCGGCGGTGACCGGTGTGGCTCCGGTTTCTTCGGCGAGCGCGGCCAGCGTCTGCGGACCGCGCGAGTTGGCGACGGAAACGTCATGGCCGAGCGCGGTCAGGCGTCGGGTGAGGTTGCCGCCGATGTTGCCCGCTCCGATGATGCCGATCTTCATGGATCCGACCTTCCGATGGTGCGTGCGGTACGTGGTGAGCTCTCGCCGCTTCACCAACCACCCGCCGCAGGTCCCTATTCCGGGTATTGGCAAAACGATTCGCTCGTTCACCGGAAGGATGGGACCGGGTGACTGCGGGCACCTACAGGAAGACAACCGGAATCACCGTGCCCATTTGGAGGGGGTGCCCATGCTGCATGGCATCGATGTCAGCTCGTATCAGTCGTCCTTCGACACGGACGGGCTGGACTTCGTCCTCATCAAGGCCACCGAGGGGCGTTCGTACATCAATCCGCAACTGAACTCACAGGTCAAACGCGCCAGGGACGCGGAGTGCGTGGTCGGCTTCTACCACTTTCTCTGGCCGGGCGACATCACGGCTCAGGCGGAGTACTTCCTGAGCAAGGCCCCGGAGCAGGCGGGGGATCTGCTCGCCGTCGACTGGGAGGAGAACGGGGAGGGCACACGGGCGAGCAATGCCGAAAAGGACCGCTTCATCCGAGAGGTCAAGCGGCTGCGCCCTCAGCACAAGGTTCTGCTGTACTGCAACCGCTACTTCTGGCTGAATCACGATACGACTTCGTATGCCGGGGACGGCCTGTGGATAGCCGATTACACGACTGCGGGAAAGCCGAGGATCAAGGCGCCCTGGCGTATTCACCAGTACACCGACCAGCCGCTCGACAAGGATGTTGCCGCCTTCTCCTCACGGACCGCCATGCGTGACTGGGCCCGCGGGTAGGGCACGCGCGGGCTGCGAGTCCCGCGCTCGGGCATCGGCCATCGGACGCACGGCGCCGGGCACCGGGTCCCGAAGAGGGGGCGGGGGAGTGGGTCGAGAGCGGATCGGAGAAGCGAAAACCAGCCATCCCGAATAGCCTGTTCCGAGGCTTCCGTCACCTCCGCGGCCTCGGGCGGTGGCTGATCAGCCGGACGTGCCCGGTCTGCCCGATCGAAGCGGAGGAGTGTCCATGAAAGCCGCCGTTGTCCGCAGTTTCGCAGAGCCGCTGGTGGTCGAGGAGAGGCCTGTGCCGTCGCCCGTCGGCCACCAGGTGCTGGTGCGGATGGAGGCCTCCGGGTTGTGCCACACCGACATCCATGCGGCGCGGGGCGACTGGCCGGTCAAGCCCGATCCGCCGTTCGTACCGGGGCACGAGGGCATCGGTGTCGTCGAGGCGATCGGTGCGCAGGTCTCCCATCTCGCGGTGGGGGACAGGGTGGCCATCCCTTGGCTCGGAGAGGCGTGCGGACACTGCGACCACTGCGTCTCCGGCTGGGAGACGCTCTGTCTGAAGCAGCGGAACAGCGGCTACTCCGTGGACGGCAGCCATGCCGAGTACGCGCTGGCGCACGGAACATATGTGGTGCCGGTCCTCGGAGGGGTCGACCCGTTGGATGCGGCGGCGCTGACCTGCGCGGGCGTCACCACGTACAAGGCCGTGAAGCTGTCCGGCGCGCGCCCGGGGACGCGCGCGCTCATCTCGGGCATCGGTGGCCTGGGGCATCTTGCCCTGCAGTACGCGCGCATCTTCGGTGCCGAGACGATCGCTGTCGACGTCACCGATGAGAAGCTGGCGCTTGCCCGTGAACTGGGCGCCGACCACGTCATCGATGCCCGGGTTCAGGACGTTGCGGAGGAGACGCAGTGGCTGGGTGGGGCGGACGCGGCCATCTCGCTGGCGGTGAGCAACGAGTCGTTCGGTGCCGCGTACGGTGCTCTGCGCAGGGGTGGCACGCTCGTACTGGTGGCGCTGCCCGCCGAAGGCAAGCTGGAACTGCCCGTCTTCGACACGGTGCTGAACGGTAAGAAGGTCATCGGTTCGATCGTCGGAACCCGTGAGGATCTGGCCGAGGTGTTCCAGCTGCACCGGCTCGGTCGTACACGTGTGGTCCGCGAGAGCCGAGCGCTCCAGGACATCAACGCGTCGATCGACGACGTTCTGGCAGGCAAGGTTCCGGGGCGTCTCGTCTTCGACATGCGCTGACCCGGCCGCACGCGGGTGGGGCGCGGCGGCGCACCTGCGTCCCGTCTGCGGTGTTCCGGCAGAGTGTGGACAGCTGCCACCCGGGTTCGCATCGCTCGGTACGGCCGTAAACGTCCGGTACCGCCCCCACAGGAGCGGGCGGCACCGCAACGTGGAAGCGGAAGTACCCGGTGGACTCGTCGACCGGCAGATGCGAGCGCGAGGCGTCCATGGCGTACTCGGATCGGTGGGTGAGTACCTATCATTGGTCGAGGCCTATGATGTCTTCGATGAGCGAGACCCCGCCCAGCCTCCTGGGACTCACGACATATTTGTTGTCCAAGACCGGCAAGGCCGCGCGGAGCCGGCTGGCGTCGCGGCTGGCCGAGCGTGATCTGAAGCTCTGGCACATGGCGGTGCTGTCGGCGCTGGTCGATTTCGGCCCACATGTCCAGCGGGAACTGGCGGCACGGCTGGGGATCGACCGGAGCGACATGGTGAAGATCGTGGACGATCTCGCACTCGTCGGACTAGTGGACCGGGCTCGTGACACCACCGACCGTCGTCGTGTCACCGTCACGTCCACCCCGGCCGGTCGGAAGGCGCTCGCGGAGCTGCAGGGTGAGGCCATGGCTGTCCAGCGGGACCTGCTCGCCCCCCTGACCGGCAAGGAACAGGCCCAGCTGGCGGCGCTGCTGAGGCGAGTCCACGCCCATGTCCATGAACTGCCCGAAGCGGCGCGGTCCGGTCATTGAGCGATTCCCGGGTCGGGTGCGGCGGACGTCCCGTGTGACCACAGTCGCGGCTCAGACGCCTCGTGACGTGCGCTCGGGCGCGGAATCGACTCCCTCATCCCGCAGGCCGTCGCCGCGACCCCCTGCCGAACGGGCGGCAGTCGTACTGACGGTCATGCGGAGCGTTCCGGCCCGGAGTGTGCATTGGCATGGACCTGATGATGCTGCTGGGCTACAGTCCGTTGCGGCACAGTCTGAGAGCGCTCTCAGCTGAGACCTCTCGGGCGCCTGCTGTTCCTCCCCACGATGTCGGAACAACAGAAGGGTCATTCCGTTGAGACGCATGACAGCCTTACGTGCGGGTCTTGCCGCCACCCTGGTCGTCGGAGCCTGGGCGACTGCAGGTCTCGCCTCCGCCTCCGCTGTGAACTCTCTGCCCACCAACTCTCCGTCCACTCTTTCCCGTTCCGATGTCGCCGAGGCGCCGGCGTCCGACGGGTTGATTTCTGCCATGGGCAGGGACCTCGGTCTGACGGAAAGCCAGGCCAAGGCGCGTCTGGCCGCCGAGAAGACGGCAACCGCCGTACAGGGCACGGCGCGACGGGCCGCCGGAACGGCGTACGCCGGTTCCTGGTTCGACCCGGACAAGGGGAGGCTCACCGTAGCCGTCACCGACGCCGGGAGGGCCGACGCCGTGGGTGCGGCGGGCGCAGACGTCCGGCTGGTGAGTCACAGCGCGCGGCAGCTCGACGCGACCAAGGCGCGGCTCGACGCACTGTCGGCGCCGGATGGCATCAGCAGCTGGCACGTCGACCCGAAAGCCAACCGGGTCGTCGTGAACGTCGTCTCGTCCGCACAGGATGACAACGATGTCCGAAAGTTTGTCGAACGGGCCCGCGAGGCGGGCCCGGTCCTGGTGAAGCAGACCCCCGAGGCGCCCAGGACCTTCTCCGCCGGGACCGTGGGCGGGGATCCGTACTACACGGGCAACGTCCGGTGCTCCATCGGCTTCTCCGTCCATGGCGGCTTCGTCACCGCAGGACACTGTGGCCGGGCGGGCGCCGCGGTCAGCGGTTGGGACGGCTCGGCCATCGGCAACTTCCAAGGATCGTCCTTCCCCGGTGACGACTACGCCTGGGTCAGTGTCGGCAACGGCTGGTGGACCGTACCTGTGGTCCTTGGCTGGGGCACCGTCTCCGACCAGCTGGTCCGGGGCTCGGCGGAGGCACCCATAGGTGCCTCCGTCTGCCGCTCCGGTTCCACGTCCCATTGGCACTGCGGAAACGTACTGGCCACGAACGAGACCGTGAACTACAGCCAAGGCGCGGTCTACCAGATGACGAAGACGAGCGTCTGCGCCGAGCCGGGTGACTCCGGCGGATCCTTCATCAGCGGAGACCAGGCACAAGGTGTCACTTCGGGCGGCTGGGGCAATTGCAGCGGCGGTGGAGAGACCTGGCACCAGCCGGTCAACGAGATATTGAACCGGTACGGGCTGACACTGCACACCGCCTGACCGCACGCGGGCCGGCCGGACGGTGTGCCGGTCGGCCCTCCGTGCAGGACCTGTAGCGACCGGGGATCCATCGTTCCGGAGCGGCGCATGCCCGCGGCCGAGGGTGCGCCCGGGTATGTGACGCGGGCGGCGCGGGACGTCACACGACACGCAGTCGGAACGAGGGGGTGTCCTTGCCGGGACGGGTGCCGCAACGGCACGGGGGCGACGACGGCATGCCGGGACTTGGGTGAATCGGGGCCACCGGCCCGGGTGTGGAAGCGGAGACGGCCGGACGGCGGAAAACCGGACCGGATCGCTCGCGCGAGAGTCTGGGTGGCGACGGCGGCTGGTGGGAGGGGTGCGGTGGGCGGGAAGCGGCGTAGGCCGGGCGTGCCGCGCGGGCACTCGTTGCCCGTGAAGAAGAAGCACCGAATCATCCGGGCGTGCTCATGTTCTGCGTGGCCGCGGTGTCCGCCTGCGCCACCTCGATCATCTGGCCATGGGCTGCCGGGGAGCGCGCATGGATCTGGGTCGACGTCATCTTCTTCGCCTTCATCGTGCTGATTGCGTACTCCGCCGTTCTCGGTGACCGCACACCCGATGACTTGGCGAGCTTCTGGGGTGGGGTCTGAATGACTCCCTCCGCCGTGTTGCGATCCACGGCACCGGGCTTCGCTCGCTGATCCGGCCCGATACGAACGAAATGGCCCCTGACGCGCTGTCGTGCATGGCCTTCCGGATGGGCCCTGCGCTGCGCGTGACCGGTTCGACGGCGTCGGACGGCAAGCGAAGTTCGTCGGACGTGGGGAACTCACCACGTCCGCACAGCCGGTTCTCGGCGCAATCGCTGTCCTGGAAGGTGACCGACAATCCCGCGGCGGACCCGGTGTGGATCCGTGACCGCGTCTTGCCCTCCTGCGGATCGTCCGTGGTGTCCCTGCGCTGCGCGCCCGGGTTTTTCGCAGTGGCTGTCCAGGCGGTTGTTGCAGGTCGGGGCGTGAGTGGTGGGCATTCGGAGTGTTGGTGTGACGCGGTTTCGGGGGGTGTCAAAGACAGACACGCTGGCGTCAGGGTGACCGGGAATCAGGAAGTCGCCCGGACAGACCAACGAATCATCAACTCACCCTTTTTTGGGTCGAGTTAGAAATTAATAATATTATCCGGCAATAGCATTTGGCGTACTTCTTATCCCCCAATAGGAGATATACCCCCTTTCGCCAATGCACCCGATATGACAGGTATGTGGACCGTCAGTACGTTCAATCACGGGTCGACTGCTCAGTCGGCCTCTCTGAGACAGGAGAAGCGACATGGTTACCCGTTCCACCGTTGTTACCGCCGCGGTAGCGGCAGCGGCGGCCCTGGCCGCCACCGGCATCACCTACGCGTCGGCCGCCACTTCCGAGCCGGCCCAGGCCGCCCCCGTCGTCCAGCAGGCCGCCGCCCCCGTTTCGGCTCTCACCGGCGGCGACGCCGGCAAGGGCAACGAGAAGGGTAACGAGGGCAGGGGCAACGAAGGCAGGGGCGAGGAGGGCAGGGGCGAGGGGGGCCGCGGCTTCGAGCGCCGTGGCCACGAGGAGGAGCGCTTCGAGGGCCGGATCCACATCAACGAGCGCACCTACTCCGACGAGCGCGGTGGCTGCATCACCGTGGTCAGCGGCCTCGGCTCCAAGAGCCTCAACATCCGCAACGACAGCCGCCGGACCGTCGAGGTCTTCCGCGGGGCCACCTGCGACAACGGTGCCCCCATCGCCACCGTCGGACCTCACAGCTCCAGCGACGGCGTCTTCCCGGGCCACGTCCGGGGCGGCGTGTGGGTCCGCGACGGTGTCGTGGGCAGCTTCCGGGTGATCGACCACCGCAAGTGGTAACCGAGTCACTCGCCTGACACGGAACCCCGGCCCGCCGGAATCGGGCCGGGGTTCCCGCCCGGACACCCCGTTCGGCTTCACGATCGACCAGCGCCCGATGGCGCACAACACCTGCTACGCCGAACCGGAAGCCGGACGGCGAGGCGTCGCCCGCCAGGCCGCAGCAGCCGGACCGGCCAACGGCCTCCGGCTCTCGGAACTGGACAGGCCCCCTCGGCAGGGCCCGGCGACCCGGGCGGCACGACGCGGCATCGGCGCGGCAGACGCCGTCCACGTCCCGGCCGCCCCGGAATCCGGTGACCTCATGACCGGTCACCCCGCGGGCCCTCCCGAGCCGGAGCGCGAACTCGCACCCCTGGCACGCCAAGGTGCCATCCGGCGATCAGCGCCCGGAATCGGACACCGCCGCTCAGGAACCCCTTACGCACAGCGTCGGTATCCCGGACCACGGACCACGGACAGGCGTCGGCGAACCGTGAGGTCGTCAGGAGCAGAGGGACTCGCATGGTCGTCAGCATGAGGGTCTCCTCCCGCCCGGGCGCCCGCCCAGGCATGAGCGCCTTCACGGTTCGGTCGACGGAGATTCAATGTCTGCGGGCGAGCCGACCTTTCTGCGCCGCCGGACATCGGTGACGGCCGGGGCAGCGCATCACGGTCGCTCATGACCCGAACCGCGCGCCGCGGCCAGCAGTCGGCACCATGGACGTCGAGGCCACTGGCTCCTCGGCTCAGGAACCGGACTCGACAGGCCGGACGGAGCCCAGCGCGGCACGGGTCTCCTCGACGAGCACCCGTGCCTCCGCCACCGTTGCGGTGAGCGACTCGGCGGTATCCCCGGGAGCGCCCAGCAGGCGACGGACCCGTCGGCCGAAGTCGGTCGGCGCGCCCGGCAGCGTCTCGGCGACGGCCAGCGCGCCCTTCTCGTTGAGGCACCACCGCCGATCCTCGGCGAACAACGCCTGGACCAGGACGCCGAAGGCCCGGGAGAGGCAGAGCGAAACATGGAGCGTGTCCGCCCGTGTCGCCCCCTTCGTCGCGACGTCGACCAGGAAGTCCGCCTCCCAGGCTCCCGCCCTCAACGCCTCTCGCAGCGGCTCAGGGTAGGAACTGGTCCGTCGCTGAAGGCTTTTGAGCTCGCCCGTCAGGTCGGCCAGTACCTGACCCAGCGCCACCTCGCCCGCATAGCAGGGCGACCAGAATCCGAGGGGGTGCCCGGGTTGTACGCCTACCTCGAACCGGCCCTCGCGGCAGTCCGCCCACACCTGTTCGACCCGGTCCAGGTCCCGCAGAATCCAGTCCACCGCCACACCGTCGACCCGCAGCCACGCACCCCCGTTCACCC
Organism: Streptomyces sp. NPDC088252; assembly: GCF_044740965.1. Lineage (NCBI taxonomy): Bacteria > Bacillati > Actinomycetota > Actinomycetes > Kitasatosporales > Streptomycetaceae > Streptomyces > Streptomyces sp. NPDC088252. Next base: position 101,127 of record NZ_JBIURS010000019.1, on the reverse strand, counting down.
AAGGGCCCCAGCCGCCCGGGCCGGCCACCTCCGCATCGGGGCCGGCCAGCCCGCGCAACGCGGCGAGGTCGAGCCCGCCCCGGTAGTAGACGCCGAGATCCCAGTCCGATTCCGGCCGGTGCTCTCCGCGTGCCCGGCTTCCGCCGAGCAGTACTCCGATCACACCGGGCACCTCGGCCAGGCGGTAGGCCATGTCCTCGACAATCATCCGCATGGAGCGAGTCTCGCAGCCGGCAACGCGTCGGGCCGCCCGATTACGCCGTCGGTCGTCGGATCCGGCCATGCGTGGGCTCCGCACGACCGGATCCGATGCCCGTCGACCTCATGGGGCATCCGGCGGGTCCCACCTCGGTGGCTCGTTCCGGAAGGGCATGGCCTGACGTGCCCCGCATCCGGCCGGCCTCCGGGATTACTGCGGGCGGCAGGCGCTGACGATGGTCTGGGTGAAGGTGTTCCCGCCGGTGTCGTGAGCTCCGCGCGCAGGGAGACCCGGGGGGACCGCCAGGGTCGGGCCGGCGTCGCCGTCCTCGGCGAGGACGGTGCGTTCGCACCCGCGGGGCGGCTTCGGACATGGCTCCGTGGGCCGCGACGGCATCCGCGAGCGAAGGGCCGGCGATGTACGCGGTCGCCGGCCAGGGCCGCGGCCCCTCGGGGTCGGCGTCGACGACGGGTGCGGTGAAGGAACCCCGACCGCCCTCGCGGCGTCCGCCTCGGCTCTGAACGGCCGCCGGGATTCGGGCTTGGCGGCCGGCTCGGGGCGTACGACCTTGGTGGCGACGGCACGGCCGCTGCGCGACGCGGCCGGATGGACGCGGCCCGTGCCACCCGCACCGAGAGGCCGTGGCGTCGAGTCCGTGGTCGACTCCCGGCCACGTCCCCCCGTGGGATGCGCTCCAGCGCGATGTGCGAGCGGCGGTCCGCACGATCTCCCGCACGGCGCTCGCCGGGCAGCTTTCGCTTTTGTGCGGAACGAGGTCTTGACGCCATGGAGGACTAGCTATTGGATGTGTGACCAATAGCGTGTTGGTCACACGCCCAATAGTATCGTGCGGCCGGTGGACCCGAGAGGCCTCGATGACGACGACGAACGACACCACCTCCGTGAGCCCTTCCGACGGGCGCGGCGCCGAGCGGGCGGGGCAGTTGGAAACCCGGGGCATCGGTCTGGTCCCGGAGGACGAGCGCGGCGGGCGGCCGCACCAGCTGTTCGCGGTCTGGGCGGCGCCGAACGTGAGTTACCTGAGCTTCGCCGTCGGCGCCACGCTGATCCTCATGCGGCTCACACTCCCGCAGGCGCTCGGCGTGATCCTCGTCAGGAATCTGCTCTGGATCTGTACGGGCATCGTCGCGGCGAGCGGTCCGGTCGCAGGCACGAGCGGGTCGGTCATCTCTCGCGCGATGTACGGGGTCGTGGGCAACAAAGTCGTGCTCGTCCTGACCGGTTGGCTGATAGCCGCCGCCTACCTCGCCCTGAACTGGTCGGCCGCCTCGGTCGCCGGCATCGGTCTGGCCGGCCGGTTCGGCCTGCCGGACGACTCGGTCACCGACGCGGTCGTCATCTGTGTGATCGCCGGGGGGAACGCTGCTCATCGCGATCTTCGGATACGCGACGATCGTTCGTCTCTACACCGCACTCAGCGTCCTCCTGACGATGGTGTTCGTCGTTGTCACGGGGTACGTGCTCGCCGCGGCCGACTGGTCCTACACTCCCGCCGAGCCGCTCAAGGGGACCGCACTTGCCGCGGCACTCGGTACGGGTCTCGCGATCATCGCCTCCACGCCGCTCTCGTACGGCAACAGCCCGGATCTCGCCCGATACCTGCCTCGCGACAGCAGCCCGGTCGCCGTCGCCGGATGGACCGCGTTCGGCGCGTACCTGCCGAGCACCGTCTTCACCGTCGTCGGCGCGCTCGCGGCGACCAGTCTCGACATGAACGACCCGGAGGCCGCACTGGAGAGTGTCCTGCCGGGCTGGTTCATCCCCGTCTTCGTCGTCGCGGTCGTCGTCAACACCATGACGAACAACGGCATGACGGCCCTACAGCGCCAGTCTGTCCATCCAGTCGGTCGGCGCCCGCCTCGCGCGCATCCCGGCGGTCCTGATCACCGGTGTCCTCGGCACAGCCACGACGCTGTACGCGATCCTCGTCTTCGACTTCCTGACCAGCGTCAACACCATGCTCCAACTCGCGGTTGTCGTGACCGGCCCGGCCATGGCGGTGGCGGTGGCCGACCTGGTCCTTCGGCGCAACCGCTACAACGGAAGCGATCTGCTCGGCCAGCAGCGGGGCGGCCCGTTCTGGTACCACCGCGGCGTCCACTGGGCCGGAGTCCTCGCGCTCGTCGTCGGTGGCCTCACGTCCGTGATGTGGGTGAACACCAGCTTCTGGACCGGCCCGATCGCCGACGCGCTGGGCGACATCGACCTGGCGATCCCGTCCGGCATGATCGTCGCCGCGGCGGTCTACTGGGCGATGACCCGCGCCCTTCGAAGCATCCCGCGCATCTGACGCGCACCCTTCGACCGATTCCACGGGCCGGGCGTCGCGCTGCGAGGCGCCCCGCCGACGAGCCGCCCCGTGCCCGTCGAACCCGCACACCGAACGCAGCAGAACCAGAAGGAACCCCAGTGCACGCCGACGCCATCGCACTCGCCCACCATGTCGAACATCTGGCCGCGGACACCATCGGTCCCTCCGCGGACGCGGTCGCGATCGCCGACGGCCGGATCATCGCCGTCGGCACCGCGTCGGACCTCGAACCGCTGCGTGGTCCCGGCACGGCCGTCCACGACTTCCCGGGCGCCGTGATCCTGCCCGGCCTCACCGACGTCCACGCCCACCCCGTATGGGGGTCGATCTCGACCGGCAGCGGCGTGGACCTGTCCGGATCCACCACTCTCGGTCAGGTGTTCGCCCGGCTGGCCGCAGCCGCGGATATGTGGGCGACGGACGAGTGGATCACCGGATACGACCTCGATGTGAACGTGTTCGACGGCGACCCGACCGGCATCGTGCTCGCGGAGCACTTCCCCGGGCGGCCGATCTCCCTGATGACGAGCGACGCGCACGCTCTCGTCGTGAGCCCCCGCGTCGTGGAGCTCGCCGGTCTCACCGGCCGCGAGACGTTCACCGACGCCTCGTCGATCGAGGTCGGCCCGGACGGCAGCCCGACCGGACTCGTGGTCGAACTGCAGGCCATGGACCTGGTATTCGACCACTATCCCGAAGTGCCGGTGGACACCGCCGCCGACTACGTGCGCCACCAGTTGGAACGCCTCGCGCGCAGCGGCCTCACCGGCCTGCACGCGCTCGACTTCTCCGACCCCTCCGAAGCGGTGTACCGGCACATCGAGGAACAGAGGGACCTGCCGCTGCGCATCCGCTGCTCTCCGCTGGTGCCGGCCGATTCGCCGCCGGACGTCTGGCAGCACATCGCCGACCTCCAGGGCCGCAGGGGGCGGCGCTGGCACGTCGAAGGCGCGAAGTTCATGCTCGACGGGACGGCGGACAACGGCACAGCATGGTTCGACCACCCGGACATCCACGGCGAGAACCGAGAGCCCCTGTGGCGCGACACCGACGCGTACCGCGCCGCGATGCGGTTCTTCACCGAACGCGGCATCCCGACCGCGACCCACGCGATCGGCGACCGGGCCGTCCGGTTCGCCCTCGACGTCATCGAGGAAGTCGGTCCGGGTACCCGTGCCCCGCACCGCATCGAGCACATCGAGTCCATCCCCGACGACCTGCTGCGCAGGTTCGCGGAACTCGACGTCGTCGCAAGCCTCCAACCCGTGCACGCGACCCGGCACACGCGCGCCGACGGCACCGACAACTGGTCGCGACGCATCGGGCCCGACCGCGTCGCCCACGGCTGGCGCACCCGCGACCTCCTGGACCACGGCGCCGTCGTGGCCCTCGGCTCCGACTGGCCCATCGGCCCCGGCGATCCGCGCATCGGCCTGGCCGACTGCCAGTTGCGCCGCCCGGTCGAGGAGCCCGACGCGGCACCCGTTCAGCCCGGCCAGGCGATCTCCGCACGCGAGGCCTGCACCGGCATGACCGCCGCGGCGGCGTACGCCGCCGGAGCCTCCGCCGAACTCGGACGGATCGCGCCCGGCTGCCTCGCCGACCTCACCGTGTTCGCGGCCAATCCGCTCGACCTCGCCCCTGAAGCACAGCCCGGCAATGCCGTCCTCGCGACGGTCGTCGGCGGTGCGGTACAGCTCCACACGAACACCGCGAAAGGACGCTCGTGACCGCGAGGTCAATCCCCCGCCCCCACCACCGCCACCATGTCAAGGCCGCCGCCGCCGCCGACCCGTACGACCGCGGCGTCGCCCGCGGTGAGCAACTGCGCGACGCCGTTCCCGCCGCGATCGACGCGTACGACCGGCTCTTCGCCCTCGGCCCCATCACCCCCGCCCGGGTACGCGAGGACGCGGAGCGCGGTCTCGACGCGATCGGGCGGTTCCGTCCGGGAGCGCGTGCCGAGATCGAAGGCATCGCCCACGGGTCCGGCGCCGAGCCGTGGCGTATCGGGGCCCTCAACGCGCGCACCGAGATCCTGGCGCGCAGCGCCGCCGTGCCGCCCGGCGAATGCACCACGATCGTGCGCCGCGCCGCCTGCGACGGCCGTTCGGCGCCACGCACCTTCGGCGTCCAGACCTGGGACTGGCACATCGAACTCAGCGCCCTGTGGCACACGCTGGAGGTGCGGGGCGGCCGCCACGACTTCGTCGGTCTCACCGAGGACGGCATCCTCGGCAAGATCGGCGTCAACAGCGCCGGCCTGGCCCTGCACTTCAACATCCTCGGACATGTCCGCGACAGCATCGGCGGCATCCCGGTGCACGTGCTCGCGGCGATCGTCCTCGAAGAAGCAGGCAGTGTCGCCGAGGCCGTGGAGATCGTCCGCAGCGCGCCGCTGGCATCGTCCGGTTCGTTCGCGCTCTTCGACGAGACGGACGCCGTCCTTCTCGACCTGAGTCCGGTCGGTGTGTTCTCCATGCAGCCCGAACAGGGCATGCTGGTGCGCACCAACCACTTCCTGATGCCGGGCCCCGCCGCGGACGAGAAGACGTGGCTCCACCAGCCCGATTCGGGAGAACGGTACGACTTCGTCCGCGCACGCCTCGCGCGCACGGAGCCGCCGGCCACGCCCGACGACCTCGCGGGCTGCCTCGTGACGCGCGACGGTGAGCCACCGGTGACCTGCCTGCCCGACCTGGACAAACCGCTCGGTCAACGCTGGGCAAGCCTTGCGACCGTCACTCTCGAACCCTCGACACGCACCGCCAGGATCCTCGACGGCACACCCGCTGACATGGGTTCGCGCGACTGGCGCACGCTCACCGCCGGATGACGCGGCGCCGTCGAGGCGGAGCCGGTACGGGTGTCGTCCCGGGCGGGCGTGACCGCAGTGCCCGGGGTGTCGTTAACGGGCGGCGAACCCGTCGATCTCGCACGACACCCCACCGAGCCACCGCAAGGTCAGGAGAGCGCCGGCATGAACCACCACTACGACTCAGTTCGAACGGCGATCCTGCTGGTCGACCCCTACAACGACTTCCTGTCGGAAGGCGGCAAGGTCTGGCCTGCCGTGAGGAAGGTAGCCATCGAGGTCGGCCTGCTGGACAACCTGCGAAGCGTCACCGCCACCGCGCGCGCCGCGGGCGTCAGGGTGTTCTTCGTACCCCATCGCCGCTGGCGCGAAGACGACTACGTCACCTGGGCCCACCCCAATCCCACCCAGCGCGCCATCCAGCAGCGTCACACCTTTGCCCTGGGCACCCGGGGCGGCGAGTTCCACCCCGATCTCCAGCCCACCGACGACGACATCGTCGTCCACGAACACTGGGCCCAGAGCGGCTTCGCCAACACCGACCTGGACCTTCAGCTCAGACAGCACGGCATCACCCATGTCGTACTCATCGGCCTGCTCGCCAACACCTGCATCGAGTCCACGGCCCGATACGCGATGGAGCTCGGCTACCACGTCACCCTCGTACGCGACGCCACAGCCGCTTTCAGCACCGAGATGATGCACGCAGCACACGAGCTCAACGGCCCCACCTTCGCGCACGCCATCGTCACCACGGCCGACCTCACCCGGCGCCTGGCGCCGGAGCGAAACAACCCGTGAGGAGGATCGGACAGGTCGGCGGCGAGAGCGTCGGGCGTCTCAAGCCCGACCGGCCCGTCGCACGGGTCACGGTCTAGCGACTTTCGTTCGGACCCTCGGCGAGCGGGGCGCCCGACGGGGATTGCGCCGGGTCCGTCGCGGGGTGTGACACGTACAGCGTGGTGTGGAAGTAACCGTCGCTCTCCTTGCCGCGCGGATCCTCGCCGGCCGCGAGGACCGCGGTGACCGCGTACTGCTGCTCCTGCGGGCTGGTGAAGCGGCGCTGCGGGAAGGTGCGCCCGGAGGCCTTCTCCGTGATGAGGCCGTACGCCTTCAGACAGTCGGCAATGGGCTGGTAGGAGCCGGTACGCAGTACGAACGCAGCGACCCGCACGGGCCCCTGGACGCTCTCCAGGAGAGGCCGGAAGGTGCGTTGCGACAGAAAGCTGGCTCCGCCCGTGATGGTGATCAGACAGGTGCGCCGAACGGCCTGACGCAGGGCAGGGCCGGCCGGTGCGACCTCCAGGTTCTCGGCAAACCCGTCGTCCAGAACGCCGACGGCACGAGCGTAGGAGACGGCACGGGGTGCGGCATCGAGCCCGACGACGCGAACCGCGTCCGAGCGCCGATGAGCCGCGTAGAACGCCTTGTCCCACTCGATCAACTCGGCGGTGGTCATCGTGGTGGCATGCGGGGACGTGTAGTGGGCGTACAGGTCGTTCCAGGTGAGGTGATGGTTGAGCAGGGCGGCGTTGAAGCCGTACGAGCAGCAGATGTCCAGCACGGTGGCCGGGCCCGCCGCGTCCTTCGAGGATTCGCATGTGTCGAGCATGTGCCGGAACACGCCCTGGGCATGGTGAGGGGTCTGGTACTCCCAAGGCCCCAGCGCACGGAAGTACGCGCGAGGGTCCGGCCGGTCGTAGGTGTCGTCGAACGGGGTCATGCTCCCGCCGGCGGAGCGGGCCCCATCCGGGGGGCCGCCGACCACAAGCGGTGGCGTGTCCTTCGGCTGCGCAGGGGGCATCACATGTCCCTTCCTCCCGGTCAGAACCCGCGTTCTTGAACCAGTCAACGCCCCACTCCGCTTGGGGGGAACAGGGCGGACACGAAACCAGCCAGGTGTCGTTCGCGAGATCCGTGCCACCGACGCGGGCAGCAGTTGGTCCTGCCGCCCGCGCGCCGGTCGTCGTCTTCGACGGCCGAGCCCGGCTCCTTCCTCGCGCAAAGGTCCCGGAACACTCCGCTACCGGGCGTGGTGACGCCCCCGGACCTAATCCAGCGCCAGCAGCGTCTCCTCCTGCACGGGTGCGGCAGGCACCCTCGGCGCGCTGATCTCCAGGGTCCACAGGCCGGGGGGTACGACGGCGGTGGCGCGGAAGACGCCCTCCGCCGTGGGCAGCAGACGCCAGGCTTCGTCGGTGGGAGTTCCGTCGGGGGCGATCAGAGCCGCTTCCAGCAGCAGCCCGTCGTGCTCGGAGACCGCCTCGATGGCGAAGGGTTCACCGGCCCGAACCACCTCGGGCACCTCGATGCCGAAGGAGACTCCGGAGGACTGGTACGGGCGCACGTCGAGAGCGTCGAACCGGTCGCGCAACTGGCCGTGCAGGAGTTCGTCGTTGGCCAGGGCCGTGTGGCCGCGGGGGTACCAGTCCATGTGCGCCGTGTCGGGCCACTCGGGCGGAGCGGCCGACAGGCACCACACGGTCCCGTCCCCCTGCCAGCGGTCGTCGCCCTCGAACCGGTCGCGATAGCGGGTCTCACCGCCGGACAGGCTCAGCGAGACGTCGGTCGGCATCCCGCGGCCGCCGGCCGCGAACACCCGGTAGGCCGGCCCGGTGCCGGCGGCGCGGTCGGCGGCGGCGTTCTTGCGGACGTGCTCGTCGAGCGTGTTCCGGAAGGCGAAGGCACGGCGGACCATCTCGGTGTCCAGGCCGGGGACGTCGACGGTGTCCAGGCGGGTGCCGTCGGGGTGGTCGGTCACGCACTGGTAGGTGGGCAGGAGTTCGTGGACGGACGGCATGCTGCGGGCGGCGCGCAGGAGTCCCTCGCGCAGCCGCCCGGGCAGGTTCAGCACTTTGCGGCGCGGCAGGGTGCCGGTCAGCGCCTGGACCGCCTTGACCGCACCGGCGTACGGGGTGCCGATCGTCACCATCGAGCGGGCGATCTCCCGGCCGCCGAGGACCTCCAGGTAGTACCGGGCCACCAGGCCGCCCATGGAGTGGCAGACGAACACCGCCTTGGGCTCCTCGACGGCGCCCGCGGCCCTGCGCTCCTCGCGCCATCGGCCCAGCTCGCGCTCGGTGAACTCCGCCAGGCGTTGTGCGGAGACCCGGTTGGACAGCCGCCAGTCATAGGGGAAGACGACGATGCGCTGGTCGTGCTGGGCGGCGAAGTAGCGGGCCAGACGCTTGTATGCGACGTGCGGCATGAGTCCGGGCCAGGCGCGCGGTTCCACCAGCAGCCCGGCAGGCCGCAGGGCGTGCTCGCCGTCGGGTTCGGCGCTGCCGAGCCCGTCCGGCAGGGCGATCCGGTCGAAGTACCGTTCGGTGCCGAGCAGCACGCTGCCCGCCACGCCGAAGGTGAGCCTCCAGACGTCCTCGCCCCCGTTCCCTCCCGTGTGCCCGTCCGGGGCCCGCAGGATGCTGCCGAGGATTCCCGGTACGAAGATCACCAGGTCGTGCGCCATAGACGTGCGTTCCTTCCAGTGAGACGGGCCGACGCCGACCGAGGATCAGTCGGGGTCGGTGAGGCGGAGGAGATCCATGCGGTCGAGGCCGACGGCGGCGACGTGGAGCCCGGAGCGCGCGGGCGCGGCAAAGACTCCGTGTACCGCGTAGCCGCGGTCCGTGATGCGGCGTCCGGGCTTGCCGGGGCTGTCGGTGGACCAGGTATGGATCTCGCGGGTGCGGGAGGCGGCCACCAGGACGGTCCGGCCCGAGGCTGTCGTCTCGAAGGCGAGGGAGTGGACGTTCGAAGGTGCGTCGGGCAGCGCGGGGTGGGCGCTCTGGATGTCCGGCGTGAACAGGAAGACCCCCGTCGAGGTGGCCACCGCGAACCAGGGCCGCTTGTCGGCGTCGTAGCTACCTGCGAGGGCGTGGGCGGCCCCACCGGCGAACCGGAAACGCCGACCGGGCAGTCCGGGCCGCAGCTCCGGCCAGATCCAGAGCGAGTCGCCCGCCGTGGCGGCCAGGTGGGGGAGGGCTCCCGGGGCCGTGACGACGACGAGGTGTTCCACCAGGCCCGTGGTGACGTAGTGGTCGGGCAGGGATTGCCGCTCCAGGACGTCCCATCGGCGGATACGCCGGTCGTCGGCGGCGAACACCGACAGAGCCGCGCTGTCCCGGTGCAGGGCGACGGAGCCGAGACTCGTATCGCGTTCGCGATCCGGAACGGACAGGGCGTACGTGCGGCCCGACCGGTTGCTCGCGTTCCGGACGGAATCCAGCTCCCGGACCCGGACGCAGGGCCCAAGGGTGTCGTCCCGGCCGCTGACGGCGAGCCAGAGGCCGGCGGCGGGCTCCGCGTGCAGGGCGACGCCGGCGACGCGGCCGAGAGCCGGCTCGTCGTGCAGATGCCCGCCGTCGAGGTCCCAGACGCGGGTTGCCGTCCCGGAGGCGAGGACGACCGCCCCGGAGCCGTCGGGCCGGGCCGCCACAGCGCCCACGTGCCGTCGGCCGGGGACCGGCAGCCCGGTCCGAGGGTGCTGTACTGCCGTCTGCGCGGGCGGATCCCAGACCCTGACACGGACGCCGTCGGCCACGGCGACCTGACCGCTGTCGTCGGAGCGGAACACGAGCGAGGTCGGTCGGGTCCGATGGCCGGTCAGCGGCGGGAGTTCACGGGCGTCGGCCAGGCTCCAGACCCGGGCGGCTCCGCCGTCCAGGGCCGCTACCAGCGTCTGCCCGCCGCCCCGGCCGAGCGCAACGGCGAGCCCCGAGCGATGCCGCAGCGCGGCGGTGAACACCTGACGTGCCGTGAAGTCCCCATCGGCCGCCGTGATCCGCCACACCCGCAGGTCGGGCGGTCCGGTGCACAGCCCGGCGACCAGAACGCCCGCCACGCGCCCCGCCGCGTCCGGCGCCACAGCAAGGGCTTCGCACCGGCCGCCGTCCGCGCCGAAGGCCAGCAGATTCCGGTGCGTCCGTACATCCCACATCACGCAGCCGCCGTCACCGCCCGCGATCACCATCAGTTCCGGGTCGGCCTCGGCGCCGAGCTCGGCGACCGCCACGGCGAGCGCCGTGTCGCGCCGAGTGGTGTGCTGTTGTGGCCAGGTCAGGAAGCCGAGGTGCCGGGGCTTGTTCTCCGCCCACTCCCAGATTCCGATCTGGGTGCCGACGGCGGCCACGACGATCTCCCGGTCCTGGTCCGCTCCCACCGCGACTCCGCCGACCCGTGCTCCCCACCCGAGTGGGCGGACCGCCTCGGCGGGGTCCGCGGGCCAGATCAGTACCCGCTCGGTGTCGGCCGCGACGGCGGCGATCGCGCTGTCCGCCCTGGCCGGAACAGCCAGGGCGTGCAAGCGGTTGACACGGTGTCCGGCAGCGACCGGGGTGAACCGGCGCAGCAGTTCGGGGCGCCCGCTCGCCAAGGGCCATTGCCATACCTGGTCGCCGGACCCGAGGACGGTGTCCCCGGGCGCCGGTGTACGGGCGAGGGCGCGGACGTCGCCGTAGGGGGTGCGCAGTTCCCTGTACGAGGTCTCGGGGTCGGCGGTGGTCCACAGGTCCTGCCACGGCAGGACCATGGAGCGTGAGGCCCAGGGCAGCAGTCGCGGGTCGTGGCGCACGGCGGCGGCACGCAGCAGCGCGGCCCGCTGGAACGGGGTCCTGCCGAGCAGTTCCTCCGCGACGCGGCGGTAGAGGGTGGTGTACGGAGTGGGCGGGAACGTGGGCTGATCGAGCAGGGGGATGAGCCGGGCGGGGTCGGCACGGATCATGAAGTCGGCGTTCTCGACGAGTTCGTCGAGCCGCCCCGCGGCCGCCGCGTGAGAGGCAGCGTTGCGGGCGATGTAGCTGTTGGTGTCGGGCCGCTCGTGGTAAAGCGTCTCATGCACCCGCAGCAGGACGTCGGTCATGGTGGAGTGCAGGTCGGCCGGAGTCGCGGTGGCGCGGACGCCGTCGATGAGGTGCTGGATCAGGGCCTTGTGGTAGAGCCGGTACACCTGCTGGCCGTCGTCGCCGTCGACATCGATGTGCGCACCGGCGACCCGCAGGATGCGGGGGATGTCGTCGCGGGTGTAGTGGTGGCCGGTTCCGCAGCGCTCGGCGAGGGCGTTGGCGGTGTCCAGCCAGATGCCGTCCTCGTCGGGCAGGCCCGCGCCCTGGGCGAGAGCGAGCGGAAGCAGCAGCCCGTCGGGCCGGCCGGGCAGGGTGTCGGAATTGTCGCCCGATTCGCCGAGGGCCGCGCCCATGTAGCGCAGTTCCATGGCGAAGACCTCGCCGAGACCGGAGACCAGGAGGGCCCGGAAGGCGGGGTGCTCGGGCGGATATGGGGCATCGAGGCGGGTGAGGGCGCTGCAGTAGAAGCGGGCGGCGAGGAACACGCCCTGGCTGCGGTCGACGACGGCCTCGGTGACGGCCCGCAGCAGGTCCAGCGGGACGGTGTCGCCGGCGTAGGGGGAGGAGGGCTCGGTCAGCCGCCGGTTCACGTAGGCGGCCACGTCCCTGTCACGGTCCGGGTCCTGGTCGAGCTGGAGCAGGCCGGCTGCGTCGTGGATGACGGGGTGTTGGCTGCTGCGGGTGTCCTCGCGGGTCCCGATGAGGATTTTGATCCTGCTGTGTTCGAGGAGCGGAGTGAGGACATCCGCGATGATCGAGTCCAGATCGGTGTCGTCCGCTTCGTCGAGGCCGTCGACGATCAGGCCGGTCCGGGGGCGTTGCGCGCATTCGGTCACCAGCGTTCCGACGGCCTGGCGGGTGTCGGTCCATCCGGTGGTGTCCAGGCCGAGCTGTGTGCCGATCTCGCGGGCGCAGCTCAGGCTGCTGCGGCCCCGGCAGCCGATGAGGGCGTCGATCGCGCCGACCAGGTCGGTCCGTAGCCGGGCGGGTAGGTGGTCGTGCCGGGGGGAGTCCTCAAGGGTCATGAGCGCCACTTGGCCGAGGAATGCCGATTTTCCGCTGCCGGGGCCACCTTTGACGACCATGACTCCGCTGTGGTGGGCGGATCCGAGCCAGCGGGCCACCCGGTCGAGCGGATCGCGGCGGCCGATGAACCGTTCGTCGTCGGCCTCGAGTCTCAGCCCACCGAGTCGCCTGTGGGGCGTCGGCGCCGCGCTGGCCGCCGACCGGGGCGGGGCGTCGGCGACGAAATGGGGGTTGGTGAAGAACTTCGCGAGGCGTTCTCCCCCGTAGAGCCGGGCTGTCTGCATCTTGCCGGTGGCGGTGAGGTGTTCGGAGACGGCTTCCACGACGGCGGGTGCGTCCACGGCGTCCGAGTACGGACTCCACAGGGGCCGGCCCCGGCGGAAGGCGTGGTCCGGATTCCCGCACACCTCGGCCCAGCCATCCAGCCAGACGCCGACCTGGGCCCGACTCGCCCGCGCGGAGGTACCGGGCAGCGCGGCGCCGGCCGCCGTGCCCACGCAGCCGATGCTGCGGGTCGACGCGGGCGCGCCACCGGGCACCGGTGGGGTGCCCAGGGTGCGTTCGGCATGCCGCACGGCGTCGTCCGCCCGCTGTGCAATGTCCTGGGCGAAGCATGTGTCGACGATTACGAGGATGTCGCCCTTCATCGCGACGACGTGCCAGCCGAGATCGTCGCCGGTCAGAGCGCCGCTGGTACCGTCGGGGTTGCCCCAGTCCCGGCAGAGCAGCAGGGTGCGGCCGCTCTGGTGGCCGTGGCCGATCCAGTAGATGAGTTTGCGGTCGGCGGTCCCGGTGCGGATCGCGGCCAGGCCCTTCTCGATGTCGGCCTTGCCGCCGGTGATGACGGGACCGCCGGGTGTGAAGCCCAGGGTGTCGGCCAGCTGCCAGAACCGGTCGACGACGCCGCCGAGTTCGGGCAGGGCGGGGGAGCCCTGGATTTGTTCGGGATGGTCATACACGTCCACGCACACGACGTACGCCGCACCGCGATCCGGTATGCGCCCCACTGACGGCTCCCCCCTGAAGATTCCTGATGTTGCCCGAGGCAGGGGCGGTGTGCAACTGTCAACTCCCCTTTGTCACCCAGGGAGTGAGGGTTCTCGTGTCCGACCGCGACCTGTTCCGTATCGGCCCGCTCAGGACGCCGTACCACGTCTACGAGGGCGATGGGACGCGGCCCATCCAGGAGGACAACGTCCGCGTCTACTTCGATCCGGACACCTTCGTGCATGTGCCGGAGGAGGTGCTGCGCTGGCGTCAGGAGATCGAGGACGAGCAGCGCACACAGGCAGTCTCCGGTGCCGCTCGGCGCTGGAACCACCCCCGTTTCGCACTGGAGACCATCGCGGTCACCCGCAGCGACGAGTACGAGGACCCGATCGTCGAGTTGCGCTTCTCTCCCACGGACTATTTCACTTTCCTCGCCTCGCAGCAGTTGGACCGCAGCCTGGAGGAGGGCGAGGGGGCCGGGCTGACTCTGCGCGAGCACTACCTCGACGGGGCCGACCCGGTCACGGTGAACGGCTTCCTGTCCAGCAGTTTCGGGGTGAACGTCATCGTGATCATGGGGAAGGACAACAAGATGTTGTTCTCCCGGCGCAGCGCGACCGTGGGCGGCAATGCCGACCGGTGGAACTCCTCCGCCAATGAGGGACTGTCCGGAAAGCATGATCTCAAAGACGGGGTCCCGGACCTGTTCGGCGCGGCCCGCCGGGCGTTGCGTGAGGAACTGGCCGTACAGGAGGAGGACATCTCCGGTATGGAGCTGCTGTCCTTCGGGTTGGACACCCGGCGGCACCAGTGGGCCGGTTGTTTCCGGGCGGTGCTGGCGGATCTGGGTGAGGACGACCTGCGGGACCGATGGAGCCATGGTGTGGAGGACAAGTGGGAGCACAGCGAGTACGCGTTCGTGCCGGCCGAGCCGGAGGCGGTGCTCGACTTCCTGCTCGACCCGGAGCGGATCGATCTGTGGTCGGCGGCCTCGCCCAGCTTCTTCTACCACGCGATGGTCCGCACGATGGTGGAGCGGACGGGAAGCCCCGGAGTGGGCCGCTCCGCGGTCGAGCGCGCGATCGCGCCGGCCGTGGCGCGGGCTGCGGCCAAGGGACCGAGCGGCGTATAGCGCCGCGTTCGTGAGCCTGTTCTGTCTTCCAGGCGTGGGCCCCGGGCAGTTGTTCGCAGTACCGCCGGCCCCCGGTGGGTCGGGGTGTGGGTGCTCCCTACGGCCGTCGGGGGCGATGACGTCGGTATCGACGTACGCGCCTTGGAACATCGTGGCGCGCACGTGCACCCACACGCGCCCGGCGGGGCGATGGGCAGGTTCATGCCTACGACACTGCCTGCCGGGCAGGGTGGGTGAATGCGTACGGCTACTCGGCTCTGCGTCCGGTCGCGTGATCCGCTCGAAGGCGGCCAAGGGCGGTACTCGCGCCCGCCAGGGCTGTCGTCGCTCGCCAGGACTCCTTCCGCGAGGCCTCGGCTTCGTTCGCGGAGGGAGACCCATCCGACTCCGCCCTCCGCCCTGCGATCTACGCCACCGGGCGCCACTCACTGATCCACCAGGGATTACGGGACAGCCCTCAGCCGCCGGATCGGGCCAGTACGCCGATGAGACGTTCGCGGACGACATTCAGCGCGGCGATCTTCTCCTCCACATCGGTGAGCTTGCGGGCGACGACTCGCGCGCTGGCGGGACAGACGGGAGTGTCGGTGATGTCTCGATCGAGGCAGGGGAGGAAGTCACGGGCGTCATTGGCGGTGAGGCCGAGTGAGAGCAGCAGCCTGATGTTGCCCACCAGAGCGATCGTCGACTCGTCATACTCCCGGTAGCCGTTCGGCGCTCGCCGGGGGTGGAGCAGGCCCTGCAGTTCGTAGTACCGCAGTGCCCGAATGGTGGTGCCGGCCTCGTTCGCCAGTTCTCCGATCAGCATCGCCCTGTCTTCACCCACCCGCGCTCAGCCCGCCGTCGACACGAACGACCGTACCGGTGAGGTAGCCGGCTTCAGGGCGCACCGCGTTCACGATCCACCAGGCGATCTCCTTCGGCTGGGCGATACGCCCGAGCGGGATCCGGGCCCGAAGCTCCTTTCCTGCGGCCGTGATCTGCTCGTCCGTGAAGCCTGCATGGCTCAACACCGGCGTCGCCGTTATCCCCGGGGCCACCGACACGACGCGAATGCCGCGCTGCGCAAGCTCGACAGCCCATGTGTGGGTCAAGAAGTCCAGAGCCACCTTCGTGGATCCGTAGAGCGAGTTGTTCGGCCAGCCATAGTGCGGCGGGTTGGACGTGACGTTGACGACGGTGCCACCGTCCTCCAGGTGCGGCAGCGCCTGCTGGGTCAGGAACACCGGGGCGAGAAGGTTCGTGGCGAGTTGTTCCTCGGCGACCTTCCGATCGATCGCGCCGAGCGGAGCCGGACGTGTGATCGCGGCGTTGTTGACCAGGGCATCAATGCGGCCGAACGCCTCCAGGGCAGCGGCAACGATGCCGGTCGGGGCGTCCGGCGCGGCGACGTCGGCTTCAAACGTCCGAATGTGCGGATGTTCCATGGCGGTCTCCGCCAGACGTTCGGCGGTCCGGCCGACGATGAGAACCTCGGCGCCTGCGGTGGCGAACTGCTGGGCTGTCGCTCGGCCGATTCCCGTGCCTCCACCGGTGATGATCACTGCCCGGCCGTGAAGGGTGTTCGTCTCTTCCATGGTCGGGACGTTAAGCCTTGACCCTGGCGTCAAGGTCAAGGTCAAGGTCAAGGCCGAGGATGGGGGGCGGAGTCAGACATCACGGTCGGCGAACGCATTCGGTCACCGCGCCGGGCAAGCCCCCAACACGTTCTGCGATCCCGCCGCAGAACCAATGCCACGGTGGTAGACGCCTGCAGCCGGATCACAGCAACTGCTGCCCGGACCAGAGCATCGGAGCAGTGTTGCGTCCGTACCGCAGACACGAGCAGCGACTCACGGATGCGGCGACAGCGAGGTATTACCGTACTTCGCCTTCGACAGCGCCCGGTGCGGCGAGTCGCGGAAGCCGACGCGAGGGTGGTCTGCGGAGGACTCCCCTCCTTCGACGGCCGCGCCTAACCTGCATGTATGACCATGGGGGACGAACTGCTCCTGCTCGCGACAGTCCCGGGCAGGCGACGTATACGGATACGGGCCGATGACCGGCTCCGGTTCGCCCTGCGGGCATCGGAGTTGGCGGATCTGGGCCTGGCCGGACGGATCACGGTCGGCCCCCGGCGGATCGAGGTGACGGACTCCCGGCGCGTTGAGGACCGTCGTCTCAACAATGTTCTGCGCAGTCTGGGCGCGGCTGCTCCACCACCGACCCTCAAGGACTGGCTGCGCCAGACACCGCGCTCCCTCACCATCGAGTACCTCTCCCGGCTCGAGGACCAGAAGGCGGTCCGGGTCCGCCGGTGGCGTGAACCCGGCGGCCGTACCCGCCACGACATTCTCTCCGTCGACCTGCC
Source organism: Streptomyces sp. NPDC088252 (assembly GCF_044740965.1). Lineage (NCBI taxonomy): Bacteria > Bacillati > Actinomycetota > Actinomycetes > Kitasatosporales > Streptomycetaceae > Streptomyces > Streptomyces sp. NPDC088252. Next base: position 84,443 of record NZ_JBIURS010000019.1, on the reverse strand, counting down.
GCGCCGCCGGGCGCTGCTGGCCCGTCTCGACAGCGTGGTCCGCCACGGCTCCACCATGTCGAAGGCCACCCGCGACGTATCCCTCGCCGTGCTCGTCCAGGCTGCGGGCCTCGCCCCTGCCGCCTACCCAGGCCTGCAGGGCATCACCGATCGCCGCCGTTTGGCAGCCCTTGCCGCACCCGACCACCTCACGCCCACCACCGCCGGAACGGCCGCAGGTGCCGACGAGGAACTCGCAGCAGCACTGACCACCGGCGCCGATGCTCTCACCCGCCGACTCCTCGGCGAGCTGAGCGACCTCTACGCCGACTTCACCACCGGTGGCCACGGCCTCGCCCACGACCTGGACCCGGGTGGTTGGTCCGGGGGAGGAGCCGGCAGCGGTCATCACGGCGGCGGGCACGGGGACGGCGGCCACGGCAGCTGGTGACCGACAATCGAGAGTCGCACAATTCGTGTCGGAGCCCGGTGGTTCGTCGGGCGTTCGCATCCACGGAAGCTGCCGAAGACCTGCCCGACGGACCGGGGCCCCATGACGGTCTCTCCTGTCGAGCAGGTTGCGGGTTGTTGCGCGGAACGGCCGTCCCTTGTACCTGCGTTGACGGTGGAACGGCGCCGTTCGCCCGACCGGGGCAGCGCTGCCCCTCGATCCGGGCCGGGCTCGGCAACCGCGGTGGACCGCATCCGGTGTCCCGGGTGGGCGCATACCCGGGACACCGCGCACATGCCGACCGGGGCGCTGAACGTGACCACACCACCGGCTCTCGCAGAGCCCGCCGTGGCCGTCTGCGGCGTACGCCGAGCGATCGTTGGGCCGCGTGGTGGTCGTCCTCGGTGACCGGCCGCGTTCCACGGGTGTCCGGGGATCGAAGTGCCGGCTACGCCGTGCGCCGGCGCCGCACCGCCTGCCGGATCACCGTGGGGACGAATCCCACTCCAACGCTGATCACGACTGCTCCTGCGGCCAGCAGAGTCGAACGCCTGGGCCAGGTCGCGCCGGTCAGTTCCAGATGGGACGAGGGGTATTCGGAGAACTTCGCCGTGACCAGGGCCGTACGGACGTCGCTGTGTTCGGCGAGGTCGCGCAGGACCGGATCGAAACCGAACTCCCCCTCACGCCGTCCCCCACTGGGCAGCTCCACCGCCAGTCCGTTGCGGCGCGCCCACGTGCGCAGCGGCGTGTCCACGGCCGAGGTGTCTGCGACGCCGGGCACCACGAAGCGGTCCACCCCGAGGGAGCCACCGCGTGCTGTTTCGGCGATCAGGACCAGGCCGTGACGGGTGGTGATGCTGTCGCGTGCCCCGAGCACCACCGTTCGCGCGGTGAAGGACACCCCGGCATAGGCTTCGAAGGCCGCGGCCGCGTCGATCTCGCCGACACCGTCGACCAGCCCGATGCCCACGGTGGGCCGCAGCCAGGGGAATGCGGCGTTCAGTGCGTACGGCACGTCGCCGATGGCGAGTTGGCTGGCCGGGATCGCGGTTGGCCCGTCCAGGGTCCAGCCCGGATATGACAAGCTCTTCCCGATGCGGGCGGCCTCGTCCTTGCCCGCCAATTCCTCCACCACCCGCAAGGCGCTGACGGTGCCGGAGGTGATGCCTGCAGTGGTGGTCACCCGCCCGTCCTCGACGTACCGCTGACCGCGCTTCCAGTGCACCTGCGGGTAATGGCGCTTCAGGGAGCTGATGCTGGACCAGAACGAGGTCGCGTCGTGGCCGTCCAGCAGGCCGGAGGCGGCCAGGAGTTCCGAGCCCGCGCACACACCGAGGACGCGCGCACCATGGTGATGGCGTTCGGTGATCCACTGGCGTGTTCGGGCTTCCTTGGCATCGGCCGGGTCGGTCACCGCGGGCACGACCACCACATCGGGTTCCGGCAGTGTGCCCCGCTTCACTTCCGTCAGCGTGTGATCGGGAAGCAGGTGCGCTCCGCCGGACAACGGGGAGACACGGCGCTCGGCTGCCACGGTGTAGACGAAGAACTTGTCCGACTCGGCGAACACCTGATACGGCGCCAGCACGTCGGTTGCCACGGAGCCCTCGTTGCTGACCACCACTGCCACCGTGATGCGGTCCTTCGGCACCGGCCGGGCGGCAGGCCAAGACCGCGTGCCGGATGCGGCAGGAGCGGGCGCGAAGCTGTCCGCCATGGACGCACTCACCCCGGCGAAGACGATCCCGGAGAACGACGCCACCGACAGCACCATGCCCGTCAGGACCCAGCCGGCACGGCGGACCGCCTTACGGCCCTTACTCATCGCGGAACTTACCTCGAACAAGACATACCTCCATAATTCGGACACGTGGTGGCAGTGCTGTGCACCCGTGGCTCAAAGCAGGGGAAACGGAAGAGGGAGGGCGGGCAAGGCCGAGGAACGGCCACCGCCCGAAGAGCGGGACGGTCAGCCGGCCAACCGCAACTGTGTCCGCAACCGGGACGGCGGGGCGCCGTAGGTTTCGGTGATCAGGCGTCGCAGCTGTCGTGCGTCGCGGAAGCCACAGCGGGCCGCGACGGCCTCCACCGTCAGACCGGTGCCGACCAGCAGGGTGCGAGCCCGCTCCAGGCGCAGCTGCCGCTGGTAGGTGAGCGGGGTGATGCCGGTGGCCCTGGTGAAGGCCCGTGTCAGGGCGCGCGGAGACAGGTGGGCGATGGCTGCGAGCTCGTCCAGGGTGTGAGGGGCGTCCAGATTCTGGGCCAGGTAGTCCTGCACCCGGTGCACTGCGGGCTGCACATGGTCGCGGTGGCGCAGGAACGGGCTGATCTGTGTGGTGTCGCCGTCCCGTCTCAGATACAGCACCAGTTCACGGGCGACCGCGGCGGTCAGCTCCGGGCCGTGGTGTTGTTCGACGAGAGACAGCGAGAGGTCGATTCCGGCTGAGATGCCCGCACTGGTGCTGACCCGTCCGTCGTGGACGTACAGCGCGGCTTCGCGCACCCGGGCCGAGGGGTATCGCTCGCGCATCGCCGTGGTGAGCGACCAGTGCGTCGTGCATGCCCGGCCGTCCAGCAGTCCCGCCTCTCCGAGTACGGCGGCACCGCTGCACACCGACGCCACCCGGGCCCCGGCGTCATACGCCTCCCGTACCCAGCGAACCGCGGCCTCCGGTACCAGTCGGCCGGATCCGGTCAGTCTCGGCCCGGGAACCAATACCAGATCGCCCGGCCCGGCCTGCGTCGCTGCCAGGTGCGACAGACCGGTCAGCTGCAGGCCTTGCGCCGAGCGCACCCCGCCGGTCTCGGCGGCGTACTCCAGCCGGTAGCCGCCCCCCAACTGGGCAGCGGCATCGAAGACCTGCACCGGACCACCGAGGTCCAGCAGGTTCACCTCGGGCAGGACCAGCACGATCACGCGTCCGGTGCACCCGCTCGTCACATCATTCACCCGGACACAGTAAGCAGGAGGCGGTGGTGTCCACGAGGGCTCTCAGCGCAGTGGAGCGGACAGATCAGGCACTGCCTGGGAGATGCCCTCCGGTGAGGTCAGGCGTGTTCGTCGCCTTCCTGCTGGGCATGCCGGCACCCTTTCAGTTCCTTGCTCCATCTCTTGGGCGGGGCCGGTCGATGCGCCGGTCGGCGAGCGCGGCCAGGTGCACCGGCTTGCCGCGGGTCGCGCTCGGCCACATGGGGCTGAGGGGGCCGCGCCTGACCGACACGTCTCGCGATCCGAGGCCGACAATCGGCCACGACTGCGTCGCGCGCCTACGCTTGCCGCCATGGATCCGGTCTCGACGCATGACGTGGACGACGACTTGCTGGTCATGCACGACATGCTGCTGGACTTCATCACCGAGCGGACCGGAAAGGCAGAGCGAGGGTGCGCTGAACGGCGGTCGGGCGGACCCGCTGGTCCGTCGGGGCGCTCCGGCGGGGACTGCTGCCGGCGCTGCTGAGAGATCGCCCCCGGCGGGTTGGAGTGGCTGCGCGTCTCGTAGTTGCGGCGCGAAGTCGACTGGTCCCCGGCCGGGTTGCTGCGGGCGACCGGTCGACACGGCGCTCTGCGGGGCGATCCGCTCGGTACGCCCGGCATCAAGAACAGCTCCGGGCGGTCATGCCGACGGCCCGCGATGACGAGCAGGAGGTGGGCCCGTGACTGTGGCAACCGGCAGGGTGGCGTTGGTGACAGGGGCCAGCAGCGGAATCGGTGCGGCCACCGCGCGCCTGCTGGCCGCGCGAGGAATGCGCGTGGTGGTCAACTACCTCCGCAGCGGCGCGGCGGCCGAGGAGGTCGTGGTCGGCATCGGGGCCGCAGGCGGCCAGGCCATGGCAGCGCAGGCCGACGTGCGCGAGGCAAGGGCGGTCGAGAGCCTGACCGAGCAGGTCCAGGCGGCATGGGGTGGCATCGACGTGCTCGTGCACAACGCGCTCACCCCATATGTGATCAAGCCGTTCCAGGACATGACGTGGGAAGAACTGGGTGGCAAGCTCGACGACGAGATGCGTGCGGCGTTCACGGTCACCAAAGCCGTTCTGCCCGCCATGACCGAGCAGGGCTGGGGACGCATCGTCTATCTCGGTACCGGCCTCAGCAGCAGGCCCCGGGAGGGCATGATCGCGCTGGGCACGGCCAAGGCCGCGCTGGCGCAGTTCGCCCGCTACCTCGCCCAGGAACTGGGCCCGTGTGGCATCACGGTCAACGTCGTCGAGCCCGGCCCGGTGGAGGGCACCCGCATGGCGGATGTGGTCGACGAGGAGCTCAAGCGGCGGCAGGTGGCCGCCACCCCCCTGGGTCGCCTGGCGCACCCGGGCGACGTCGCCCAAGCGGTCGCCTTCTACACCAGCGAGGACAACGCCTTCATGACCGGCACCACGGCCGCGGTCAACGGCGGGATGTCCATGTACTGACGCCCGCCGCCGCCCTCGCACAGGGGGTCGTACCGCCCCGGTCAGGCCGGTGACCGGACCGCATGTGGTACGCCGTCACCTCTGCACCACGGGCCGCGGCAGCCGGGCCTGCGGCACACGCGGGAGCAGGGCGGTGACACGATCGAGGAAGAACGTTCATGTACACGATCGATCTCGCCTACGTCGGGCGGGGACTGCATGAGGAACTGGTCGCCTACATCGCCGACCAGCAGGGCTACTACGCCGACGAGGGTGTCCACGTGGCGCTGCGCGACGGCTGCTCCTGGGGTGATGAGCGGCTGCGTCGAGGCGCCACCATCGGGCTCGGCCGGGCACTGCTGTCACGGCTGGCCGATGGCATCCCCTGGGTCGCGCTCCATGTCAACACCCACCGCCCGCTGTTCTGGTTCCTCGCGCGCCCCGGCCCGACCTCCCTGGCCGACCTGGCAGGCCGTCGGCTGGCGGTACACGCACCCCACACCGCACCCGGGTGCTTCGCCCGGATCGTGCTCCGCCAATTCGGCCTCGACCCGGACCGCGACATCCACACGATCGTCCGCCCGCCCGGTGACTACGGCATGGACCTGCGCCGGCTGCACGAGGGCAGGATCGACGCCGCCCTGGTCGGCAGTACCATGGCGCCGGAGGCGATGGCCGCCGAGCACGGCTGGCAGGTGCTGGCCTGGGTCGGCGACCACTTCCGGATCCCCACCGTAGGCGTGGCCGTCGACCCCACCTACGTCCGCCCGGACGACCCTGCGGTCCAGGCCGTGGTACGTGCCCACCGGCGCGCCCTCCAGATGATCCACAACGAACCCGACGCCACGGTGCGGTACATCCAGACGTTCCTCGGCCGACACACCGCGGACGAAGTCCGAGCCCACTACGAGACGTTCATCGCTCCGTATTTCGTCACCGACGGCCAAGCAGATCTCGCCGTCGGCGCCACCGCGATCTCCGCGGTCGCTGCCGAACTCGCCGTCCCCGCCACTGTCACCGCAGCAGAGTTCTACCGCACCGCAGCCGGGAGCCCGGCGACGCCGGCCTCACCTGCATAGCAGTCAACGCCCCATAAAGTGCAAATAGTGCACCGATCATTGAAAGAAGGCACATTCATGAAATTCGCAGTCATCGGCGGAACCGGGCTGATCGGGTCGCGAGCCGTGGAGAAGCTGAACGCAGCCGGGCATCGAGCCGTACCGCACTCCCTGTCCACAGGTGTGAACATCATTACTGGTCAGGGGCTGGAGGCGGCAGTGGCGGGCGCCGACGTCGTCATCAACCTGGCGAATTCCCCGACCTTCGACGACGCCTCGCTCGCCTTCTTCCAGACTTCGATGGACAACCTTCTTGCCGCGAGCGAGAAGGCCGGAGTCGGGCACTTCGTCATCCTCTCGATCGTTGGCGTGGATCACGTCCCCGACCTGGATTACTACCGGGCGAAAGTGCTTCAGGAAGACATCCTCAAGGCCGGGCCGATCCCATACTCCATCGTCCGCGCCACGCAGTTCATGGAGTTCATGGACGCAACCCTGTCCATGACCACCGACGGTGACACCGTCCGGCTGCCAAGCACACCGATCCAGCCGATCGCTGCCGCGGATGTCTCCAGCTTCGTCGCCGAAATCGCCGCAGGCAGCCCTCTGAACGGCGTGGTCAACATCGCAGGTCCCGACGTCTACCCCCTCGACGAACTCGGCCGGCTCACCGTGACCGCCAAGCGCGACGGACGGTCTGTCGTCACCGACGACACCGCCGGCATGTTCGCCGTCGTCCACGGCGACGCCATCACCGCCCGGAACGATGCCCGCATCGCCCCCACCCATTACGCCGACTGGCTCTCCTGAACCACCCCCTCAGCAGGACCATCGGGTGAGGGGCGGGCGGTGCGGATCGCTCACCTGGACAGACGCGGCCGGGACACCTTCGAGTGTCGTGCCTGCTTCATGGGCCCGCGGGCCGAGGTCCGGTGTTGCCGCGCTGTGGGCTACAGGGTGGCAGCGGCTGCGTGGCGGCGCTGCTCGACGGCGCGGTCGATGTCCTCGTCCAGCAGGTCGGTGTTGATGGCGAAGGCGGCGGCGGACCCCATGCCGGCGGCGGCCACGACCTGGGCTCGTCGGTCGACGACATTACCGGCGGCCCAGACACCGACGACGCTGGTGCGGCCCGTGCGGTCGGTGGTGACCCAGCCGTTGTCGTCCTTGTCGCAGCCCAGCTGGGTCAGCAGCTCGTCGTGCGCCACTGGGCGGGGGAAGAGGAATGCCGCGGCGCGGGGGACGGCGCGGCCATCGACGAGTTCGATGCCGCGCAGCCGGTCGCCGTCGACGACGAGCTGCTTGATCTCGCCCTCGACGAGGCGCAGGCCGCACGCCGCCAGCCGCTCCCGGTCCTGCGCGGTCAGGTCCAGGGCGTGCGGGAAGAAGACGACGTCGTCGCTCCACTGGCGCAGGAGCAGGGCCTGGTGGACCGCTCCCGGGTGGGTGCCGAGGACTGCGAGGGGCTGGTCGCGGACTTCGTAGGCGTGGCAGTACGGGCAGTGCAGCAGGTCCTTGCCCCATCGTTCGCGGACGCCGGGGATGTCGGGCAGCTCGTCGCGCAGCCCGGTCGCGATCAGGACGCGGCGGGCCTTGAGCACCACCCCGCCCGCCATGCGGACGTAGTAGCCGTGGTCGATCTGTTCCACCTGCCCGTGGATGAGCTGGACGCCGTAGCGGGCGATCTCGGCGCGCCCGAGGTCGAGCAGTGCTGCCGGGGGCAGACCGTCGCGGGACAGGAAGCCATGCATGTGCGAGGCCGGCGCGTTGCGCGGCTCGCCTGCGTCGATCACCACCACATTGCGGCGAGCACGGCCCAGGAGCAGGGCAGCGTTGAGTCCGGCCGCTCCGGCCCCGACCACCACCACGTCGTGGACCTCGTCGACGTCGCCGTGCTGTGCCCTGCTGTTCTGGTCATTCATCGTATTGATCATGGAAACAACCTCCTGGCGCGATAGTGCGTGCCAGGCCATGGGGCCACAACTTCTGTTGCCATTTCCGGGACGCGGGAGGTGGAATGGGGGTATGGACGAGCAATCACCGATCGCCGCCACGCTGGCTCAGGTCGGCTCCCGCCTCAGGCGCGTCCGCGCCCAGCGCGGCGTGACCCTGTCGGCGCTGGCCGAGGCCACCGGCATCTCCAAGAGCACACTGTCCAGGCTGGAGTCGGGCCAGCGCCGCCCGAGCCTGGAGCTGCTGCTGCCCATCGCGCAGGCCCACCAGGTCCCCCTGGACGAACTCGTCGGGGCGCCGGAAGTCGGTGACCCGCGGATCCGCTGCAAGCCCCGCGTCCACAACGGCCGCACGGTGATCCCGTTGTCGACGCAGCCGGGGCGCCTGCAAGCCTGGAAGTCGATCATCCCTGCGGAACACAACCGGCCTGATCCGGTCACGCACGAGGGGCACGAGTGGCTGTACGTCCTGTCCGGACGCCTGCGGCTCATCCTGGCCGACCACGACCTGATCATGGAATCGGGCGAGGCCGCCGAGTTCGACACCCGCCTGCCGCACTGGTTCGGTCCCGCGGGAGAGTCCCCCGTGGAGGTCCTCAACCTGTTCGGTCCCCAGGGAGAACGCATGCACGTCCGGGCCAAGCCCCACTCCCGGGCGGAGCCGGAGTCCTGACGGAAGGCCCGTCGCCGGGCTTGGAAGCTCTCACCGCCCCCATCCGACACCTCCATCACCAGCCCTGCCTCCAGCCACGCTGGGGCTCGTGAACCCCGGCGCCCGGGCGTCGGCCGTGTCCGCATGCCGCATCAGGAGAACTGGGGGAGGCCGGGCAATCGGTCATCCACGGTCACGGTGACCGGGAGGCGGCCCGGCCGGAAGAAGTCGTCGATCCGGTGCCTCTGCCGACGAGCGGCCGTTCCGGCGAGATCGTCGGATCGGACTGCGTCATCGGCGGAGGATTGATCACGACTCGTGACGGAAGTTCCCTCGCCCGGTACGCGGCGCTTCCCACGACCCTCGACGCGGCCCGAGCATCGAAATCCATGACGCTCAGCCATAGAAGAAAGCGCTTTTGTGACTCCTCCTGAAGGCCGCAGGATGGCGGAGAACCGGCCTGCGGGGAGGAATCATGTCGTCAGCCATCGAAACGGGTCTGCTGCCCTTCACTGCCGAGGTCCGGCCGGAAGGGCTTGCCGTCGGAGGGGTCCTGCTCACCGAACTGGCACGGCGTTGGGGAACACCGCTCTTCGTGTACGACGAGGAGCACCTGCGCCGACGCTGCCGGGAGGCGGTCGCCGCCTTCGGCCAGGGCAACGTCGCGTACGCCTCCAAGGCATTCCTGTGCACGGCCATGGCCCGACTGGCACACGAGGAGGGGATGTTGCTCGATGTGGCCTCCGGCGGCGAGCTGCGGGTGGCGCTGCACGCGGATGTTCCGGCCGGACGGATCGTGCTGCACGGCAACAACAAGGACGAGGCGGAGTTGCGCATGGCGATGTCGGCAGGGGTGCGGCACGTGGTGGTCGACAGCTTCGACGAGATGGACCGCATCGAGCGCCTGCACACCGAGGAACAACTCCCGGCAGCCCGTGTTCAGTTGCGGGTGGCGCCCGGCGTCGCCGCAGGCGCACACGAGGCGATCCGGACCGGTGGCAACGATTCGAAATTCGGCTTCGGCCTCGTCGGCGGAACCGCCGCAGCCGCCGTGCGGCGGGCCGCCGGCTCCCCGGCGATGATCCTGGAGGGCGTCCACGCGCATGTGGGCTCCCAGGTGCTGGACACGGCGGAGCTCGCGGCAGGAGCCGCGGCCGTCGCACGGTTCGCCGCGGAGGCACGGGTGCACCGGCTCACGGTCGGCGGCGGCCTCGGAGTCGCGTACGAGGCGGGGCAGACCGTACCCTCGTTCGCCGACTGGGCGGCCCGGGTGCGCACCGCGGTGCGCGATGCGGGCTGGGGCGGCGACGTGACAGTGGAGCCCGGCCGGTCCATCGCCGCCCGCGCGGGGCTGACCCTGTACCGGGTGGGCACGATCAAGCGCATCGAGGGCGTGCGGACATACGTCAGCGTCGACGGCGGCATGAGCGACAACCTGCGCCCCGCCCTGTACGGCAGCCGCTACGAGGTGTTCCTGCCGCGCCGACCCCGCGCCCCTCGACCGGTGCGGGCACGGCTGGTCGGCAAACACTGCGAGAGCGGCGATGTGATCGTCGACGACGCCGCCCTGCCGTCCGAGCTCGTGGTGGGTGACCTCCTGGCCACGCCGGTCACGGGCGCATACGGATATGCCATGGCGTCCAACTACAACAAGCTGCCGCGCCCCGCAGTCGTCTTCGTGTCCGACGGCCGTGCCCGCACCGTGGTCCGGCGGGAGACCGAGGAGGACCTGCTGCGTCTGGACGTGGACGAGCCCTCCGGGCCCGACGTGCCACCGGCGACCGCAGGGTCGGGTGCCGGGGCGGCGCGGTACATCGGCAGGGCCTAATCTGACCCGATGCTGAACAGTGCTCGACTGCTCGTCCTGCTGGAAATAGCCCGCACGGGCACCATCGTGGCCGCGGCCCAGGCGCTGCATCTGAGCCCGTCCGCCGTCTCTCATCAACTCGCCCGGCTGGAGCAGGAACTCGCGGTGGCGTTGGTGGAACGTCAGCCGCAGAGCCTGCGGCTGACGGCGGCCGGTGTGCGACTGGCCGAGCACGCTCAGGCCGTCGCCGACCTGATGGCCGTCGCACAGGACGATCTGCGGGCGCACTCCGAAGGCGAAGCCGGGGTACTGCGGCTGGGCTTCTTCGCCTCCTCGGGCCTGGAGCTGCTTCCCCGGGCGCTGTCGGGATTCGCCGCCGAGCGGCCCCAGGTCGAGCTGGAGCTGATCCTGGGGCAGCCGCACGAGCTGGTGCCCGATCTGGAAGCGGGCCGGCTGGATGCGGCGGTCGTCTTCGAGCATCCGCTGGACCCCTGGTGCCGACAGGCGACCGTGGACGTGGAGATGTTCTTCGACGAGCCGCAGCTGGTGGTCCTCCCTCTGCGGCACCGCCTCGGGCGGCGCACCGCGGTCCGGCTTGCCGCTCTGGAGGGGGAGAGCTGGATCGGAACGCACGGCGGCCATACCGGCGAACCGGTACTGGAACGCGCATGTGCGGCTGAGGGGTTTCGGCCGCGGGTCCGCTGCCGCAGCGATCACTACCAGGTCACGATCAACCTGGCCCGCGCGGGAATGGGCATAGCGCTCGTCCCGGCCCTCGGGCTCGGCGACACCACGGGTGTGCACGTCTGTCGCCTGGACCATCCCCGACTGCATCGGCGGATCGGGGTCGCCACCCGGCCCACCAACCGCAACCCGCTGCTTCGGATATTCCTCGCGGAGCTGCGGTCGGCGGCCGAGGAGATCCGGTCGCTGCTGGATATGCAGTGGTCCTGACCGGTGGGGCGCACCGCTCTCATTCGCCGGCGCGGCGTCGTGCACACGCCGCGAGGGTGCGGCCGACGTCTCGGATGGCATGCACCGCGGCCCGCTCCGTGCTGGGACCCAGCGCCGGGTCCCAGTGCGCCACCACCGCGTACGCCAGTCGGCGCGCACCGATGATGACACCGGCATCGGCGCGGACCCCGGTGTCGGTGCCGGTCTTGTTGGCCACCAGAAGCCCGTCGGGCAGGGGATTCGGGAAGCCGGGGGCGTACGGGTCGTGATCCACCAGGGCGGGGACCATGCCGTGATCGGTGTTGGCGCGCATCCATTGCAGGAGCCGCGCGGAGGCCGACGGGGAGCTGAGCGTGGAGCGCACCGCATGTGTCACCAGCCGTGCCAGGTCCCGTGCGGTGCCGGTCGCGAAGACGGGCGGCACATCGGGGCCCCGGATGTCACGGACCTTGTCGTGCAGTGTGAGGTGGTCGAGCCCGAGTACCCTCGCCAGCCGGGCCGTGGACTCGCGCCCCACCAGGCGGAGCAGTGCGTTGGTGGCGGTGTTGTCGCTGACCGAAGCGGTCAGCCAGGCCAGATCCTCGACGGTCCAGCCGCGCCTGCTCATCCGGCGCAGCAGCCCGGTCCCGTCCGCCAGGTCCTCGTCGAGGATCTCGACGAGCCGGTCGGCGAGCAGCTCCTCGGTGTCGAGTCGGCGCGACACCTCGGCGAGCAGCAGCAGCTTCGAGGCGGACGCGACCGGCAGCACAGTGCATTCGTCGACCCCCACCGTCTCGCCGCCGTCGATGTCGACCGCGGCGACGGCCAGGGTGAGCGGCAGCGCGGCCGAACGCCGCGCCGCCGCGGCCACTTGGGCCAGACTCATCGGATCCTCACCACTTCCCCCGCCCGCGCCGCGGTCGGGCAACCGCCCCTCACGGCGACCCGTCCCGCCACCACGACGGTATCGATGCCTTCGGGCGCCAGCAGCGGCCGGTCGAAGGTGGCGGTGTCACGCACCGACGCCGGGTCGAGGACGACCAGATCGGCGAGGGCGCCGTCGCGGACCACACCGCGGCCGGTGAGTCCGAACCGCCGGGCCGGCAGACCGGTCATCTTGTGTACCGCGTCCTCCAGCGGGATCAGCTGCTGGTCGCGGCCGTAGTGGCCGAGCACGCGGGCGAAGGTTCCCGCCCAACGAGGGTGCGGGCGACCGGGTTTGGGGACACCGTCCGAGCCGATCATCGAAAGCGGGCTGGCGAGCACCCGCCGCACGTCGTCCTCGCGCATGGAGTGGCTGATGATGGTCACCTCGCCCTGCTCGGCCAGCAGCAGGTCGCACGCGTAGTCGACCGGGTGGACGCCACGTCCGGCGGCGAGGTCGGCGATGCTGCGGCCCTCGGCCTCCGGGTGCGCCTGCGCGGCGGCCACGGTGATGAGGTCCCAGCCACCGTTTCCCACGGTGTTCTCCCACCCCTTGACGCCTTGAGCGATGTCCTTCCGGATCCGGTCGCGCGTATCGCCCCGGCGCAGCCGTTCCAGCAGGGCGCCGACGCCGCCCTCGCTCGTCCATGGCGGCAGCATGGCGTGCAGGACGGTGCTGCCCGCGGTGTACGGGTAGACGTCGCACAGCACGTCCACCCCTTCGGCCCGGGCCTGTGCCAGCCGGGGCAGGGTGCGCAGCGTGGCGCCCCAGGCATGTCGGCCCGCGGTCTTGTGGTGGGAGATCTGCAGCGGGGCGCCGGAACGCACCGCGATCTCCAGGGCTTCCTCCAGGGCAGTCTCCACCTGTGACATCTCATCGCGCAGATGGGTGACGTAGGGCTTGCCGTGACGTGCGGCGACCCTGGCCAGCGCGACGATCTCCTCGGTGCCGGCGTAGGTGCCGGGCGGGTAGATCAGCCCGGTGGAAAGGCCGGCCGCACCTTGACCGAGCGCTCGGTCGAGCAGCGTGCACATGGTGTCCAGCTCGTCGGGCCGGGGCGGGCGGGCCTCGAAGCCCATCACTCCGGCGCGCAGCGTGCCGTGGCCGACGAGCGAGGCGATGTGGGTGCGGCGCAGCGCAGGATCCTGCCCGGCGGAGAACGAGTCGAAGTCCACTGCGGGCCGGACGGGTCCGAGCCCGAACGTCACCCTGAGATGCTCGGTGAGTGAAGGCAGCCGTTCCGGTAGCGAAGGGAACAGGCTCGTCCCGCAGTTGCCGCAGATCTCCGTGGTGACGCCCTGGAGCAGTGGTGCGAGGCGAAGGTCGTCGATCGGCTCGGCGGTGCCGTGGGATGCCGCGAGGGCGTCGGAGTGCGTGTGCACATCGATGAAGCCGGGCGCGACGACCCGGCCGGTGACATCCAGCGTCTCGGCCGCCGCGGCCGGGGCGCCCGCGGGCAGCACGGCGACCCGTCCGTCCACCACCGCGATGTCCGCCTCTCCGGCGGGCGCGCCGGTTCCGTCGACCAGTGTGCCGCCGCGCAGCAGCAGATCCACGGGGCGCCCCATCACAGCACCGTCGACAGGAAGGCCCGCGTGCGCTCGTGACGCGGGTCGGTGAACAGAAGCTCCGGGCTCCCGGCTTCGACGACGGCGCCCTGATCCATGAACAGGACCCGGTCTGCGACCTCGCGGGCGAAGCCCATCTCGTGGGTGACCACGACCATCGTCATACCGCTGCGGGCCAGGTCGCGCATGACGCCCAGGACCTCGCCGACGAGTTCAGGATCGAGAGCGGACGTGGGTTCGTCGAAGAGCATGAGCGCCGGCTCCATGGCCAGTGCGCGGGCGATCGCCACACGCTGCTGCTGCCCACCGGACAGTTGCCCCGGATAGTGGTCCGCCCGCTCCGCGAGACCGACATGGTCCAGCAGGTCCCGGGCATGCCGCTCTGCCTGCGCACGGGAGAGACCCTTGACGGCGACGGGCCCCTCCATCACGTTCTGCACCGCGGTGCGGTGCGGGAACAGGTGGAACCGCTGGAACACCATGCCGATCCGCTCGCGCTGGCGTCGGATGTCCCGGGGGCGCCGCTCGCGCAGGACGCGCCCGGAGGGGCCGTGCTGCTCGTAGCCGATCAGCTCACCGTCCATCCACACCCGCCCCGCGTCGATCTGCTCAAGGTGATTGAAGCAGCGCAGCAGCGTCGACTTCCCGGATCCGGAAGGGCCTATGACACACAGCACCTCACCGCTGCGGACATCGAGATCGATGCCTTTCAGCACCTCGGTGTCACCGAACCGCTTACGGACCCCACGGGCCCTGAGGATGACCTCGCTCATGCCGCCGCCTTCTTCCTGTCACGCCCGGGTACGAGATTCGTCAGGACCCTGCGCCGCAGCGGCGGGGCGGCGCCCGGGCTGTAGCGGCGTTCGACGGCATGCTGGCCGATGCTGGCGATCGTGGTGAGCACCAGGTACCAGAGGGAAGCCACCAGCAGCAGCGCCACCACCTCGAAATTGGCGAGGTAGAGGTGCTGGGAGACCGTCATCAGATCGGCGCCCGCGATGACGGACACCAGAGAGGTCGTCTTGAGCATGGAGATGAACTGGTTGCCGAACGGCGGGATGATGACCCTCATCGCCTGCGGAAGGATGATCCGGGACAGGATCTGACGGTTCGACATGCCGATGGACGCACCCGCCTCGCGCTGGCCCGGGTCCACGCTCTGAATGCCCGCCCGAACGATCTCGGCCATGTAGGCCCCCTCGTTGATGGAGAGGCCGAGCAGGGCGGCCACGAAGCCGGTGATGACCTGGTTGGACTGCCAGCTGATGAGTTTCGGGCCGTCGAACGGGACACCGACGCTGATCACCGGGAACAACAGGGCCAGATTGAACCAGAAGATGAGCTGGACCAGCAGCGGGGTGCCCCGGAAGAACCAGGTGTAGGCGCCGGCGGTGAGACGCAGAACCGGACTGTCGGAGAGCTGCATCACTGCGACGAGCACCCCGATGACGATGCCGAGGGCCATCGAGACGAGCGTGAGCTGAATGGTCACCCCGAGGCCCTTGAGGATCACGCTGTCGAACTGGTATTTGGCGACGATGTCCCAGTGCAGGTTGGGATTGACGATGACGGTGTAGGCGAGCCACACCGCGAACAGTGCGGCGGCGAGGACCGCGAGCCAGCGCCCGGGACGGGGGCGCCGGGTCACCTGCAGGGAGAGGTCGTCCTCCGGCGGCGTGAGGGCGGTGGTGGCTGCCGGTGCCACACCGGGAGCGGCGCCGGGCATCTTCCGGTGGGTCATGTCCGCACTCACTGCCCGTCGTTGATGGTGGCCTCGGGCACGGCGCTGTCGCCGACTCCCCAGGTGTCGAGGATCTTCCGGTAGCCGCCGTCGTCGATCAGTTCCTGCAAGGCCTTTCGGACGGCGTCGCGCAGTCCGCCCTGGCTCTTCGCGGCCGCGATGCCCCAGGGAGCGGTGCCGTACTGCGTCGGCAGAACCTCGTACGCGCTGCTCTTCTTTGTGAACATCCTGGCGACGGGATAGTCGACGATGGTCGCGACCGCGCGTCCGCTGTCCAGTTGCAGCAGCCCGGTCGGCGCGTCCTCACTCTGCGAGATCCGCATCTTCTGCTCGCACTTGGCGTTCTGCTCCTCGCCGATGTGGAGGTTCGAACTGCCCTTGGCGAGGACGACGGCCTTTCCGCACAGGTCCGTGAGGGACTTGATGTCCTGCGGGTTGCCCTTCTTCGTCATGATGACGCCGCCGGTACGGAAGTAGTCGACGAAATCGACCGCCTGGCGCCGCTGGGCACTGTCTGTCATGGACGACATGACCAGATCGAAGCGTCCGGACTCCAGACCGGGAATCAGCCCGTCGAAGGCGGCATTGGTGAGTTCGAGCTTCAGCTTCAGCCGTTCGGCGATGGCCTTGGCCAGGTCGGGGTCGACACCTGTGAGCCGGGTGGTCCCGGGCTCGTACATCTCCATCGGCGGGTATCCCACCGCGGTGGCCACCCGCAGCACACCCTTCTGCCGGTACTGCGCGGGGAGCAGCTCGGCTGCTGTCCGGCCGGCGGCGGCCTGCGAGGAACTGCCGGACGGGGCGTCGCCCTGGCCGGAGCGTCCACATGCGGTGGCCGCAAGAGCCACCACGGCCAGGGCTGCCAGACAGCGCAGAGAACGGGGACGATTCATCGGATTTCTCCCTCACGGGGTGGCGGTGCGCCGATGCTGGCAGTCGCGCCCGGGTGAATGGAAGATGATGAAGCTATTCATGCCTGACCATCGAAATCCATACGGGTCCGGCTCCCTGCGGACGAGGACACCGAAACGGGATGGGGCATCGCGTGCGACGGCCACTCGGCCGACTGTGCTGCTGCTCGGCACCGGTGGGGTGCTCGCGCGGTACTTCTCGAAGTCCGTGGCCGCGCGCGGGCCGGTGCCGGTCGACGTTCCGCATGCGCTATGATCGATCTTGGAAGTCCTCCGCAACTCGCAGTGAAGGACACTGCGTTGGTGGTCCAAGGAAAGACACCCCGCTTCCTGCGGGGAAATGCAGGTGCAAGGCCTGCCCAGCGCTCGCTCACGAAGCCCTTCTCCTCTTCGGGGAAGGGCTTCGTCATGTTTCCCTGGTGCGACGTTCGGTGAGCGTGACGGGTGCCGGGAGCGTTCCGTTGTCCACGGAGACGAGCTCTGTGGTGGAGTGTCGGACCGAGTGGGGAGCCGGCGGTTCTCCTGGTCCACCGGCGACATCTCAAGCGCTACCGCTGCGTCAAGGGTTGGGTCGGCCGGAGTGTGGACACGCCGTTCACCGGTGAGCTCGTCATCGCCGACGGGCAGGACGAGCGGCGCACGCCGGTGAAGGATGTCCGGGTTCGGCCCTGCCACTTGGCGCTGCTTCCCGGTTCTCGGTTCCTGCTGGCGGGCGGACGCACAGTCAGGGCTGATGCGGGAGACGCCTGGATGCCGAATGCCGCGATGTTCTCCGCGTCGAGGACCCCCGAAGCCGATTTCTGCATCGGCGATGACATCCCTGTTCTGGTCACTGACCGTGATGGGGGAATCTGGACGGCTTACGGAGACGAGGGTGTCTACGGCGGCCACCCCGAGTCGGCAGGCGGCCTTGCGGGATGGACGCAAGAAGGCCATGTCAGGTGGCTTCCCCAGGGGCGTTTGCCCGACGCTCCGTTGGAAGGCTGCACCGCTGCGACCGACGGAGACCGGGTGTGGCTTGTCTGGTACTCGGGCGGTTGTCGGGGCGGCACGTATCTGACCCGGATCACACCATCCACCGGTGAAGTAACCAGCTGTCCAGCCCGGTCCCCAATCCTGACGGGTTCGCGGTTCGCGACACGTACGCCGTATTCACCGCCCGCAATCACAACCGGCGTTCCACCGAACTCATCCACGCCGAACTGGACGGCGACAGCCGGACGGTGACCAGCCGACGCAAGCTTCGAGTGCCGGGACGAGTCGTCCTGCGTTGCGGCCAAGGCCGCGACGCATCCCTGTGGCTCCGCACGGGCGACACCTGGCTGCGCATAGAGGCATGAACACTTTGCTGCTTCGATCATTCCCACCAGTGCGACTTCGGTCGCGAACGATCCGGATTCGGTGGCAGTGGGCAATCACCCGGGAAGCGTGTCTTCCTCCTCCGGCACGTGAATACCCGAACCGGTAACCGTCAGCGGATCCACCATCCCGGACCGGCCAGGCCCGCAGGAGAGTTGTCCTCATTGCTCCCGTCATCGAGCCGTGGTCCGGCCGAGCAGCGCGGGGGCTGTTCAGGAGAGGGAATTCGGTTTGCGAGGTGGGGGGACGCCTCGGAGCAGTCCCCACAGGGGATGTGAGCCGGACGCCCACGCTCCGAGGGTATGGCGGTCGACCACGTGAAGCCGCTGTTGTTTGGCGAAGGCCACGGCCGGCGCAGTCACGCGGCCGTTGGTCACGATTACTGCGATGTCGGCGCCGTGGACCTGGCGGGCGGTGCCGTTGAGTACCTGAAGGTCCGGCGTGCCCACTGCGGAGCCGGCTAGGCCGTTACGGCGGTGCTTGCACTGGATCACCCAGCGCCGCCCGTAGGGGTCGGTGGCCTTCACGTCCGCGCCCAGGTCCCCGCTGCCGCCCACCCGGACCGCGTCCTGGCAGCCGTCACGGCGCATCAGGTCCCGCACGGCATCCTCGAACCGGGAGTGGTGCAGGGCGTCCAGTTGGGGCAGCCCGTAGCGCAGGCCCTGAGCGCGTACCGCTTCCCACCTGGCTTTCTGCTGTTGCCGGTAGAGGAGCCAGCCGCCGCCCGCCGGCACCGCGAGCGTCCCGATGACGATGAGGACCCACCAGTGGGCCACCATCCAGTTGACGACAGCCACCACCAGACCGATAGCCACGGCCGCCGCCACGAGGAGACCGATCAGACGGTCGTTCTTGCGGTGCTGCCGTTTGCCCGACCGCCTGGAACGCCGCCGTGCTGTCGGCCGCCTGGTCATCGTCGCTCCTTCACGCGAGGGCTCATCGGCTGGCCCGGGTGACACCGCTCGCGAGCTGACCCAGGATGTTCAGGATTCCTTCGCCTACCGGGGTGGGAGCGATCAGGACACCCAGCGCGATGACGATGATCACAGTCACCTTCTCGTCGAAGCGGCTGCGGGCCTCCGTACGCCGGCGCAGCCGAAAGAACACGATGGCCGCGAGCAGCACAGCCACGTTGATCGTCATCAGCCGCAGGACCTCCCGCCCGGCTGTCGCCGCCTCTGGGCTCAGAACTGGAAGGCGGCGTCCCGGTCTCCTTTGTAGTGGGCGGTGGTTGGTGCTGTTGCTGGGTTGCCGATGAATGACGGTAAACCCATCTTCTGGCTGAATTGTCAGGGGATCGGTACGCGCGCGGCTCCCAGCCGGCGAACAAAGTCAGAGCCTGCACCGTCTCTGAACGCTCCGGCACAGCGGCTTGTTCACGGGCGTACCACCGGCGGCATCTCGGCGTCTGGGTCGTGGGCGGGACGGCGTGCGGTGTCGCTGATGCGGATCAGGATGCCGACGAGGGCCCAGTTGGCGATGACGGACGAACCGCCGTACGCGAGGAACGGCATCGTCATCCCGGTCAGCGGGATCAGGCCCATCACACCGCCGGCGACAACGAAGACCTGCAGAGCGAGCGCCCCCGACAGGCCGATGGCGAGCAGTTTGCCGAAGGGGTCGCGGGCGGCGAGGGCTGTGCGCACGCCGCGCTCCACGACCAGGCCGTAGATCAGCAGGATTGCCATGATCCCCGTCAGGCCCAGCTCCTCGCCGAAGGTGGCGAGGACGAAGTCGGAGTTGGCGGCGAACCGGATGAGGTCGGAGTGGCCCTGGCCGAGGCCGGTGCCCAGGGTGCCGCCGGAGCCGAACGCCCACAGCGCCTGCATCGACTGCTCGGAGTGACCGCCCACGCCCTGGCGGCTGAGCGCGTACTCCTTCATCGGGTCGAGCCAGGCCTGGACACGCTGTTGGACGTGCGACTCGAAAGAGGCGACGCCGACGGCACCGGCCGCGGACATCAGCAGACCGAAGACGATCCAGCTGGTCCGTTCGGTGGCGACGTACAGCATGATGACGAACATTCCGAAGAACAGCAGAGACGTGCCGAGGTCGGTCTCGAAGACCAGGATCAGGATCGAGAGGAACCAGATGACCAGGATCGGGCCGAGGTCGCGGCCGCGCGGCAGGTACAGGCCCATGAATCGGCGGCTGGCCAGGGCCAGCGCGTCGCGCTTGACCATCAGGTAGCCGGCGAAGAAGACCGCGAGCACGATCTTCGCGAACTCACCGGGCTGGATGCTGAAGCTGCCGACATGGATCCAGATCTTGGCGCCGTAAATGTTGGCGCCCAGGCCCGGGACCAGTGGCAGCAGCAGGAGGAACAGGGCGCCCACCATGGAGATGTAGGTGTAGCGCTGCAGGACGCGGTGGTCCTTGAGGAAGATCAGGACAACGATGAAGAGGGCGATGCCCATCGTCGTGTACATCAGCTGCCTCGGGGCGGCCGTTCCCGCCTGTTTGACCGACTGCAGCAGTTCGGACTGGTCCAGTCGCCAGATGACGACCAGGCCGAGTCCGTTCAGCAGCGTGGCCAGCGGCAGCAGCAGCGGGTCCGCGTACGGCGCGGACTTCCGTACGACGAGATGGGCGACGCCGGCCAGCAGACCCAGCCCCAGGCCGTAACCCAGCAGGCCGGACGGCACCTGGTTGTTGACGGCCAGGCCCACATTGGCGTAGGCGAACACCGGAATGACGACGGCGAACGCCAGCAGTGCCAGCTCGGTGTTGCGTCGGTTCGGTGCGCCGATCGTGGACGTACGGTGCGTCGACGCGTTTGTGGTACCGCTCATGGTGCGACGGGGCCTCTCACGGCTTGCATGCTGCTTACCGACCAGTGAGGAGACGGCCTTCTGCTCTCCTTCAAAGGCCGGTCCGGGGCTGGGAGTGGGTGCGGTAGGGGTCTGGGACGGCGGCTTCGAAGCCACGGAGTCGGCGGCGCTGTTGTCTTGGCTATCGCCTTAGACGTGAAGGAAGCGTGTGTGGTTCCTGAGGTGCCTGTGGTCCTGCCGGCCTTGTCCTGGTGTGATGTGTCAGACGTGGCATCACGTGGCGCCATCCGGCGCCGCCTGGTGCCGTTCCGTGCTCTCAAGTGCCCATGGGCGCGCAAGGTGTCACGATGGCACAGGTCGCCCTCCTTGTGTCTCCGCAGGTCAGGGTGGTTGTTCTGAAGTTACGCCCACTTACGGTGTCGTCTGGGCTTGCGAATGGCGCCATTGTGGTGCCATGGTGGCGTCATGGGCCTCGCTCCGTATGTCGACACGCTCCGCCGCGAACTCGCGGTGGCCGCCGAAGCCGGCGGCGACGAAGCCCGCGAGCTGGCCGAGAGGCTCACCGCTCCCCTGGAGTCGGCGACCCGGCTGACCATGCTCAACGTGCTCTCCGCCGCGATGGACGAGATCACCCGCGAACTCGCCCCCGGCTCGGTCGACGTACGGCTGCGCGGGCTCGACCCCGACTTCGTGGTGACACCACCGCCCACCGACGGCGGCACCGTGGAAACGACCGCCGCACCCGTCGAACCACTCAGGGCCCCGGCGCCCGCCGAGGGCGACGAGGGCGGCACCGCCCGCGTCGATCTGCGTCTGCCGGCCCACCTCAAGGCGCGCGCCGAGGAGGCCGCGAGCCGCGAGGGCCTGTCGGTCAACGCGTGGCTGGGTACCTGGACGAGGCCGACGAACTCGCCGACCGCATTGCCGTGCTCAACGACGGCAGGATCGCCGCCGACGGCACCGCCGAGGAACTCAAGCGGATCGTCCCCGGCGGACACGTCCGGCTCCGCTTCACCGAACCGACCGCCTACCGGAACGCCGCCTCCGCACTGCGCGACACCACCCGGGACGACGAATCCCTCGCCCTGCACATCCCCGGCGACGGCAGCCAGCGCGCACTGCGCTCCATCCTCGACCGACTCGACTCGGCCCGCATCGAGGCCGACGAGCTGCCGCCCGTCCAGGGATGCAGGGTGCGGACGTACTTCAACCGCGACCGTGGGGGAGATTACCGAAGAGGGGGCACGAGGCGGAGCGGGTCGGCGCCATGCCGCGGCTCGAAGAGCATGCGGTCAGCCCGCACCCGAGCGGGGCAGCAGCCCGATCGGCTCGAAGGCGGCTCGTCGCGGCGCAATAGCTGATCGGAGAGGAGGCCGGGCGGCAGGATCGTCGAGCCGGTGGAGGACGCGGGCCGGTCGCCGGACAGTCGGTGGCAGATGCCTTCCGGTCCTGTGAGGGCCGCCGGGCCGGCGACCCTCACGGGTGTGACGGCCCAGAAGGTGTTCCGGGCAAGACGGGCGGTCGGGTCCGCTCACCCCATCTGGAGGCGGTCGGCCGGACCGGCGGCGGTGAACGCGGCCACCGGTTCGTCACGGCCCTCGGTGAAATGGGCCCAGCTGGTACGGGCAGCCGTTTCCGGGCGCTGCGGCAAATCCGGGGGCTCCTCCCGGCAGGAAGCCCTGTCTCGTCTTCTCCCGCGCCGGCCGGTGCCTGGGCATCCAGGCCCGGGCGCATCCGCGTCGGGGACCATTCGGCATGCAACTCACCGACAACTTTTCTTTTCTTGACAATAAATTTCATCGGGCGCATCCTGGAGCGGTGCTGGACGTAGCTGTGATCGAAGAACCCGCCGCGGCCGAGGCGTCCCTGGACCCGATACGGTCCCGGATCCTCGCCGCCCTGGCCGAGCCCGGCTCGGCCGTCATGCTGGCCGCCCGCCTGGGGCTGCCCCGGCAGAAGGTCAACTACCACCTGAAGGAACTGGAGCGTCACGGCCTGGTCGAACTCGCCGAGGAACGGCGCAAGGGCAACGTCACCGAGCGGGTGTACCGCGCCACCGCCGCCTCCTACGTGATCTCTCCCAGCGCCCTGGCCGCCGTCAGTCCGGACCCCTCCCGGTCCCCGGACCAGCTCTCCGCCCGCTGGTTGCTGGCCCTGGGGGCGCGGTTGGTGCAGGAGGTCGGTGCTCTGCTGACGGGCGCCTCCCGGGCCTCGCGGCGGGTTGCGACCTTCGGTATCGACGCGGAGGTGCGGTTCGCCTCCGCGGCTGACCGGGCGGCCTTCGCCGACGAGCTGGCCCAGGCCGTGACGGACCTCGTGGGCCGCTACCACGATGAGTTCGCCCCCGGGGGGCGCAGCCACCGGGTGATCGTCGGGCTCCATCAGATCGCCGCCGCGCAGCCCGGCGCCCAGGGGGGTCCGGCCGAACCGCAGCAGAATGCCGGGGAGACACAAGGGCACGAATCCGAAGCGCGACAGGAGACCCCACGATGACGCACCCCTTCGAGATCGAGCAGGAGACGACCCTGCCGGGGAGTCCCGAACAGGTCTGGGAGGCGATCGCCACCGGACCGGGGGTCGACTCCTGGTTCATGGGGCGCAACGAGGTGGAGCCGCGCGAGGGCGGCACCGCCGCCATGGACACCGGGGGCAACCGTGAGGAGTCGGTGGTCACCGCCTACGAACCCGGCAAACGCTTCGCCACCCGCACGGCCACCGCCGAGGACGGCCGCTTCATGGCCTTCGAGTACCTGATCGAGGGGCGCGGCGGCGGCAGCACCGCGCTCCGCATCGTCCACAGCGGTCTGCTCGGCGACGACTGGCAGAACGAGTACGACGCGTTGCGCCGAGGCTGGCCCTTCCACCTCCACACGCTCCGCGAGTACCTGGACCACTTCCCGGGACGCACCGGCGTTCCCGTCTTCGCCCTGGCGCCCTCGGGCGAGCAGCCCGGCCAGCAGGTCCGGGCGGCCCTCACCCGCGGGCTGTCGCTGCCGAGTCCGGTCGCCGTGGGCGCGCGTGCTCACGCCGAGCCGGCCGGTCTGCCGCCGGTGGACGGCGAGGTGACCTGGTCGGACGACGAGCGCATCGAGGTCCGTACCGCCGACGGGATCTACACCTTCCACCACTTCCCCGGCGTGGTCCTGATGTTCCACCACCTCTTCGGCCCCGACACGGATGGCGCCGAGGCCGCCTGGCAGCACTGGCTGACCGGCCTCCTCGCCTGACCTCCGGCGGGCCCGGGTGCACGGCCACCCGGTCGGGCACGGGACCCGCTCCGCCCACAGACCTGCCGGACCAGCTGCTCTTTGCAGCGGCCACCGGCACCTCACCATCGGGCGCCTGCGCCGTGAACGCGGCCCGTGCGCGCACCGAGCAGCCACACAACGCACATCCAAGACACCGAGGGAAGATTCTCATGCGCACTGTGATCAGCACGGCCTTCATCTCGCTCGACGGCGTCGTGGAGGCGCCGGGCGGCGAAACCGGCTACCGGAACTCCGGATGGACCTTCAAGGAAGTCGACTTCGTCCCCGAGGCGTTCGAGATCAAGGAGCGGGAACAGCGGGAGTCCACCGCGATCCTGATGGGCCGGGTCAGCTACGAGGCGTTCAGCCCGGTGTGGCCGGACATGGCAGAGTTCGCGCATTACAAGGCGGTGCCCAAGTACGTCGTCTCCACCACCCTCACCGAGGACAAGTTGGTCTCCAACTGGGGCGAGACCACAATCCTGCGCTCCCTCGACGACGTCGCCGCCCTCAAGGAGACCGACGGCGGCACGATCATCGTCCACGGCAGCGCCTCGCTGAACAACAGCCTCTCGGACGCGGGCCTGATCGACCGCTACCACCTGCTGGTCTTTCCGCTGCTGCTCGGTGCCGGCAAGCGCCTGTTCAGCACCACGGACAAGGACACCCAGAAGCTGAAGCTGGTCGAGCACGAGGTCTACGGCAACGGCCTGCAGAAGCAGGTCTTCGACGTCGTCCGCTGACGACGTTCCCGGCGTCCCGCCATGCCCTCGCCTGCGAGGGCATGGCGCCCCTGGTCACCTGCCAGCACGGACACGTGCTGACATCTCATCGCCGTGCGTCAGACAACGCGGCCTGGCCCACGGCCGGATTTCCACAGGCGGCGCGCCACGGCCGGCCTCCACCCCGAGGCCGGGCCACCGCCTGCGGCGCCAGTCGCTGGAGCGGTCGCTGGGACTTCTCGCGACGCGCGCCGTGGCGGTCTCGGCAGTGGGAGGCCATCGGGTTGCTCGCGAGCACCCGGGCGCTGCCGGATCGGAGAGTCGCGACGAGCAGGTCCCGGCTGGTCCCGATGGCCATCGGGGCCGGGGTCTCGGGGCTGTCGCCGTGGTCGGCCAGAAGGTCCAGAAGTCGACCGTCGGGCATCGGAGCATGTCTGCCCGCCCCGTGCGCGTAGGAGCGCTCCTGCAGTTCGTACGCCGTCAGCTGTTCGATGATCACCTCGCCGTCGGCGTTGGCCGGGCGGCGTTCGCGGCCGCCCTGCTCGGAGACGCTCTGCGGGATGTGGGGCAGCCAGTCGGGCAGGGAGTGGAAGCCGCCGATCAGGTTCCAGACCTCATCGGGGGAGGCCTGGACGACGCGGCTGACTGAAGTGGATGCCATGGTGGGGTCCTTCGTGCGTGGGGTTGTGGTCCTGCCGGGGGTGGTGGGGGTGGTCAGGCACCGGCCGGGAGCGGGGCGGCCGGGTCGAGCAGGCCGGTCTCGCGCAGGTCGTGCCAGAAGGCGACAGGGATCTCCTCACGCAGGGCGTCGAGGTCCTCGGCGATGCGGCAGGGGCGGGTGGCGCCGGGGATCGCGGCGACGGCGACCGGGCGGGCGAGGGCGAACTGCAGTGCGGCGGCCTTGACGGACACACCGTGCCGCTCGGCCAGCTCCCGGATGCGCCGGACGGTCTCCAGGATGCGGGCCGGAGCCGGCTGGTACTCGAAATGTGGCGGTGAGCCGCTCGGCGCCTCCCTTGTGCGCTCCTTCGCAGTTTGCTTGCATGCGACGATATTTGCAGACGCGTGATTAATGCATGCACTTTTTAATGTATGGGCGTTTTAAGTGCGTGTGCAAGTTTTTTCGAGGGCTTCCTCGGCCTGTGGGAACAGTGGAAAGGCCCTGTGGCCCAGGTGGCGCCGGGTGGCGCGGGAACGCCGTGCTCGGCGCCGGGCTCAGGGCAGGATGGAGTCGACGTAGCCGCCGTCGACGCGCACGGCGCCACCGGTGGTGGCGGAGGCCTGGGGCGAGGCGAGGTAGACGGCCATGTTCGCGATCTCCTCGGGCTCGATGAGGCGCTGAATCAGCGACTGGGGACGGTACTTGACCATGAACTCGCGCTGCGCCTCTTCCCAGGGCAAGTCGTCGCCGACGAGCTCGCGGACGAACCCTTCGACGCCGCCGGTGTGGGTCGGCCCGGCGATGACGGAGTTGACGGTGACGCCGGTACCGGCGGCGTCCTTGGCGAACCCGCGGCCGACAGCGAGCAATGCGGTCTTCGTCATGCCGTAGTGGATCATTTCGGCGGGGGTGGCCACGGCCGAGTCGCTGGCGAGGTTGAGGACTCGCCCCCAACCCCGTTCCTTCATGCCGGGCAGAAAGGCGCGGATGAGCCGGACGGCTGACAGGACGTTGACTTCGAAGTAGCGGCGCCACTCGGCGTCGTCGATCTCCAGCGGAGGGGAGGTGCCGAAGATGCCGAGGTTGTTGACGAGGATGTCGACCGTGGGCACGGCCTTCAGTACAGCGGCGGCGCCCCGCTCCGTCGCCAGGTCGCCCACGGCGCCGGTGACATCGTCGCTGCCGGAGTCGGTGCGTACCGTGCGGACGGCCCCCGCGACGCGCTCCTCGCCGCGGCCGTTGACGACGACGCGGGCTCCCGCGCGGGCGAGGCCGACGGCGATGGCGTGGCCGATGCCCTGGGTGGAGCCGGTGACCAGAGCAGTGCGGCCGGAGAGATCGATCTGCATGATGCGTTTCCCTCGTCGAGGCTGAAGCGATGTAGGCGTCCCGGAGTGCCCGTCCGACGCGGACGGGCGCTCCGGGACGTTCGGGATCAGTTGAAGGTGTCGGGGTCCGGGCCGGTGCGCAGACCCCGGTCGAAGCCCGCGAGCGCTGCCATGTCGGCGTCGCGGTGAGCTCGAAGCCGAAGACGTCGAGGTTCTGCCGGATGCGGTCGGGTGTGACGGATTTGGGGATCACGATGTTGCCGGTCTGCAGGTGCCAGCGCAGCACGACTTGCGCGGGGCGTACGCCATACGCCTTGGCGACTCCCACGATCGCGTCGTCCCCGAGTACCGCGCCCTGGGCCAGGGGACTCCACGCCTCGGTGGCGATGCCGTGCTCGGCGTGGAAGGCGCGCAGCGCGGTCTGCTGGAGGCCGGGGTGCAGCTCCACCTGGTTGACCGCCGGGGTGATGCCGGTGTGCTCCAGGAGGTGCCGCAGGTGGGGGATCTGGAAATTCGAGACGCCGATGGCGCGGGCGCGCCCGTCGGCGAGGATCCGCTCCAGCACCTTGTAGGTCTCCACGTACAGGTCACGGGCAGGGGTGGGCCAGTGGATGAGGTAGAGGTCGACGTGGTCGAGGTCGAGCTTGTGCAGGGAGGCGTCGAACGCCGCCAGGGTCCGGTCGTGGCCCTGGTCCTCGTTCCACAGCTTGGTCGTGACGAACAGCTCCTCGCGGGGGAGGCCGGAGGCGGCGATGGCCCTGCCGACACCGCGCTCGTTGCCGTAGATCGCGGCGGTGTCGATGCTGCGGTAGCCGGCCTCCAAGGCGCTGGTGACCGCGGCGGTGGTCTCTTCGTCGGGGACCTGGAAGACACCGAATCCCAACTGCGGCATGGTCACGCCGTTGTTGAGCGTCACGTTCGGTACGGAAGTCATCAGGTGTCCTTTCTTCGGTACTGCTGTGACAGGAGAGTGGAGCAGGGAGTGGCCCGCCGGTGCCGACCACCGCCACCCCGCCGGTCGAGTTCGGTCAGAGAGCCTGGAGAGCGGTCCGGGCGAAGGCGTGGTCCTGCTCGGGGGCGCCGCCGCCGAGGCCGAGGGCGCCGATGAGCCGTCCGTCGCGATGGATCGGCACGCCGCCGGCGATGAACAGCAGGGGCTTGTTCAGCGCGGTGGCCAGGGAGTGGAAGGGGCCGTCCGGCTTGACCAGATCGACCAGGTCGGCCGTCGGCGCGTTCAGTTGCAGGGCGGTGTAGGCCTTGGCCGTGCTGGTTTCGCCGGAGACGAGTACGGCGCGCTCGTCGCGGCGGAAGGCCAGCAGGTTTCCGCCGGCGTCCAGGACGGTGATGCTGACGGGGACGCCGGCAGCGTCGGCGGCGTGGCGAGCGGCGAGGACGAGGGTCTCCGCGTCGGTAGCGGTCAGCGGGGCCACGATGGTGGTGCGCATGGGAGATTTCCTTGTATCGGTGGGGGACACGCGGCCGGTGCGGCGTGGGTACGGGGGATCAGGAGCGGACAGCTTCCGCCGCGGCGGAAGCGGCACCGTGGTCGGAGGACTCGGCGGGGTCGATGTTCGCCGGGGTGGAAGCCGCAGTGGTGCGGTTGGGCCGCACTTCGAGCCGGTGCGAGATGACGGCCAGCACCAGGGCGGCGGCGGCCAGGACAGCCCCGACGGCGTTGGGTGCGGTGTAGCCGAGGCCGGAGGAGATCACCAGGCCGCCGAGCCAGGCGGACAGGGCGTTGCCCAGGTTGAAGGCGCCGATGTTGGCCGCGGAGGCCAGCGTCGGCGCGCCGTGGGCATGGTCCAGGACGCGCTTCTGCAGCGGCGGGACGGTGGCGAAGCCGAGAGCACCGATGAGGAAGATGGCCACGACGGACGCGGCCTTGCCGGAGGCCAGGAAGGTGAACAGCAGCAGCACCAGTGCCAGGCCGCCCAGGGCGGTGTAGAGCATGGGCATGAGCTTGCGGTCCGCGAAACGGCCACCGACGAGGTTGCCCGCCACCATGCCCAGCCCGAAAGCCACCATCAACCAGGTGACGGAGGATTCTGCGAAGCCGCTTACCTCGGTCATCATCGGTGCGATGTAGGTGATCGCGGCGAACACGCCTCCGAAACCGAGAACCGTCATGGCCATGGCCAAGACGACCTGGACGTTCTTGAAGGCGGCGACCTCGTGCCGCAGCAGTACTCCATCCGGCCTGGGTGCGTCGGGTACGAGCTTGGCGACGCCGGCCAGGCCGAGAACGCCGAGGGCGGCGACGAGCAGGAAGGTCACGCGCCACCCGGCGCTCTGGCCCACGAACGTTCCCAGGGGCACACCGACGACGTTGGCCACGGTCAGGCCGGTGAACATCATGGAGATGGCGCCGGCCTTCTTCTCCGGTGCCACCAGTTCAGCGGCGACGACGGAGCCGATGCCGAAGAAGGCGCCGTGGGCCAGCGAGGCCACCACTCGGCCGATCAGCATGACGGCGAAGACGGGGGCGACGGCGGAGATGAGGTTGCCGAGGATGAACAGTCCCATGAGCAGCATGAGCATGTTCTTGCGAGAGATCCTGGTGCCGAGGACGGTCATGATCGGTGCACCGATCATGACGCCAAGGGCGTAGCCGGTGACCAGGAAGCCGGCCGTCGGCACGGACACGCCGAGGTCCGCGCCGACCTGGGGCAGCAGCCCCATGATCACGAATTCCGTGGTGCCGATTCCGAAGGCTCCTATGGCCAGGGCCAGCAGTGCGAGTGGCATGACGGGGGTCCTTTGACCTGCAGAGTGAATTTGCGTGAGCGTCTTACGCGCATCAACAATAATTGCATACGAGGACTAATGGCAAACGCGGGTATAGTGAAGTCCGTGATATGCGGGCAGGTCCCCTGCCTTCGCCTCCGCTCGCACGACCCGACCGAGGGAGCTGCTCATGACCGCTACCGACCCGGCGATGACCGCACTGGCGCACAGCTGCTCGGCGCTCTCGCTGCTGCACGGACGTATCGAGAACAGGGTCGAACGTGCGCTTCAGGCCGAACACCGTTTGAGCGCACGCGAGTACTCGCTGCTGGGCGCGCTGAGCCGCCAGTACGACGGAGAGGGCGGACACCTGCAGATGCGGCAGGTCGCCGACGCCGTCGTCCTCAGCCAGAGCGCCACCACGCGGCTGGTGACCCGGCTTGAGAGCCGCGGGCTGCTCTCGCGCTACCTGTGCCCCACCGACCGCCGCGGCATCTACACCGATGTCACCGACGACGGCCTGCGCCTGCTGGAGGAGGCCCGTCCCACCCACAACACCGCCCTGCGCGAGGCCCTCGACCAGGCAGCCACCGAGCCCGTGCTCGCGTCCCTGGTCCACGCCGTCCAGCAACTGCAAGGCGGTGTCCAGCCGGTGTGACCTGCCGCCGCACGCGACGAGGCGACGGTGGGCACAGCCCGGCCGTCCCGCGGCCGGTTGGAGGCTTCACTCACGTACTGAGCACCCGTCGCAAGAACAAACCGGGTGGCGGCATCTGATTCAGCGACAGCGAACACTCAGAGAATCCCCGGCCCCAACGGCGCTTCATGGCAGTTCCCGCATCACCCCGGGCAGCTGGCGGACTGAATCGGAACGGCTGTCGCGCACGTCAGTGCCAGGCGACGGCGCAGCGCCCGGATCGCGGTGTCGCTGAGCCGCGGAGCCGGTTGTTCTCCGGGGCGAGTTGCCCGTGGCGCTCGCGCCGGTCGCGGGAGGTCCGCTGACACGGCTGATCGGCTGCGGCTGCTCAGGGCCGAGGCGGGCAATACCCGGTTCCGAGGCCCGGTGAGCGCACGGCTTGGAGACTGCCCCGCGCACGGCCGCCGGCACGCGGTCGGGGAGCACTGCGGCCAGCGCCTTGTTGGCACCGGTGACGGTGGCCTGCGCCGCACACTCCGCCGCGGCGATCTCGGCAGTCCTGCCGTCGGCGGGCAGCCTGGACCGAGCCCCGCTGTTACGGAAGTGCGCCTTGAGGCAGGCATCCAGGTCGTTCCCGTGCCCGACGCTGCCGTGAAGAAATTCGCGCTCCGGGGTCAGGGCCGAAGCCCGGTACGGGAGCGTACGGGAACAGGCCCTCGCCTGCGGGGAGCGGCTTGCCGCCATGGTCGACGGTCACGGAGGCCACCCGCTGCGTGGCACCGCCGTGGCGGAGTTGGTCGCACGGCTGGAGCGGTTCAGCGACCGGTTCCGCTTCATGTGCAGGCCACCCGGCGAAGCGCGGGTGCGCAGACTGATGGACCGCAACGACCTGCGGAGCCACCCCGGCCGGTTCGTCACCGGCAACGACAATCCCGGCCGGCACCTCCGCCGACCACCGGCCGACGTCGCAGACGCACCATCCCTGCCGAGGAGCAGGAGGCCAGCCTGCAACAACGCAACTCTGCAAGCATCTCTGGAAGCCCCGAAGCCCCGAAGCCCCGCCGGTGACGGTCAGTCGTCGGTCTTGATCTTCTTCATGGTCAGGTGGGATTCGACGCGCAGGATACCGGGAAGGCCCGTGAGCTTGCCGGTGAGGAACACGTTGTAGGCGGCGTGGTCGGCGACGGCGACGCGGAGGAAGTAGTCGGGACGGCCGAACATCCGGCGGAACTCGATGACCTCCTCGTACGAGGCCAGCGTCTCCTCCAGCGTTTCGATGGTCTTCAGGTCGTTGGCGTAGACCTCGATGTCGATCATGACTTCCAGGCCCCGGCCGACGGCTTCCGGGTTGATGACGGCGCGATAGCCGGTGATGACACCGGCCTCCTCCAGGCGCTTGAGGCGGCGCAGGCACGGCGGCGGGGTCAGCCCGACCCGTTTGGCCAGCTCGACGTTGGTCAGCCTCCCGTCCCGACGCATGTGAAACAAAATTTCCCTGTCGACCGCATCAAGCTGAAAGTCATTGCTCACTGCATCAGAATACGGGAATGATTGGAAACCATATGTGGCGACAATCCTACTAAAATGTCGACATGCGCACGCTTTCGGTCGCTTCGAGCGATCCTCCTCGTCCTGCCCCCGCCTCCGCGCCCCGACCTCGGTCCGAGGCTCTGGCGGCCCTGAAGGACTCCACCTCCGTGGGGCTGGGCCTGTTGCCGCTCGGCCTCGCCTTCGGAGTGCTCATCACCCATGCCGGTCTGCCCTGGTGGTGCGCGAGCCTGTTCACCGCCGTCGTCTACGCCGGCTCGTTCGAGTTTCTCCTCGTGAACCTGGCCCTTGCGGTCACGCCGCTGGCGACCGTCGCGCTGACCGCCTTCCTGGTCAATGTCCGGCACGTGTTCTACGCGCTGTCCTTCCCCCTTGACCGCGTGCGGGGGCGTCTCGCCAGGACCTACAGCACCTTCGCCCTGACCGACGAGGCATACGCACTGACCACCGGCGAACAGGCCCGCTCCTGGTCCGGCGCGCGCATTGTATGGCTGCAGGTGTTCATGCAGCTGTACTGGGTCGGTGGCGCCACCGCCGGCGCCCTGCTCGGCTCGGTGGTACCCAACAGCGTCACCGGCCTGGACTTCGCGATGACCGCCCTGTTCGCCGTGCTGGCCCTCGACGCCGTCCGGGAACAGCGCGGTGACCTGCCCACGCCTGTTCTCGCGCTGCTCAGCGCCCTGGCCGCCCGTCTGTTCTTTCCCGGCCAGATGCTGCTGGTCGCCTTCACCTTGTTCACTGCCGCTCTTCTGGGCCGACGATTCACCACGGGCAAGAGAACCGGTGAGGGGGCGTCCCGTGCCTGAAACCCGATACCTGCTCCTGGCCGTGGCCGTCTCGGCCGCCGTCACCTGGGCCTTGCGCGCCTTGCCCTTCACCGTTCTGGCCTCGTTGCGGGCCAGCAGGACCGTGCAGTACCTCGGCGCCCGCATGCCGGCCGGTGTGATGGTGATCCTCTTCGTCTATTGCCTGCGCGATCTTCCGCTGGCCCAGTCCCGCGCCGCCGCGCCCCTGGCCGCCCTGGCCGTCACCGTCGGGCTGCACTTGTGGCGTCGTAACGCCCTGCTGAGCATCCTCGGCGGCACCGCCGTCAGCGTGGCCCTGGCCAGCACCCTCTTCGCAGGCTGACACGCTCCGCCCGCGCATTGCCGCGGGTCGGCGGCCCCGACGACGGCCGCATCAACGGGGTCGTCGTCACCGCGTTCGCGCGCATCACCCACCGATGTGCGAATCGGTGCCGGACGTTATGGTGTCCGGCCCGGTGGTTCGAAGGTGTTGCCGGACCGGCGACGCCAAGAGCCCATTGCCCGCGTGGGCAGGATTCCTCGTGCAACAACCAGAGTCTTTCCCGTGCAAGAGAGACACCACATGAAACTCATCGTCCGGACCGGGCTCGCCGCAACAGTGACGGTCGGAGTAGTCGCAGAGACTGTCGTCCCTGCCTCCGCTGCCACCGGTACCGAGGACAACCGCATGGTGGCCGGTGCGCCCCAGTGGTGGCGAACCCGAAGGCGATCAAGTCGGCCGCGTACAACCAGACACGGAGCATCCTGGCCAAGGCCGGGAGCCGGACGGCGGCCAAGTCGCCCTCCAGGACACGGGGGAGCGTGACGAAGCCCTTCCCCGTCGAGGGAAGGGCTTCGTGAGCGAGCGCTGGGCAGGCCTTGCACCTGCATTTCCCCGCAGGAAGCGGGGCGTCTTTCCTTGGACCACCAACGCAGCGTCAGTCGCCGTGAGTTGCGGCGAACTGCCAAGATCAACTATAGCGCATGGGAGCCGTCGGCCAGACCGGGACGGTTTCGGTGCACGCGCTGGAAAAGCGATGATTCGCGCGGAGGTCTCCAGACCCTCGGCGGGTGAGCTACTTCGGTGGGGTCGGCTCCTTCCAAGGCCGTCGGAGGTCGGTGGTCGGTGGGCAGGCAGTACGGAGCCGGGTGTGGGCAGCGATCACCAGCCATGTCCGGCGGTCGGTCGCCGACGAGTCACGAAGCCGGGGCTCGTCCATCTCAAGGCCTGCTTGAACGCTGGTTACCGGATCGGGGGCGCCGCACGGGTGGTGTGTCGGCCGACGGCGCCAGGCCAGCAGTCGCGGTGGCTGGTGCCTGACAGGCAGACCCGATCGCGCTCGTTCTCGCTCCGATCAGCTGGTCACCCGGTGAGGCGGTGAGGCGGTGAGGCGGTGCGGCCGGCCGAGGACCACGGCGATCAGGCCCAGCAGCAGGGCCAAGATGCCACCGACTACTCCGGTGCCGGTGCCGGGACCGCCGTCGGCGACGGCCAGATTCAGCGCGCCGATGACCATGCCGGTCAGCCCTGCAACCAGAGCCACGATGGCCCTGCTTCGCCTGTTGACGGTGCCGATACGGCCGAGCGGGCGCCGGCCTGTCCAGGCAGCACACCGCCACGATTCCCGACCTGCTCGGGTACGCGCTACTGACGGCTGGTGGGCTGGCGTTGGCCGCTCGCCGCCGATCTCCGATTTCCGTACTGGCCGTCACCGGACTGTGCGCGGTGGGCTACCAGGCCGCCGGGTTCGACGTGCCTGCTGTTGCGTACCTGTTCGCGGTGTACGCGGCCGTACGAGCGGGACACCGTACTGCCACGGTGGGGCGGGCGAGCGTGACCATGTTGGCAGCTCTCCCCCTCGCGGCGCGCAAGCCCGAGGCGCCCTCGAACTGGC
Organism: Streptomyces sp. NPDC088252; assembly: GCF_044740965.1. NCBI lineage: Bacteria > Bacillati > Actinomycetota > Actinomycetes > Kitasatosporales > Streptomycetaceae > Streptomyces > Streptomyces sp. NPDC088252. The sequence continues at coordinate 50,399 of NZ_JBIURS010000019.1, read as the reverse complement.
CTGGCTGATCGCGGCCGGCGCCGCGGGTGAAGCGCTGCGGCAGGCCGAGCGGCGGGCGGAGGAGGCCACGATTCCGGGGCCTGCGTCCACCATTGGGCAAGTGTCGCCCGGATCTTCGGGTCCAGGCCGGCTGCCAACCGGGCGTAGATCCGTTGGCAAGTGATCGCTCTGCGCCAGGTATTCGCGCACCTGCGGGTCCGCGTCGCCGATCAGCCGTTCGTACAGCTCTCGCGGTGCGGCGTCCGCGCCGACCACGACGGCCGCGCGTATCGCCGGGTCGGGGTGCTCGGCGAGTTTCATCCGGAAGGCACGAGGGAGGCTGCGGTTGAGGGCGAGCGAGTGCGTGAGCCAGTGATCGTCGACGGCGATGATCTCAGCGACCACGTCATCGCTGAGGTCCGGGCGCTTGGCAGCTCTGCCAAGGCCCTTGCGGTAGGCGAAGAGGCGGCGCACGAGCTCACGCGGCAGAGCGGGGTTCGGGGTTCGTCGCCAGCCCCTCCAGTATCTTGTCGAGGTGGACCGGGGGCGATGGCGCGTCCGTCACGGCAAGCGACCCTTCCGCCTGGGTGAGCTGACCGCCGAGTCTCTCATACGCCGCCGTCCTTCTGCGCTCCGACAAGGCAGATGCAGAGCACTGACTTCGTTCACTTCAGAAGGCAGCGTTTGTCCAGCAGTCCCGGGAGGCATTCGGCGATCCATCAACCTTCACGAGCCAGCCTTCGTGTTGGGCTTCGGCGATCCTGGTAAGCAAGGTTGTCGCGATTCTTCAATGAGTCGTGGCCCCTCGGTTGGAGAGAGAACGGGGCAGCGGACCCATGCGTGCTCGTGAGCGTGATCTTCGGCGCTCGCGCGGAGCTTCATGAGTGGTGCTTCGTGCAGGGTCGCGTGAGCTTGAGCGCCCGGACCCACCTTGCTGTCCGAGCGCTCAATCTCGCGCAACCCCTCCTGTCGAGGGGGTAGGCGCAGCTGGGGATCGGTACTTGCTGTTCAGGGCGTTGGCGTATTGCTCGTCGGTGACGGGTTCGAGCCAGGTCGTGCCGTCTCCGTTGCCATTGCCGACGACCATGGCGATGTGAGCCATGAGGGTGGTGTCGGTGGCTCCGTGCCAATGCTCTTCACCGGCCGGGCACTTGACGGTCTGGCCGGCCGAAACGCGTACGACGTTGCCGTCACGGGTGCCGACCAGGCCGGTGCCGTCGGTGATGTAGAGGGTCTGGCCGTTGGCGTGGGAGTGCCAGTTGGTGCGGGCTCCGGGGGTGAAGCGGACCAGGGCGGAAGCGAGGCGGGCGGGTTCGGTGGGCGTCTCGATCAGGTTGAGGTAGACGTCACCGGCGAAGCTTCGGCCGGGGCCTTGACGGTGGGGGTTTCGGTGATGTGTTTCATGGCGAGTGTTCCCTGATCGGGTCGGGGAGCGTACTGACGGGCGGGTGCGCCGGTATCAGGCATCGTGTTCGTCGGCGATCTTCTTGAGCTGGTTGATTGCGGTCATGGCGTTGGGCCGGCCGGCGTAGACGGCCAGGTGGGTGATGGCTTCGGACAGTTTTCGACGCTCAGGCCGTTCTGCATCGCCATGCTCAGGTGATAGGGCAGCTGTTCGCCAAATCGTCGGCGGCTGTTTTGAGGGCTGTGGTGGGCGACGCGGGGTCGAGGACGTCGGCGGTGTAGCCGTGGGCCTGGACCTCCTCGTCCAGGGCAGCGACGAGGCTGTCGAGACGGGCGGCGATGCGCGCGATGAGCGCGGCATTGTGGCTGCGGCTGCGGCTGCGGCTGCGAAGCGACGGACAGTGGCCAGGCCCGGACCGCGGCCCGCGCCGACCAGTGCGAACGTGGTCATGGTGAGTCCTTGGCGGGGGGCAGGGGCCGGGCAGTGCATGTCCGGCCGGGGCGGGTGGGGTCAGGGAGTGAGGAGGGCCTTGATGGCGCGGCGCTCGTCCATCGCCTGGTAGCCCTCGGTGACCTGCTCCAGGGGCAGGGTGAGGTCGAAGACCTTGCCCGGGTCGATCCGGCCGGTCAGTACCCGGCCGATCAGGTCGGGCAGGTAGCGGCGCACGGGGGCGGGGCCGCCGCGCAGGCCTACGTGGGAGAAGAACAGTTCCTGCCCGTCGACAGCGACCTCGTGGGGGACGCCGACGAAGCCGACGTTGCCTCCGGGCCGCGCTGCTCGCAGGGCCTGCTGCATGGCCTGGGCGGTGCCGACGCACTCCAGCACACTGTCGGCACCGATGCCGCCGGTGAGGTCCTTGACCCGGGCGGCTCCCTCGTCGCCACGCTCGGTGACGATGTCGGTGGCGCCGAACTCCAGGGCAAGCTTCTGACGGGGTTCGTGGCGGCTCATCGCGATGATCCGCTCGGCGCCCGTTTCCTTGGCTGCGATGACTGCGCACAGCCCGACAGCGCCGTCGCCGACCACCGCGGCGCTGGAGCCCGGCTTGACTTCCGCGGCGTCGGCGGCCCACCAGCCGGTGCCCATGACGTCGGAGACGGCCAGCAGGCCGGGCCAGATCCGCTCGTCAGGGGTCTCGTCGGTGGCGACCAGGGTGCCCTGGGCGTTGGGAATGCGGACGTAGTCGGCCTGGCAGGTGCTCATGAACTCGCGGTGCAGGCAGCTGGACTGGAAGCCGTTACGGCAGTTGGCACAGGTGTTGTCCGAGGTGGCGAACGAGCCGACGACGAACTGGCCCGGTTTGACCGAGGTGACCTCACTGCCGAGCTCCTCGACGAAGCCGACGTACTCGTGCCCCATCGGATGCGGATCGCCGATCGGTTCCAGGCCGCGGTAGGGCCACAGGTCCGAGCCGCACACACAGGTGGCGGCCGTGCGGATGATCGCGTCGGTCGGGTGGAGGATCTTCGGGTCGTCGAGTGTCTCGAAGCGGACATCGCCGGGGGCGTGGATCACTGCTCCGCGCATGAGGAGTTCCGTACGTACTGAGGTGTGCGCCAGCAGGGTCGACTGTCGGCGCCGGGTGCAGGTGCGGGCCGGGGCACAGGCGGCGAGCCGCCCGAGCCGGAGCGCCACGTCTTCCAGGTATCCGGCTCCTGGCGCGCGCAGCGAGTCACCATCAAGGGGTGTACCGGCAGTACACCCCTCGGGCCGCGTGCGGGACGTACCGTCGAGGTGTGGACAACCGAGAAGAGGTCCGCGAGTTCCTCATCTCGCGGCGCGCAAAGATCACCCCGGAGCAGGCAGGGCTGCCGTCCGGCAGTCGGCGGCGTGTGCCCGGCCTGCGCAGGAGCGAGGTCGCCGCGCTCGCCGACATGAGCGTGGAGTACTACGCCAAGCTCGAACGCGGCCATCTCGCCGGTGTCTCACCGGCCGTCCTCGAAGCCGTCGCCCGCGTCCTTCAGCTCGACGACGCCGAACGTGCCCACCTGCTGAACCTGGCCCGGGCCGCGGACGGTTCCGACGCGCTCACCCGTCCCCGGCGCCACAGCACCCGGCAGTGGAAGCCGCACCGCAGTCTGCAATGGACCTTGGACGCCATCACCGCCGGGCCCGCGTTCGTCCGCAACGGCCGCATGGACATCCTCGCCGCGAACCAGCTCGCACGCGCCTTCTACACCGACGTCCACGCAACCCCCGGAAATCAGGCGAACCTCGCCCGCTTCAACTTCCTCGACCCCGCCTCCCGCTGCTTCTACCCCGACTGGGACACCTTCGCCGACGTGGCCGTCGCCATCCTGCGCACCGAAGCCGGCCGCAACCCCCACGACAAGGACCTGCACGACCTCGTCGGTGAACTGTCCACCCGCAGCGACGAGTTCCGCACCCGCTGGGGCGCCCACGACGTCCGCCACCACGGCACCGGCACCAAACGCTTCCACCACCCGGTCGTCGGCGAACCCACCCTCGCCTACGAGGGCCTGGACATGGCCGCCGAACCCGGCCTCACCCTCACCATCTACACCGCCGAACCCGGTTCCCTGGCCGAGGAGTGCCTGCGTCTCCTCGCGTCCTGGGCCGCCACACAAGAAGCCGGCACCGCTACGGAACCGTTCACAACCAGCTGACCACGGCTGGCGCGAACCAAGCCGTTTCGCCGCCGCACACCCGGCCCCGGTCCCGACGGGCCGAGGGCCGGGACATCGCCAAGTGCCGCTGCTTGCATTGCGTGAAATATTGGCTGTGCAGTGACAACCAGCGTCCTTGGGGTTCGTGCGTGACAGACGAGAGTGAGCAGGCCGTTCCAGCGGCCATTGAGGCGGAGAAGCGGCTTCTCGACCCTGACGTGCGGGCTTCGCCGGCCCTGGTCTCGGAGCTCCTGGACCCGGAGTTCCTTGAGATCGGAGCGTCGGGGCGGCGCTGGGACGCGACGTCGATTCTCTCGGTGACGAGTGATGGCTCAGTGGCCCCCGAAGCCCCGGTCAAGGTCAGCGAGATGTCGGGGACCGTGCTCGCTCCCGGCATCGTTCACCTGACGTACTTCGCTGACCACAACGGGCGCCGAGCGTGGCGGAGCTCCGTGTGGCGTCTGACGGAAGTGGGGTGGCGCCTGTACTTCCACCAAGGCACTTTGACGAGCTGAGCGACCGGTGGCCACCGCCTCGGAGGAGGTGGCCACCGGGCCTGGGCCGTTGACACCCGGCGCGACCTGCGCGGACTCCGAAAGCTGTCCGCAGGTGTTCCGCGGCCTCCTGGTGGTATGAGCGATCACGAGCAGCAGCCGCCCCGTGCCGCTGCGGGTCGGACTTTCGTGTGTCACCGCAAGCCGTTGATACGCCCACCGAGCTTCTGTCGTGGACACCGGCAGGGGGCCTGGCGAGCAGTCCGGTTCTTGATCCCGCTGAGCACGGTGTCGAGCATCCGGTCGAACTCCGTCAGGGATCCGAAGCCGGCCATGAGGGGGGTGAGGGCAGCCATCGCCGGGTACGAGGCGGGCTCGAACACGGGCACGGCGCTGGGCCCGTCGGGCCCGCCGCTCGTGCGCGCCAGCAGGTGTCCGTTGAGGAAACTGAACAGGACCATGGGCGCGTCCGCGACCACCTGGTGGGGCAGGTCGGCCTCACGCATCGCGGTGACCAGCCTCTCCAGGGCGGAGATGGCCACCTGCGAGGTCTGAGCGCGCGTCACGAGCAGCGGGAACACCCGGGGGTGCCGATATGCCATCTCGCGGTAGCCGTGCGCAGTCCGGCGGGCGATGTCCTCCCAGCCGCGGGATGCGTCGTCGTCCGCGGCGGCCGCCACCTCGGCGAGCACTGCTTCGGACATCGCGTCCAGCAGGGCCGCCTTGCCCTTGATGTGATGGTAGATCGACATCGGGTCGACCCCGAGCTCCTGCGCGAGTCGCCGTACCCCGAAGTGCTCCAGGCCGTCTCGGTCGACCAGGGCGACAGCGGCGGCGGCGATGCGCGCGCGGTCGAGTCCCGCCGAGGTCCCCTGAGCGCGTCTGGCCATGTCCGCTCCTTTCTCCTCCTTGCCAAACCTACACCGTAGAAATTACCGTGCTGAACGCAAACCTACGGCGTAGGTTTCAAATCGGTCCATACATCTGGCCAAGGAGGAGATATGGGTGAGGTCACTGTTACGGAGCGGCCGCCGGAGCCGGACTGGTTGGCGATGACGGCCGAGGAACTGGTCGTCTATCGCGACGCGGAGAACCGCTTTCGGGCATCAGGAGCAGCGCGGGCGATCACCGGGGAACCGGATGCCGGCGCTGCGATCCACTGGCAGGAGGTGGCGCTGCCCGGGCGCGAACTTCCGGTTCGGGTGTACCGGCCGGGCGCGATGGCGAAGGCGCCGACCGGGCCGAGCTGCCCCTCGTGCTCCACGTGCACGGAGGCAGCTTCGTGGGTACTGCGGTGCAGTGCGACTGGACGAACAGCCACCTCGCCGCCCAACTGCCCGCGGTCGTCGTCTCGGTCGAGCATCGCCTCCTCGATCCGGAAACTCCGCTGTCAGCGGCCGTCGACGACGGATGGGACGTGCTCCAGCACGTGGTACGGCACGCCTCGCGATGGGGCATCGCCCCGGCGCGGATCGCCGTCTTCGGCGAGAGCTGCGGCGCGTTGATCAGCGCCCTGGCAGCGATCCGGGCCAAGAAGACCGGCCTGCATCTCCAGGGTCAGGTGCTGGTCAATCCTGCTGTCGATGTGACCAGGACGATGCTCGACTACGCCTCGGTCACCGAACACGCCGACAAGAACCTCGCCGTGCCCCAGCTGCAACTGTTCCAGCGGCTCTCCGTTCCACCGGGAACCGGCCCCCGTGCGCTCTCACCTCTGTACGCCGACAACCTCGACGAACTGGCCCCAGCCCTCGTCGTGGTGCCCACCCACGGCCCCGTGGCCGATCACGGCCGACGCTATACCGAACGGCTGCAGGCAGCCGGGACACCCACGCGGCTCACCGAATACCCCGGATCGGGACACGCGTTCCTCACCATGCCGGGCGTGGATCCGCAGGCTCGGGCCGCGCGGGCGGAGATTCTCGAATTCCTCCGAGCGGCCCTCACCACATGACCATCGAGGAGAGCACTCCGATGACGAAGACACGTCATGAACGAATGGCCATCGGAGCGATGTACACGGGCCTTGGGCTCACGGTCGTCGCGACGACCGTCCCGTATGTCGACCGCGCCACCACCCGTCTGCTCGCCGATCACATCCGGGCCGGCTATCCCACGTACACCCAGGCGCGAGTCGACTCGGCCGTCTCCACGTACCTGATCCTCTTGTCCGTGATCGGAGCGCTCGGCGTCATCGCCTGGCTCTGGACGGTCTGGGCCGTCAAGGCAGGCAAGCGGTGGGCTCGCCCTGCCGCGACCGTGATGTTCGTGCTGGGCACAAGCGTCGGGCTGACCGGACTGTTCACCAGAGACACCTCCGGCGCCACCGGCCTGCCGCCGGCGCTGGGTTGGGCCGGGATGGCTCCCAGCCTGGCGGCCCTCCTGGCGGTCATGCTGCTGTGGAGGCGACCGCGACCGGTGTGACGACGGACTCAGCACGTGATGGGCGGCGGCCACCGTGGGTTTCGGGGCAGGACCCGTGGACACCGCAGTGTCTTCGGCTCGGACTCGACTGATACGGGCTCGGTGTCACAGACCTCGACCAAGACGGTCGGCCCTCCCGGTGCGGCGCCGGGTGCGGATGAGGGTGCCGTCGATCAGGACCACCTCCCCGCCCCGCTCGGCGACCTTCCTCAGCGCACGGTCCAGGCGCGGCGCCTGGGCGGCGAGCAGTCCGATCAGCTCGTCCCGCCGGCGGCGGACGGCCGACTCGGACACATCGTTGCCGCCGGCCATAGCGGCCAGGCGCGCTGGTCGTGCCGCAGCACAGCCAGAACGATCACCACGATCTTCCCTGGTGGCAGGATCCGCCACCGGGACCGAATCGCCTTCAGATGGCGCCTGAGCAGATCGGCGAGGTGGTTGACGGTGCGCGTGGACAGCGACAGACGGCACTGGTGGACGAACGGGAAGGTGCCTTCGGCGCGCTCTTTGGTATGCGTCACACAATTCCAACGGCCGCCGGGGGCAATCTGGTTACGCCGGTGCCGAGCCGCGCCGAGTGGCGGTGTTCCTGGTCATGGGCGGGGGTGAACCGGCCGTCGGGCAGCTTCCGCATCCAGCCGCGATCGACGAGTCCGACCAGCTTGCTGCGGAGCGGTTCCAGCTTGGCCCGCACACTGACGTCCACCCCCACCACCCCGCCGACGTCGCGGGCCATGACCGGTCCGGCGGCCTGCCGCACGGCACATGGACCCGGGGGAAGAACTGATCACCGTGTCGTGGACCGAAGCCCGCCCCCCGGACACCGTACTGTCAGCTCGCGTCGGGCAGGTCCCGCAGGTTGGGGAGGTTGAACAGGCGCTGTGCCCGACGGTCGTTCTCCTCGCGCAGCATGGTTCCCCATGGCCAGGGCCAGCGGGTATCGGCAGTGGGGTAGGGGCAGACGAGGTGGTGGGCCACACGGCACAGGGCGCCGGGGGTGGGTTCGGCGTCCCACGTGTTCCACGCTCTGCCGTCCGCGGTGGTGAGCCACCGTCGGCGGGGTGGCAGGTGGTGGGAGGGGACGGTGATGTCGGGTTCGAGGAGCACCCAGTGGCCCTCGTGGAGAGTGGGGTACCGGTCCTGTGGAAGCCCGCAGTCCGGGCAGTCGGGCGGCGCGGGTGGTGCAGGTGCGGTGGCGCCTTCGCGGAGGGCTTGCAGGTCGTCGTCGGGATGGTCCGGGCCTGTCGCGGAGTTCTCGATGTCCCCCATACGGTTCAGGGTCCGGACGGGACGTCAGGCGCGGTAGGGCGCGATCCGGCCGGGACAGAGGTGGCCCTGGGGTGCTGGGGTGGCTGTACGGCGCCACACGGGGCGTACACGGTCCCGGCTGTTGTGCCGGACCGTGGCCGGGCAGGAAGCCCATCGAGTCGGTCGAGCCTGTCGCCCTGCGGCTGCTCGCCGTTCGACATGGGAGCCAGAGGGCCGGCACCGACACCTCTGCCGCCCGCCGGTTCCCATTCCTCCGGCACGACCACCATCATGAGCCGTGATGCTGAAAGCGCGGCAAGTATCACCCAGTGTTCACCCAGGGGAACCAGGATTCTCGATGCCTACGTAGACGCATGCCCTTGCGACCGGGATCCCTGATTCTGCGTTGAGCTGTTCTGGCCGGACCACCGTCCATGGGGCCGGGTTCCGTGCGGCCCGCCCGTGTCCGGTGTCCACAGCGCATGGGATCCGCATGAGCACGGCCATGTCCGACGGCCGCCGTGCCGACAGCGAACACCGCCGCCGGCGGGTGGAAACGCCGGAACGGGGGTATCAGCGGCGCGGCTGTCCTCCACAGCCCATCGGGGAACAGGGCCCGCTTGCTCTCCTCGCGGGCCGAGGACTTCCGCGGCTGGGAAGGAGCGCGTGTTTGCGCTCTCTGGAACGCGACCTGACGATCTCGGCAGAACACCGTCCGGCGGCTACGCGCACCTGACGTGGGGCATTCACGACCGGCCTCCGTGCGAGGAGTGGCACTTCCGCCTTGCGCGTGCCGGCCCTTTGGAGTTGTCACGGTGAATCCCGGTTGCCCGGGGCGCGACAGACAGCGATGATCCTCCTCATGTCTGACGCTGCGTCTGCGGGTTCTTCGCTACGGCCGTATCCCAAGATCCCCGCCAGGGGACGGTTTGGCGTGTCCGGGGTCCGGGAGTGGGTCGCGGTGGAAAAGGTGCACGGAGCGCACTTTGCGGTGGTGTGCGACGGCGCGGGTGTTCATCCGGCAAAGCGGCGTGAGTTGTTGGGCGACGACGCGCTGGATGGTTTCTTCGGCGTGAGCAGGGTCTGGCCGGTGCTGTCGGTGGCGGCGGCTCGGTTCGCCTCGGCACTGCGCAGTGTGTGGGGTGGCGCTGCGGTGGTGACGATCTACGGTGAGCTGGTCGGCGGGTGCTACCAGCATCCGGATGTTCCTGCCGTTGCCGGGGCCGAGCCGGTGCAGACGGGCGTGTGGTATGCGCCGGGCCTGCACTGGCTGCCGTTCGACGCATCGGTCGGGAAGGCTGAGGGACGCTGTTGGATCTCTGACCGTGCTCTGCGTGGAGCCGCGGCGGCCGCGGGGCTCCTGTGCCCTCCCGCTGTGGGGTACGGCGCGCTGAACAAGCTCCAGGAGCTGCCGTGCGCCTTCCCCACAGGAGTCCCAGCTCTCTTCGGGCTGCCTGAACTGGCGGGCAATCTCGCCGAAGGCTACGTCCTCAAGCCGGCCGGTGAATGGACGGAGGCGGATTCCGCGGGCGCGGGCGTGCGTCCTGTGGTCAAGGTGAAGCAGAAGGCTTTCGCCGAGGACGAGCGGTTCGACGGCGCACGCCCCTATCTGCCACCGCCGCAGGGGGCGGCCGGAGTTCCCGCCTGGCTCCTGTCCCAGGCGTCGGCACTTCTCACGCCCGCTCGCGCGGCCGCCGTGGTCAGCAAGCTGGGCCCTCACACTCCGGTGGACGCTGTGGCGGAGGAGGTCACCCGGGACGTTTCGGAAGAGCTTGCCGAAGCGCTGGGAGGCCTGGAGGACACACTCCTGCGCCCTTTGGAACGAGCGCTTCTGCCTGGGGCACGCTCCCTGGCGGTGTTCGATGCAAAGGACCGTCAACCCGCCCGGAGGGGCAGAGAGGGCACACGGTGACGACGGCGGTCAGTCGCCTCGGTGAAGGACGCGGCGGGCGGTCAGGTGGGGCTGGTCGGCGCCGGCTGGATGACGCCGCTCGTCGGGGGCATGCGGGTCACGCAGCAGGCGCAGGCCCGCGTTGGGGCCGCCGGCCCGGATGTTGAGCCGGAAGCGGCCCGGGACGCTGATGTGCTGGTCCTTGGGCGGGGAGAGCCGGGCGACGTCCTCGCCCAGGATGCCGCCGTACCGGGGCAACACCGACCGGTACGTCCTGTCGCCCGGGCCCAACTCGGCAGGTGAGAGGGCCTCGTGGTCGCGGTCCGGGGTTCACGGACCGCCTTGAGCGGCGCCTGCCTACCACTCGCGGCTGGTCCGCCACCGCGCGCCCACCGAACGCCCAAAGGACTCGACCGTATCCGCCGCCCGGCCGTGCGCCGGGGCCCGCCCCGGCTCCAGCGCACTCACCATTCGCAACCGCGCTTCCTCCTGCGCAGCGGCGGCCAGCCCTGCTCAAATCAAGATCAAGAAGCCAGGTAAAGGATCTGCACGCCCCGAGGTCCGAGGTCCGCCGACGAGGGGGTGTCAGCGGCGCGCGTAGTAGAGCGAGTTGTGCGCGGTGTCCGGCAGGTACAGCACGTCGTCCCCGTCCGAGTCCCGCCGCACCGCGAGCCGGTCCGCGCTGACGCCCGGCGCGGCGGACTCCGAGGTCCAGGTGCCGCCCGACTCGGTCGCGGCGAACACGCGGTCGGTGCCGGAGCCGGTCACGTAGTAGATCCGCTTGGCGTCCGTCTCGTCCCAGGTGATGCCGAGGGCCGCGGCGGTCTGGCCGCCGGCGTACACGGTCTGGCGGGCCCAGTCGTCGCCGCTCGGATACGCGTAGTACACGCGGAAGTTGCCGCCGCTGTCGGCCGAGCGGTAGCGGTAGGCGACCTTCGGGGTGGAGCCGTCGAGGGTGAGCTTGGCGCTCTGCACCGCCGGACCCGTGTAGGCGTTGTCGATGCTCCACTCCTCACCCGTGGTGAGCTCCTGGATCACGTCGGACGTGCCGGGCGTGACCGGGGTGGTGACGGCCGCGCCCGCGCTGTCGGTGAAGGCGCCGGTCGCCGGGTCGTAGCGCAGGTAGGACAGCTGGTGCCGGAACGCGGTCGCCGGGGCCTTGGCCCACTCGTACAGAAGGTGCACGCGCCCGGCGGCGTCCACCGTCAGGTCATCGGGGTACACGGAGCGGTTCTGTGCGCCGGCGAAGGTGGCGACCACGCTCCAGCGTGCGACGGCGTTGTCCCAGCGGTACAGCCTGCCGGGACGCTGGTCGGAGCCGGCGCCAACGCGGGCGGCCAGGTACAGATCGCCGTTGGGTGCGGTGGTCACGACCGGGTAGGTGATGGCCTCGCCCTGGTCGGGCAGTTCGGCCGCGTGGTCCGTGACGTCCCCGCCGGGGGCTTCGGTGCGGAAGTAGCGCCAGGCATTGGCGTGCATGGAGGTGAACACGTGCAGGCGGCCGCTGCCGTCGCGTGCGACGGACGGCTGGTTGTGACCGTTGTCGTCGGGGAACTCGGCCTGCTGTCCGCTCTTGTCGAGCAGCGGCAGACGGCTCCAGGCCCCGTCCGGGTCGCGCCGCGCGATGGCAGGGCGGTGCGTGGCGGCCGTCGAGCCGGGCTCGTTGAAGGCGAAGTACGTGTACTGGCCGCGGCCCTTGTACGTGGCGACGGGCGTCCACCAGGCGGCCTGGTTCGACGAGTCCATCGCGTAGGGGACCTTCTCGATCACCGTCGTCGCGGCTGCCGTGAGGTCCGTGCTGTCGGCCTGGGCGGCCGGGACGAGCGTGAGCAGGGCTGCCAGGGCCGCGGTCGAGGCGGCGTACGCGCGTGCCGTGGGACGTCGCAAGCTGAACTCCTTCGTGGGCGTGATGGTGAGGCGAAGGGGAGCGGTTCCGTGGGTCGGTCCACCCCCTGCGCTGCGCCGGAAACTTACAGCAGATCCCGGATCATGAATAGAGATTGCACAATACGGATTTGAGATACGTCTTGGGGAAGGCATGTGCGGCATGACGAACGGTCCGGTGAAGGCCGTTCGGCCTTCACCGGACCCTTGAGCTGCCGCGCGCGGGCTCAGCGCTTGATGAGGGCGGTGATCTCCTCGCCGGCCTTCTTCATCGCCTCCTTCGGCTTCGACTTGCCGACCAGGACGGCCTGGACCTGCTTGGCCACGGCCTCCTCGATCTGGGCGTTCTGCGCGAACTGCCAGAACGGGCTGCCGGTCGCCGTCTTGGTGATCTTGTCGGTCCACTCGGTGGTGAAGGTGTCCTTCGCGACCTTCGGGTCGGCCAGGCCCGCCGTGGTGGACGGTGGCAGGGCGCGGGAGGCGAAGTACTCGGTGACGGTGGCGCGGTCGGAGGTGGCGTGCAGCGCGAACTGTGTCGCGGCCTCCTGTCCCTTGCCCTTGACGACTGCGATCACGCCGCCCCAGAGCAGCGCCTGCGGCGTGTCGCCGGAGCGCAGCACCGGGCGCTGCATCGGCTGCATCGCGTCGGCCAGCGTCTTGTCCTTGGACTGGGCCGCGGTCACGCCCTTGCCGATGACGGCGTCGTCGTAGAAGGCGGCCTTGCCCTGCCCGAACAGGGCACGTGCGTCGAAGCGGTCCACGTCCGCGGCGATCAGTTTCGTGTCGTGCAGTTTCTTGTACCAGGTGACCGCGTCGATGGAGGCGTCGTCGCCGATGGTCACCTTGTCGTCCTCCAGAAGCGTGCAGCCGAAGGTCTGCATCCACGGGAAGATGTCCTTGAGCTGCGCGACCTTGGTGGCCGCGGCGTAGGGCACGATGCCGCGGCCGAGCCCCTTCAGCTCCCGCAGCGCGTCCTCGAACTCCTCGACGGTGGTGGGGTGCTTCTTGATGCCGGCCTTCTCCAGGAGCTTGGAGTTGGCGATCACGCCGATCGAGCCGGTGTTCCACGGCAGGCCGTACTGCTTGCCGTCGTACATGCCGCTGTCCAGCGCCACGTTCGTGTAGCCGCCCTTCAGGGCCACGGAACCGAGGTCGGCGAGCTTGCCCATCTGCGCGACCGCGGCGAGCCAGGCGATGTCGAGGTGCACCGCGCCGGTCGTCTCCCCGCCGCCGAGTTTGAGGGTGAGCTGGCTCAGGTACTCGTTGTACGGGTAGGAGACCGCGCGGATCTTGGAGTTCTCGGCCTTCTCCCACGCCGTGATGATCTTCTCGATCGCGGGCTTGGCGGCCTCCTCGTTGAGCGACCAGGAGGTGAAGTCGAAGTTCTTGGACTTCGTGTCGCCTCCGTTGGAGGAGGTGTTGGCGCCGGACGGTGCGCAGGCGCCCAGCACGCCGACGCCGGCCGCGCCGAGCGCGCCGATGCCGAACATGCGCAGCGCGCCGCGCCGGCTGATGCCAGAGGTGGTCATGATGTCTCCATGGGGGAGTGGGCGGAAGGAGGGGAAGTGCGTGGGGAGGGTGCGGAAGGGGGGAAGTGCGTGCGGGAGGGTGCGGACGGGGCCCGCGGGATCAGCTCTTGACCGAGCCGGCGGTCATGCCGCCGACGAGGTAGCGCTGCAGGAACATGAAGGCGACGACCACCGGGACGGACACCACCAGCGAGGCGGCCATCAACTCGGGCCAGGCGGTCTGGAACTCGCCGATGTACGTGGAGACGAGGCCGGGTGGCAGGGTCTGCTTCTCCTTGTCGGCCAGCGTCACCGCGAAGATGAAGTCGTTCCAGCCGCGGACGAAGGCGAACAGGCCGGCGGCGATCATTCCGGGCGCGGCCAGCGGCGCCACGATGGAGTGCAGCGTCCGCCATCGGGACGCGCCGTCGATGGACGCCGCCTCCAGCAGGGCGTCCGGGATGGTGTCGAAGATGCCCTTCAGCATCCAGACGCACAGCGGCATCGTGAACGTGGTGAAGGACAGCACCAGGGCGGTGTACGTGTTCAGCAGGCCGAAGCTGGAGAACACGGCATACAGCGTCACCAGCAGGAGCGCCTGCGGGAACATCTGGGATGCCAGCACCAGGTGCATCAGTGAGCGCCGCCCGCGGTAGCGGAACTTGGAGAACGAGTAGCCCATGTACGTGGCGACGACCACGCTCAGCACGGCGGTGATCGAGGCGACGATGAGGGAGTTGACCAGGTACTTGATCAGCTGGTCGTTCTCGGCCAGGGCCGTGAAGTTGCTGAAGGTGATGTCGGTGGGTATGAGCTTCGGCGGGAACTGGAAGGTCTGCTCGGGGCTGCTCAGGGCGGTGGCCAGCAGCCAGTAGACCGGCAGCATGCCGAAGGCGCCGATCACCAGGACCGCGGTCCAGGCGGCGATCCGTGAGCGCAGCAGGTCCTTGCGCATTCTGCGCCGCGAGGTGTGTCCGGCGGATGTGGCGGACGGTGCCGTCCGGTCGGTGCCGGTCAGCGGGGTGGAAGTCGTGGAGGTCATCGGGCGTCGCCCTTCCGCTCGGTGATCCTGAGGTAGACGGCGACCAGGATGAGCAGGAGCAGCATCCACAGACCGCCCAGCGCGGTCGCCCGGCCGATGTCGAAGCCCTTGAAGGCGGTCTGGTACACGGCGGTCGCGAAAGTCTCGGTGGTGCCGGCCGGGCCGCCGCCGGTGAGCACGTAGATGGTGTCGAAGTGCTGGAAGTTCCAGATGAACTCCAGGAGCAGCACGATCGAGGCGACACCGCGGACCTGCGGCCAGGTGACGGCGAAGAAGCGCCGGATCGAGCCCGCCCCGTCCATCGAGGCCGCCTCGTGCAGTTCCTTGGGCACGGTCTGCAGGCCGGCCAGGAGCATCACCATCATCCAGGGGAAGCTCGCCCAGGTCTTGGTGACGATGACGGCGAGCATGGCGGTGCCGGGCTGGCCGAGCCAGGAGACGGACTCCTCGATGATTCCGGCTTTCATGAGGATGCCGTTCAGCACGCCGTAGTTCGCGTTGAAGATCCACATCCACAGGAAGGAGACCACCACGCCCGGGATCACCCACGGGAACAGGAACAGGCCGCGCAGGAAGCCGCTGCCCTTCAGGCCCGAGTTCAGCGCGAGCGCGAGCGCGAAGCCGACTATGAAGGGGGCGAGCGTCGCACCGACGGTGAAGACGACCGTCTGCTTGAGGATCGTGAGGAATTCGCCGTCCAGCCAGTAGGTGAAGTTGTCCAGGCCGACGAACTCCCGGCCCGGAAGCCGCAGATCCTGCTTGAAGAAGCCGGTGAACAGCGCCGATACCAGCGGGTAGATGATGATCGTCGCGAACAGGGCGAGCCCCGGTGCGGTCAGCAGCAGTGCGAACGCGCCGTTGGAGAGCCGTCCGCCGGACCGCTCACGGCGTGGAGCGGCCTTCTGCGGAGGTGCGGCCGTACTCATGGGTGTGTCCTCTCGAACGGGGCGGGAGCGTTGGTGCGGGGCATGGCACGGGGCGCCGCGCGCCGGCAGACGGATGCGACGCGGCCGGGCGTGAGCGGTGAGCCGTTCCGTCCCCTGCTTCGACCGGGGCCCTGTGTGAATGCCATGCATGCTCCATTGAACGCAAGTTGCAGCATGCGGGATCGTTCTCCATATCGTGCGACGGCGTCAACCCTTGGTCGGTGAATCGCCGGTTCTGTGCGGGGCCGGCGACATCACCGAACAGGCCGGACTCGACCGTCGGCCCACGGCGGCGGTGTCGTCGGCTGCGCCGGAAATTTACAACACATCCCACTGGATGAACAGTGGTTGCACAATGTGGATGTGATGTACGTTCATGGCGGCTCCGCTGCGGCGGAGAGTATCCGAGCTTCACACCAAGGAGGCCGCACCGTGCGGGAAGAAGAGGTCCATTACGACATCGCCGTCATCGGCGGTGGCCTGGCGGGGACCTGTGCGGCCATTGCCGCGGCCCGGCTCGGCCGACGCGTCGCCCTGGTCAACAACCGGCCCGTCCTGGGCGGCAACGCCAGCAGCGAGATCCGCGTCTGGGTCTGCGGCGCCACCGCCCACGGCGTGCACCGCTGGGCCCGGGAGACCGGCATCATGGGCGAGCTGTACACCGAGAACCAGTACCGCAACCCCGAGGGCAACCCGTACTACTGGGACCAGGTCGTCCTCGACGCCGTCCGTGCCGAGCCGGGCATCGACCTGTACCTCAACACCGACGTACGGGAGGTCGACGCGAGTGGCCCGCACGACGCACGCGAGGTCCACTCCTGCACCGGCTGGATGATGGGCTCCGAGCGGCGCATCACCTTCCACGCGAAACAGTTCCTCGACTGCACCGGCGACGGCCTGCTCGGCCACCTCGCCGGCGCCCGCTACCGCGTCGGCCGCGAGTCCCACTCGGAGTTCGGCGAACCCTGGGCGCCCGAGGAACAGGACGAGGCGCTGCTCGGATCGACGATCCTGTTCCACACCAAGGACACGGGCCGGCCGGTGAAGTTCGTACCGCCCGCCTCCGCCCGGGACCTCATTACCACGCCCATCCTGCGCAACCGCGTGCTGCGCACCGGCGACAACGGCTGCGACTACTGGTGGATCGAGTGGGGAGGCGAGCTCGACACCGTCCACGACAACGAGCGCATCCGCGACGAACTCCAGGCCGTGATCATGGGCATCTGGGACCACATCAAGAACTCCGGCGAGTTCCCGGACGCCGAGAACCTGACACTGGAGTGGGTCGGCAGCCTCCCCGGCAAGCGCGAGTACCGCCGCTTCCTCGGCGACCACATGCTGACCCAGCAGGACATCCTGGAGCAGCGGCAGTTCGACGACCGCGTCGCCTTCGGGGGCTGGTCCGTCGACCTCCACCCGGTGCAGGGCATGTACGCCGACGAGCCCGGCGCCCGCCAGCGCTACGCGGACGGCATCTTCCACATCCCGCTGCGCTCCCTGTACTCGGTGAACGTCACGAACCTCCTGTTCGCCGGGCGCAACATCTCCGCCACCCACATCGCCTTCGGCGCCACCCGCGTCATGGCCACCTGCGCAACGCTCGGCGAGGCCGCGGGCACGGCCGCCGCGCTGTGCGTCGCCGAGGGCATCGGCCCGCGCGAACTCGCCGCCAAGCGCTCCGAGCTGGTGCGCCGCACCCTGCTGCGCCAGGACGCCTCGGTCATCGGCCTCGCCGACGACGACCCCGACAACCTGGCGCGCACGGCCCGCGTCAGTGCCTCCTCGCACCTGAGCCGCCTGGCCGCCGAGCCCACGGAGGCCGCGCCCGGCGAGCCGTACCCGCTCACCCGCGACCTCGCACTGCTGCTCCCGGTGGACCCCGCACTCGACACGGTCGACCTGCTCGTCCACGGCGCCCCGGGCAAGCGGCCGAGCGAACTCACCGTGGAACTGTGGAGCACCGGCCGCCCCGAGAACGCGGTCCCCGTCGACCACCTGCTCACCACCACGGTGACCGTTCCGGCCGCAAGCCCCCACTGGGTCACGGCACGCCTCGACCACCACCCGGACACCCCCGAGAACGTCGTCCTGATCGTGCGCGCCTGCCCGGGCGCCGCGCTCGTCCTCGTCCCCGAGCGCACCGACGGCGTCCTCGCCCTGCGCAGCAGGGCCGAGGGAGACGCGGCGGTCGACCACGACATCCCGGAGGAGGACGGCCAGCTGGTCCTGGAATGGCAGGCTCGCGGCCTGCGCCGCCGGACCTTCGGCTTCCGCGCGACTCCGGAAACCGCTGCGTTCCTGCCCGAGCGGGCCGTCGGAGGATTCCAACGCGCCTACGGGGGCCCGCAGATGTGGTCGTCCGAGCTGCTGTCCGACCCGGACCGGGCCACGCAGTGGCTGCGCCTCGACTGGGACGAGGAGCAGCAGCTCAGCGAAACGCGTGTGGTGTTCGACGACGACGTCGACGAGTACCTCAACAACCTGCACCGCCACCGCACCCCGTTCGAGGTCATGCCGGAACTGGTCCGCGACTACCGCATCCAGAGCCGCGAGCCCGACGGCACTTGGCGCACGCTGTTGACGGTGACGGCCAACCGCCGCCGCCACCGCGTGCACGAGCTGAACGGTGCGGACGGCGGACCCGTGCGCACCGACGCGCTGCGGCTCGTGGTGGACGCGACGCACGGGGCGCGGCACGCGCACGTGATCGCGTTCAAGGCGTACGGCGCGTAGCCACGCGGCGAAGGGGCCGGGGGGAAGACCGAACGGTCTTCCCCCCGGCCCCTTCGCCGCGTGATTCAGAGGGCGCCGAGTGCTTGGCTGACGACGTCGGCGGCTTCGATGACCTCGCGGATGAGGGTGAGGCGCTGCCCTTCGGCTTCGGTGCGGTTGCCGAGGAGGGATGCGGGCCCCCACAGGGAGATGGCGGCGACGACGTCCCCCGAGCCGTCGCGGACGGGCGCGGCGAGGGAGGCGCGACCCAGGGCGCGTTCTTCGGCTTCGATGGCGTAGCCGGTGCGGCGGACGGTGTCGATCTCGGTGTCGAGGAGGTCGTGACTGGTGGTCGTGTAGTCGGTGTGTGCCGCGAGCGGCTCGGGAAGCAGCTTGCGGCGCTCTTTGGGCGTGAGGCCGGTGAGGAGGCACTTGCCGATGCTCGTGGCGTGCAGCGGGGCGGTGTGTCCGGCCTGCGTGTAGGACTTCGGGGCGCGGGTTCCCTCGAAATTGCACAGGAACATCAGCTCGGCGCCCCGGCGGATGGCGACGTTGGCTCCCAGCCCGGTGCGGGTGGCGAGGTCCTGGAGGACCATGCGGGCGGCGCGGTGGACGGGGTGGCGATTGGTGGCGGTGGCGGCGAGCGGGAGGATGCCGAGGCTGAGCCGGTAGAGGTTGCTGACGGGGTCGCGTTCGACCATGTCGAGGCGTTCGAGGGTGGACAGGAGGCGGGAGGTGGTGGAGGAGCCCAGACCGGTGAGTTCGGCGACGTCGGAGACCCGCAGTTCGGCGCGGCCGGAGTCGAGTGCGCGCAGCACCGAGACCGCTCGTTCGACGCTCTGGTTCGTCCCGGCGTCGCTCGCCCGAGTAGCCATGACCCTCCTCATTTTGCAAACCGCTTGCACAATCTGCATCAGCATATCGCGTCGGCCTGAGGGCTGTTCCTGAAATCCGCCGACTCGTGGCCGGAGCGGAACGGATACGGGCCCAAGGCGGCGCCACGGCCTCCAGTACCGCCCACGTCGAACCGGTGCCCCGGAGTCCACTACCTCGCTCGGGCGTGGCCGATGGCCACTGCGAAGCAGCGGGCCGCATACGTGGCCCTCAACAAGTGGCTGCTGAGCGGCCCGGAGGAGCTCAACCGGTACGGCGGTCCGGCGCGCCGAGGGCACCGAGCGCACTGTTCGGTCCGTCAGCGCCTTCCCGGCCGACAGCAGCAGGACCGCCCGCTCCGTCGCCCTCCTTGCCGTAGAGAACAGGCTCCTTGCCGTAGAGAACAGGGCCGCTTCGCGCAGCGTGTGGAAGAGGTGCCCGCAGGTGGCGCTCATTGATGCTGATAAGGGTAGGTATTCGACAGAGGTGAGTAGGTGCGTGTCTGTCGGACCATGACGCGAACGGGCAACGCGTCGGCGCGTCCGTAGGGGAGAACTGGTGATCACGCGGTCGCGTGGCATCGAAAAGCGGTCGTGATGTCTTCTGTCGCGCTGGTAAGAAGTCGGAATGGTTACTGAAACTCTTGATCCCACGGACCGTCTGATTGCTGAGCGAGCCTGCGAGCGCTTGATCATGGAGTTCGTGCACAGGCTTGATCTCGGCGACCCGGGTGAGGTGGCTGAGCTCTTCACAGAGGACGGGGTCTGGGAGTGGGCTGTTGACGACCGCAGGTTCCAGGGCCGTGAGGCACTTCGGACCTACTTCGGTGCTCGACCCGCAGACCGACTCTCGCGCCGAATGTGCACGAACATTCTGGTGACCCTGACATCTGCCTCGACAGCGACTGCGATCACCTACTTCACGACGTACCGCGTCGACGGATATACCGGCGGTGGCTACATGCCCCCTCAGATCCCTGCGCAAGTGGGGCACTACGAGGACACGTTCCGCAAAGTCGATGGACGTTGGCTGCTCAGCCGCCGTTCCCTGTTTCTTTCCTTCGCCGGTCCGACTGAACGTCTTGGACCAGCCGACAAGTCGTAAAAGGGACGCCCCCATGCTGCGGTCAGAGGTCGTCGGCGCCTGGTGGCCGATGTAGTGACACATGGGCGACGTGGTCGGTTCCGGCGTGCTCGGCTGCGGCAGGCTCCGGTACGTCCATCCACTCCTTGCCGAGTTTGGCCTGTATCCCTTCTCGACCTTCGCGGAACTCGTCCATGCGCGCGGTGACGATCCTGGAAACCGGCTGCCCGAACAGGGCGAGCATGATGCCGATGGTTCCGTGTGCGGGGGGCAGAGTCTCGTGGAGAAGGAGAGCGCGAAGCGCTTCGATGTAGTCCTCCTTGCTGGCCAGTGGGTCGTTGCCGTGTGGTTGCCAGGGGACTGCGATTTTGCCGACCAGCCTTTGATCGATGGCCCAGTAGAGAAAGTTGTTGGCGTGGCCGCGGGTGCTGGCGCCGCTGCCGTACCAGGCGTCGACATCGCGCTGGGTGACGAGCTGAGCTGTCGTCCCCGATCGGCCGGCCATTGGAGGAACCGGATGGCGAGGATGGTGTGCTGCTTGGCGCGCAGGAATGAGTTCGCGGGCATGGGCGCTTGGGTGGAGCTGATCCGCAGGCATCGTGTCACGTGCCGGCGTGCGTACCGTTCGAGGGGTTGGCGCTGGTCAGCATCAGTGATGGCGTCGAGTTTTGGTGCGAGCCAGCGGTGGTATGCGATGAGGTGCTCGTCGCGCCAGGGCAGGCAGGCCATGGGTGACGAGAAGGCCGCGTAGGGACTCGATTTCTTGGACTGTGGCAGGGAGTCGAAAAGCCTCGTGACTGAGGAGGATGTCGCCGCCGGCCAGTCCCCGTAGGAGACCAGGCACGCGTCGGTTCACGCGGATCCGTGCCTCACCGGCTGTTCGGCCGGGGCATCCCGGCGATGGCTTGCGCGAGTGGTTGAAGACTCTCGGATGTTGCGCCGCCGGGGACGGCGAGGAGCTTGTTGGTCCGGTCCGAGAGGAGACGGCGCCGGCCGGCGTTGTTGTGGTTGGCCAGGTTCTCGTAGGGCGGCCTTCCGGATCGAGGCCGGACAGGATGCGGGAGTGGCCGCATGCCGCGCAGATGCCTTGGCGGTTGCGGGTGGCGCGGACGCAGTAGAAGCAGGCGATGCCCTTGGTCCACTGCTGGCCGGCGGGGTAGCAGGCGTCGTAACGGACGCAGGTCGGCCAACGGCTCAGCTCCGATGCGTACTTGTGCGGTGCGGGCACTTTCAGGCCGCGATGATGGTGGCCCGTTCGGGCCGGAGGTCGGATCTGATCGCGATGACGGCGGCTTCGCCGGCGGTGCGTTTGCGACGGTCCGCTTCGATGTAGGGCTCGATGAGGTCGGCCGGGGAACAGCCGAGGGTGTCGCAGAGCGCGGCTAAGGGGTGTCCCGTAATCCGTGGTGGATCAGTGCGCGGCGTCAGATGCGGTGCATCGCAAGGCGGAGGGACGTCCGCATACTGGATGTATGCGGACTTTCCGACAACGCGGCGAGGTGCCGTAGCTGTCGTCGAGCGCCCGCCAGGGATTACGGGACACCCCTAAGGGCCGACGGGGGCAGGCGCTCCGGGCTGGCACGCCGACCCGGGCCTCGTCCGGTCGGCGGCACCAATTCTAATACCGGTATAGTAAGGCCGGTATAGTTATTGTTTGCGCGAGAAGGGCGTCACGTGATCGAGATCCTTAACTCCACCCTGCTGGTCCGGGCGAAAACCACTGGCGCCCTGGTCGGTGACATCCTGCAGACGCTGAAGAGCCGTAGCACGATCGGCACGAACCTTCTGGACATCGACCGGTGGGCCGAGAAGATGATCATCGAGGCGGGAGCGTCGTCCTGCTACGTCGACTATGAGCCCTCCTTCGGACGCGGTCCGTTCGGCCACTACATCTGCACGGCCGTCAACGACGCCGTGCTCCACGGACGGCCGTACGACTACACGCTTGCCGACGGCGATCTGCTGACACTCGACCTCGCCGTCTCCAAAGGCGGAATCGCTGCAGACGCCGCGATCAGTTTCATCGTGGGCGACGTACAGCCCCCGGAGAGCGTTGCGATGATCAGTGCAACCGAACGCGCGCTGGCCGCCGGGATCGCCGCTGCCGGGCCCGGGGCCCGCATCGGCGACATCTCCCACGCCATCGGCACGGTCCTCGGTGAGGCGGGGTACCCGATCAACACCGAGTTCGGAGGGCATGGCATCGGATCAACGATGCACCAGGACCCCCACGTTGCGAACACCGGACGGCCTGGCCGTGGATACAGACTGCGCCCTGGGCTGTTGCTGGCACTGGAGCCGTGGGTCATGGTGGACACCGCTGAACTGGTCACTGATGCCGATGGGTGGACGCTCCGAAGTGCGACAGGCTGCCGGACAGCACACAGCGAGCACACGATCGCTATCACCGACGACGGAGCCGAAATCCTCACCTTGCCGGAGCAGGCGCAGCCATGAGCAACGACCTCACAGGCCCACAGACACGCGGGCGAGGTTCTGGCACGCATTCCGTGAAAGATCTCGCCACCTCTCGCCAGCAGGAGGCTCGCGCGTCGTGTGAGCTGCGCGGGCCACGTGTCACCGGGGTCCGGTCAGGCCGGACTCGAGATCGCTCGCGGAAGGTGCGCCAGAAGCGACTCGCAGCATCGGTTGTTCACGGGTCGGGGAGGCGCTCCGATCCTCGACTGGGTGCTGTTCGCGAGTCGTGACCACCGCCGGCTGCGCCACCGCTGCATCGGGATGCTCTTCGTCAAAGAGGCTGGTCGTTCCGCGCTCAGTCGAAGGTGGCGCTGCCCGTGCCTCGGTTGCCAAACGGTTACCGACGCAGTCATGGCCAATGATTCTCATCGTTGCCGATGATTCTTATCGTTCCCGACGGTCTCAATGTTCCAAGAGCGAAGTGGACAGTGAGAGGAATGGGAATGTTTGTGCTGATTCCTGGGGCCGGGGGTGCGGCCTGGTACTGGCATCGTGTGGTGCCCGAGTTGCGCGCCAGGGGGCATGAGGCGGTCGCTGTTGAGCTGCCCGGCGCCGACGAATCCGCGGGGCTGCCCGAGTACACCGACGCGGTGGTTGCCGCGATCGGCGACCGTGACGACGTTGTGTTGGTGGCCCAGTCGATGGGCGGCTTCACCGCCCCGATGGTCTGCGCTCGCGTGCAAGTGGATCTGCTGGTGCTGGTCAACGCGATGATCCCGCTGCCGGGCGAGACGCCCGGACAGTGGTGGGACAACACCGGATCGCCGGCAGCCCGCGTCGCAGCAGCCGAAGCGGGCGGGTACAGCGCGGAGTTCGACCTGTCCACCTACTTCCTGCACGACGTGCCGGCCGAGGTCGCCGCCGCCGGTGCGGCGCACGACCGGCCTGAGGCCGAAGTCGCGTTCGGCCAGCCTTGCGCCATCGAACGATGGCCGGACGTGACCACTCGCGTGCTTGCCGCAGCCGAAGACCGGTTCTTCCCTCCGGAGTTCCAGCGCCAAGTGGCCCGCGACCGCCTCGGGACCGACGCCGACGAGGTCCCCGGCGGTCACCTGGTTGCGCTGTCGCGCCCGGCCGGCCTGGTCGACAGACTGATCGAGTATCTTCGCTGACGACGGGCCCGCCCCGTCCGACCACGTCACGGTGCCGTCACTTCGATATACGCTGTTGCCGAAAGTGAACGAAGCCAACAGGCGAAGGCCAGCCGAAGGTCTGGGAAAGCGGGCCTTCGCCGTGGCGCACGGCGAAGAGGTGCGTCTACGCCGACGACCTCGACGCCGACCGCTCCGAGGAGCCGTTGAAGCCGGTGCGCGCCGTGACGGCGGCGGCCCGGGTGCCACCCGCCGATGTGGTCTTCGGTAGGACTCCGGTACCGACTGGCTCGTACGTCGACTGCGGTCGGGTGGCCCGCCCGTCCTGGGAGCTTTGCGACGAGCGTCGCGAGGGTCAAGTTCCGGTCCTTCGCAGATCGGTTGGCCACCTCGACGAACGCCCGGCGGAACGAGCCCGGTGAACGGGAGTGAGCGCGCGTGAACGCCCGTGTGAAGGCGAGGACCGAGATGTAGCAGGCCGCGCGTGCCACGGTCTCGGCCGCGCCGTCGGTCCTGCGGAGCCGCTGCGAGGTGAGGTCCATGCGCCACTGGTGGAGGTAGCCGGAGGGTGCCGTGCCGGCGACGTCGGAGAAGCGGCGGATCAGGTCGCCCGCGACACCGCGACGGAGCCGACGAGCGATTGCGCGGTCCAGGCCCGGGACGGTTCGGTGAGGGCCATGGTGTCCCGGACCACGGGGTCGGTCAGGGCGCCGAGCCGGGAGTCGGGCTCACGACCGGGGGCGCAGCCCCGGTCGTTCTGCAGTCCGTAGCCGGGATTCCCGGCGTGAATGGGCGTGTCGCTGGTGAGCGGCCGGGGGCGGATGTCGCCCAGAGGTATCGGGCTCGGCGGGGCCAAGGGAGTGCAGGGGCCGTGCCCTTCGTACAGTGGTGCTTACCGCGCAGAGGTCATCGTCCGGCGGGGCGCGGGCCCCGGGCGGCGGAGCCCGCCTAACGTACGGGAAGCAGACCACTTGCCCGGGAGGTTCCGTGCCCCGTACTCATCCGAAGAGATTCACGCGTCACTTCGAGGCCATCGAACCGCCGCGCAACGCCGAGGTCGTGATCGGCGTGGTGTCAGTCACGGTGTTGGTGATGGCCCTCGGTGCCCTGTCGCCATCCCCGGTGTGGCTTCTGGGGCTGCTTGTGTTCCTGCCGGGGACGGCGTCGGCGCTGTGCACCGTACGCCAGACGGAGTTCGTGTCTGCGTGGACCACGCTCGTGGTCACCGTCAGCGTGCTGGCAATTCAAGGTGGCGGGCGTTCGTGGCTCAACACGATCCTGATGGTGCTGCTCACGCTGGCCCTGGGCGCGGCCTCCGTCTACGCCTGCCACCGTCGTATCCACCGTGAGCACGAGACGCTGCGGCTACGCTCCACCGCCGCAGCGATGCAGCGCCACATCCTGCGCCCTCTCCCGCTGCTCACCGACGACGTCCTGGTCGACGGCGTGTACGAGCCCGTGCAGGAGGACCGGCTCGTCGGCGGCGACATCTACGACGTCGTCGCCTCTCCATGGGGGTCCCGGGTTCTGATCGGCGATGTCCAGGGCAAGGGCCTGCCCGCGGTCGGCGCCGCGTTCGCCGTCATCGGCGCCTTCCGTGAGGCGGCCCACCGGGAGCCCACCCTGACCGCGCTCGTCGATGCCCTCGATGCCTCTGTCGTACGGCACAACTCCTATGCCGCACAGACCGGCGACGACGAACGGTTCGTCACAGCGCTCATCGTCAACGTCGACGCGCACGACGAGGTACAAGTCATCAACTGCGGCCACATTCCGCCGCAGCTGCTGCACGACTCCACCGTCATCACACCGGCTCTCGATTCCGGCGTCCCCCTCGGTCTCGCCGAACTCGCAGCCGAACCCGCGACCGTCGACTGGTTCGCCTTCCCGCCCGGCGCGACGTTGCTGCTGACCACCGATGGGCTCACCGAGACCCGCGCCGCCGACGGCACGTTCTACCCCGTCACCGAACGCCTTGCCGAGCGCGCGTCGCTCTCTCCCACTGAGCTGCCGCACGCCCTCTACGACGACGCGCGTGCGTTCGCCGGAGAGGGGGGCCAGCACGACGACGTCGCGGTCCTTTCCGTCCGGCGGTCGCCACACCGCTGAGCGCAATACAGCGCACGTGCACGTATGCGCTCGGCGCCTTTCGGGCGACAAGCAGGGTCCGAACCGGGCTTGTTCCGCTTTGACGGACACCCCTGGTGTGGTGGTCAGGCCGCCGATGCCTCCCGGTCGGGCAGCAGATCGACGGGGCGGCGGGTTTCCGCGTTCATCAGAATGATGCCGTAGGGGCGGCCTCTGCGGGTGGCGCACTCCGCGCCGGTCGCGAGATCGACCCGCTGTGTTCGCTGGTCTTCGACCCGCGCACGTCCCCAGACTTCAGCTGGGCGTGGCTGGGGCGGTTCCTCATTGTCCTCGGTTTCGCACTGATCAGCTCCCGACTGCTCTACTTCGCCCAGGCGCGGTTCCACTCGGACGCGGCGCATGCGACCTGCCATGTCGGCAAGGTAGCCGCCGTCGGAGGCGTGGCCATGCTGGTCTCGCCGACCGTCTCGGGGCACCTGTCGGAGAGGGTGGGCAGACGGCCGATGATGGCCTTGGGGGCACGCTCGTCGCCGTAGGCCCGGATGCACTGGCCCTGGTCTCCGACGCCGGAAGCCTCACGGCCGTCCACGCACTGATCTCTTTCGGTTTCGGCTCCTTCATGGGGGTGGACCAGGCGGGCATCGCTGATGTTCTGCCGGGTGAGGGCGACATCGCCAAGGACCTGGGTGTCATCAACATCGCCGCCACCCTGCCGCAGACCTTGGCGTCCGCTTTGGGTGGTCTTGTCCTCACTGTCGGTGCCGGATCCTGCAAGTCCTCTCGCCGACCGGTGCCGTCGCGGCTGTGCTCAGCGCGGTTTCCACCCACCAGGTCAAGGGTGTCCGATGAAACCTTTGGCCCGCCCCCCGTACCGTCATCCCGGGCCCGGGTACCGTTTCCGTGCCCCGACATGTCTCCCTCCGTGCCGCGGACGCATGGATCGACAACCTGCTGGTGCGGCTCGACTGGCTGCGGTCCCGCACCTCACGCGCAGCGGGCGGCCTGGCCATCCACGTCACGTGCGACCCCGACCTCGCCCTTGAGGCGTACCGCCTGGAGATCGACGCCGACAAGGGCGTGCGCATCACCGCCGGCTCCGCGGACGGGGCCGGACATGTCACCGTGACGCTACGGCGGCTCTTCTCGGTCGACGCACCGGAGCGCCCCGCTCGACCGCGACGCCTGGGTGCACCCGCAGGTGTTCATCGAGGATGAACCGGCATGCACCTGGCGCGGCTTCCTGCCGGACGTCGCCCGCCACTTCACCCCCCCCAAGAGCGAACTCCTCCAGCTCATATGCGAATTGGCCCTACACCGGGTCAATCACCTGCGCCTGCACCTGAGCGATGACACCGGCTACCGGGTCGAGAGCCGCGCCTTCCCCCGCCTGACCGAGATCGCGACCTGGCGTGCTGAGACCCCGATCGGTACGGCGCCCTTCGACGGCAGCGAGCCGCCCATGGACGGCACCCCGCACGGCGGCTACTACACCCTGGACGACCTGCGCGAGATCACCGCGTACGCGCAGTTGCACGGCATCACGATCGTGCCCGAACTCGACCTGCCCGGGCACGTGAGCGCACTCCTGGCCGCCGTGCCCGAACTCACCGTCCCCGGCGAGCCGGTCCCCAGTGCCCCCGCCACGTCCATTCTGCCGAGCGGCCGGGTGGTCAGCCCACTGCCCGAGGCTCGCGCCGTCCTGGCCAGCCTGCTCGAAGAGATCGCCGACACGGTGGACTCGCCCTACCTCCATACCGGCGGCGACGAGGCCGACCTCTCCGACTGGGAACGGTCGGCCGACGTCCGTGCCTACGCCAAGGGGCGCGGACTGGACTCCGTCGAGGAGCTGCGCGCCGACCTCACTACCTACCTTGTCGATGTCTGCACCCGGCTGGGCCGCCGCGCCGTGGTGTGGGAGGAAGCCGCGCGAACGGGCGGACTGCGCCCCGACACCGTCGTCATGGTCTGGCGCGCCGAGCGCAACGCCCACCCCGTCCTGGCCGTCGGCCACGATGTCGTCATGGCTCCCATCGTCGGCAACGACGCCGAAGAGAGATCTCCCCGGCCGCATCCTGGAGACGCAGGCAGGCCTGTGGACCGAGTTCGTCCGTGACCGCCGTGCCCGCTCCTACCGCACCTGGCCGCGGCTGGCCGCGCATGCCGCCAACAACTGGCGCGGCACACCGACCGAGTGGCCACGGCAGCAACCCGAACTCGAGGAACACCTGGCCCGTCTGGACGCGGCAGGCATCGAGTACCGCCCTCTGGCCGGCCCTCGACTCTGGCAGCAAGGCGGTACCGGAACACGCCGCAACACCAGCCCGCTCTCGGTCGACACGGTGCTCCAACTGATGGAGCAGAAGGCCGACAACGCCGACGCCCCTGATCTGGAGAGGCTCAAGAAGCTGCTCGACCACGTTCAGGGGAACCAGCAGGACCAGTGACCGTCCCGAGAAGTCGTCGGTCTTTCACTCACGCAGCAGATGTGCCGCCTGCTCAGGCGCCTGGCCACGGCAGCGCATGACCAGGCTGACGGGCCAGCTGCTCGTCCGGTGAGCGGCGAGTTCGCCGAGGGGGTGTGATGGTGGCCCAGTGCCATTACGAGGGGCTGGCTCGGCAGCTCAGCGTCATCGGTGCTGTGAAGCGTGACCTCGCACGGATCCTGCCGCAGGACTGCCCGGGCGGCGCTGCCGCCGTGCTGAACTTGCTGGGACGGTACGGCGCGATGCGCATGAGCCGACTTGCGGAGCTGCTCGCCGTCGGCATGTCGATGATCAGCCGACACGTCGCCCATGTCGCTGATCGAGGATGGATCGACCGGTCCGCGGCGCCGAGAGCGCGTTTCGATTGACTCCGCCTCGCCTGCGCGGGGCGCGATTGCCAGCCATCCACATCCCACCGGGCCGCGGCAAGAGTATCCGCCCCGCCGTTTGCTTCACACCGTTGGAAAGGCCTCACTCGATTGGAGCGTTTGAGTCGCCATCTTGAATGATGCGGGCTTTACATTGAGCTGCACCGCAACGGCGTTCGTGGGAGGTGGCGGATGTACAACATGTGCGCCGAACACGTAGCGACGGAGAACGTCACCGGACTCACGTGGCATGGCATTGACCGCGAGGGCAACGACCTGTGTGCTCGGATCTTCAGTGGCAAAACAGCGTCGACACCAGGCGGCGTGTGCGACCGTGATGACTACTGCCGCAGCCGCATGAACTTCGTTGCCCAGGCAGTTCTGCCTTCTCCTGCTCACTGCGGATACGGCGGATTCATCCACTCCGGTCGGCGACGCCACTCAGCAGAACGCGGACCTCGTTGCGTCGAAACCGGGAGGTCACCCTCGTGGTCACTGACACGTCCCAAGAGCTGAACCGGTCCCGCCCAGCGCTCATCGCACGCTGGCGCGAATCGGCAAGGCAGCACCTCACCCCCACGAAAAGATCACTGATCGTGACGTGGGTCGCCTTCGGCGTCACGTGGGGAACCGTGCGGACCATCACCCACGGTATTCGCGGCGGATGGCTCCCCTGGGGGAACATCTCCGCCGGCGGTCAACACCTGCACCACTACAACTTCGGCATCGGCACCCTTGCCGGCATAGGCCTCATCGCCGTACGCGGCGACGAGCGCGCCGTCGGCCACCCGGCCGTAGCTGCTGCCTACGGCGCAGGAACCGCCCTCATCGCCGACGAATTCGCCCTGCTCCTCGATCTGCAAGACGTCTATTGGGCCAAGCAAGGACGCCTCAGTGTGGATGTCTCCCTCGGCATCCTTTCCGTACTCGGCGCGTACCTGACCGCCACACCGTTCTGGCACGAGTGCGCTCGGGCGACCCATCACCATGTCGTCTCCGCCGCCAAGCATCACCTGACACCCGCCAGGTAGGCCGCCGGGAATCTACCGCCGTGCCATTGGTAGGGACGCCGGGGAGTGTGTGGAGATCGCGGTCGGTGATCTCGCCGTTGGCGACGACCTTGGCCTTCCCGTTCGCTCCGGCAACCTCCTCCCGGCCCTGGCGCCAGGCTTCGTACTCGGCCGGAACGCCGTTTGAGGCGTTGTCGGCCGTTGCCTGCCTGCCGGAGGGGTTCGAGGTGTAGCCATGGGGGTGCTCCTTCCCTCTCCGCCGGGAACGCTCCGCGCCGGATGCTTCGCGGCGACAGTGCTGCGCAGGGGAATGCGCGGGCTCTGCGGGGGTGCTCGGGATCAGGCGGGGCGTGCGGCCCACACGATGCGTTCGGTGCGCACCGCAAGGTCGTCGCGGCGCAGGATGCTGCTCGGGCTTCCGGTATCGAGGAGTTCGTCGAGCGCGGTGAGGTCCTCGGTGGAGAGCTCGCCGACGGCGGCGCTTCGGATGCGTTGCAGGCTGCCGAGGGCGTAGCGGCCGATCGCCTCGCTGCGGGTGCCCTCGATGTTGACGGCGATGGTGCGTTCGCCCTCGACCGTGAATCCGGCAGCGGTGAGCATCGGACCCCAGTCGGTGCCGCGATAGGGCACGTGTTCGGCGTGGAAGCGGTCGGTCGCGGCGTGGCAGCGCTCTTCCAGGCCGGGCCGGTCCTTGGGGGCGCTTTCGGGCAGGAATCGTGGGAAGCCGGCCAGTTCGACAACGGTGAACAGGCCGCCGGGCACGAGCAGGTCGTGGACGTTGCGCAGTGCGCGATCGGGGTGGGCCATGTGGTGCGTCGAGGCTGACGCCCACACCAGGTCCGGTGAACCGAGGCCGGGCCAGGCGGGGTCGTCGAGGTCGGCCTGCACGATGCGCACACGCTCCTCCATGCTGCGGGCGCATGCCTTTTCGCGCAGGCGCTGGAGGTGTCCGGCGGATACGTCGACGGCGGTGACGTGCGCGTCGGGGAACCGGTCGAGAAGGGCGAAGGTGCCCGCGCCCGTGCCGCAGCCCAGATCCACGATCTGGCGCGGGCCGGTCTTCAGCGGCAGCCATGCAGTGATGGAGGCTATGTGTTCGGCGAGGACCTCGGCGTCCAGGTCGAGAATCTCCGCCTGGCCGTCGGTTCCGTGCTCCTGGTTGCGGCCGTGCGGAGCGCCGTGATGAGGGGTGTGCGGGGGAGCTTGGTTCATGCCTTCACGCTAGGACGGTCATGCGCCTGCGGCACAGTCGCTTCCTGTTTACGCAAGGCGATGGTGGGGTGTGCTGCCCGACGCGCAAGATGTCACCACTGCGGGACCGTCGCGCGGCCCGCGCCGTCATTCGCAAGTGCCCTGGACGTCGCTGTCGCTGCCCTCTCGCTGGTGGCCGCGGCGGGCGTCGCGGTCGAAGATGCCCAGGATCTCGCAGGGTCCACCCTCGGCTCCGATCGCGTGCGGCATCATCGTGGGAAACTCGGCGGCCTGATTGGTCTCGATGCGGAAGCGGCGGTGGCCGAGCATGAGGATCGCGGTGCCGGAAAGGACGACGAGCCATTCGCGCCCCGGGTGGGCACGCATGCGCGCCGGGTTCTCGGGCGGTGGTTCGGTCATGCGCCGGCGCACCACGCTCATGCCGGGGTCACCCTTCACGGGCCAGCGCATCAGGCCGTGGGTGCCGTCGATCATCGGGCTGGTGACTACGTCGTCAGCGGCGGTCTCCACGAGCTGATCCAACGTGGTGTCCAGGGCCCGGGCGAGAGTGACCAACTGATCCAGTGCGAGCCGGCGCTGGCCGTTCTCGATGCGGCTCAGCGAGGACTGGCTGAGGCGGGCACGGGTGGCCAGTTCCTCCAGGGACCAGCCCTGCGCCACCCGCAGAGCGCGGATGCGTTTGCGTACGAGGCCGTCCAGCTCTGCATCTCCTTGCGTCATGAGCAACATTATATGCCTTACATGCAATGCAGGGTTAGCGTCGTGTGCAGATGGCCCGGAACGTCTGGGACCACGCACAAGGAAGGGGTAGGAGGACATGGCTGTGACAACTTCTCCGTACGCGAGTGACGCACTGCCCGAGGGGACCGTCGATGTGGTGGTGATCGGCGGGGGCGCGGCAGGGCTGAACGGTGCGCTGATGCTCGCCCGCTCCTGCCGCTCGGTCGTCGTGATCGACAGCGGCACCCCGCGCAACGCGCCGGCCGAGGCCGTGCACGGCTTCATAGTCCTGGACGGCACCCCGCCCTGCGAGATCCTTCGGCGGGGCCGGGAACAGGTGCGCCAGTACGGCGGCCGCATCGTCTTCGGCGAGGTGGCCTCGACCGAGCCCGCCGCCCCGTCGACTGACGGAGATCTGCGTTTCACCATCGCCCTGGCCGACGGCCGGAGCGTAACCGCGCGCCGCGTCCTGGTGGCCACCGGCCTGCGGGACGTACTGCCCGAGGTTCCCGGGCTCGCCGAGCACTGGGGACACGGCGTGGTGCACTGCCCGTACTGCCACGGCTGGGAGGTGCGCGACGAACCCATCGGCATCCTCGCCACCGGCCCCGCCTCCATCCATCACGCACTCCTCTTCCGCCAACTGACCGAGGACCTGACCTACTTCACCCACGGCACTCACCTGGACAAGGACACCCGCGCGCGCTTTGCCGCCCGCGGCATCCACACCGTCGACACCCCGGTGCGGGAAGTCATCAACAACGAGGACGGCACCCTCGCCGGGGTGCGCCTGACTGACGGCCAGGTCCTGGCCCGCCGCGTTCTTGCAGTCGCCACGCAGATGCAAGCCCGCACCGAGGGTCTGGAGAGCCTGAAGCTGCCTATGGAGGACCTGCCCGACAACATGGGCCGCCGCTTCGCCTCCGGTATGGCCGGCAGCACCGAGGTGCCGGGCGTGTGGGTGGCCGGCAACGCCACCGACCTCACCGCCCAGGTCGGTGCCTCCGCAGCGGCCGGCGCCCTGGCCGGCTCCCATATCAACGCCCTGCTGGCCACCGCGGACACCGACGCGGCCCTTGCCGCAGCCCAGGGCGAGGCACCCATCTCCTGACGTCCCGGCATAGCACCGGCCCACCGTTCGACCGCACCCGGCGATGCGTGCGGCGGCCGGTCCCCGCCCCTTGCTCGGCGACCGGTCCTGCTCCGGCGCTGACTCAGCGTGCCCTTTTGAGAGGTATCCATGAGTACGAACCAGCCCGTACAGGCCGCGAAAGCCAGCGGCGGGACGTACCTGATGGGCGTCGGCTGCGCACGATCCTGATCGCCGTCTCCGTCGCACTGATGGCCGTCATTGCGTCGGTGTCCGGGCTGAACGTCGCGCAGACCCGCATGGCCGTCGAGTTCGGCGCCTCGCAGTACACGATCCTGTGGATCATCAACATCTACACACTCGCTCTGGCGGCGCTGCTGCTGCCTCTCGGCGCCGTCGGCGACCGCCTGGGCCGCAAGCCCACGCTCATCACGGGGCTGGGTGTCTTCGGCACCGCGAGCGTTGTCGCGGGCCTGGCCCCGTCGGCCGAGGTCAAGCTCGCCGCGCGCGTGGCCGGCGGTATCGGCGCCGCGATGATCACGCCCATCACGCTCGCCGTCATCACCTCCACCTTCCCCGAAGGGCAGCGCGGCAAGGCGATCGGCGTGTGGACCGGCGTCGCCGGAGGCGGCGGCATCCTGGGCATGTTCCTCTCCGCCCTCCTCGTCGACGTCGCCAACTGGCGCTGGCTGTTCCTCCTACCGGTGGTTCTGGTCCTCGTGGCTCTGACCACGACGCTGAAGTCCGTTCCCAACTCCCGCGAGACCTCGACCCATCGCTTCGACACCGCCGGCGCGCTGGTCTCCAGCATCGCCGTCATCGGCCTCATCTTCGTCCTGCAGGAAGGCCCCGAACGCGGCTGGACCGCCCCTGCGGCGCTCATCAGCCTCGCCATCGGTCTCGCCGCCTCCGTCGGCTTCGTGGCCTGGGAACTGCACCGCCGTGACGCCTCACTGCTGGACGTCCGCCTGATCCGTGAGCGCGGCCTGGCCGGCGGCTCGATCACTCTGCTCGTGGTCTTCGGCGTCCAGGCGGGCATCGCTGTGGTCCTCTTCCCGTTCTTCCAGGCCGTCCTCGGCTGGTCGGGCCTGCTGTCCACGGTGGCACTGATGCCCATGGCCGCCATGATGATGGCGACCTCCGGCCTGGCACCCAAGCTCGCCGCACACATCGGCTCCCGCCCGACCATGGCCGTGGGCATCGCGCTGGCCGCCATCGGACTTGCACTCATGGCCCTCTTCGTCTCCGCCGACGGCGGCTACCTGACCATCCTTCCCGGCATGCTCGCCATGGGCATCGGCATGGGCCTTTCGATGACACCCTCCACCGAAGCCATCACCAGCTCCCTGCCGCGCGAGAAGCAGGGCGTCGCCTCCGCGCTCAACGACGTCACTCGCGAGTTCGGCACCGCACTCGGCGTCGCCCTGCTCGGCGCACTCCTGTCCGCCGGCTACCGCAACGCCATCGACAACAGGCTCCACGGCATCCCCCAAGGAGCCGCGCCACTGCCCGGGAGGGCATCGCCAACGCCGTGGAAGCGGCGGGCAATACCGGCCCGCACGCGCAGGACCTGGTCCACGCCGCCCAGCAGTCCTTCATCGACGGCTGGCAGCAGGCCATGTGGGCGGGCGTCGCCGTCATGGGCGCCCTCTTCCTCTACATCGTCCTCCGCGGCCCGCAATGCCCGGCCCCCGCCGTTGTGGACCAGGCAGATGCCGCCGAGGCCGTCGCCACCTGATGCCACATGAGAGCTGGGCGCACGGCATGCAGGACGCCACGCCCGGCGGGGGCCTGGTCTTCCACGTCTTCGTCGTGCTCGCCGAGTTCATCCGCGAACTCATCGCCCAGGGCACCAACGACGGCTTGGACGCCGCCCGGGCCCGTGGCGCCCGGCTCGGCCGCCCGCCGACCATGAGGCTCATCTCACGACCCCAGGACGGGTCTTGCCTCTCGGAACGCAGCCGCGGGTCTCGCAGCAGCCCCCTGACCTGCTGCGAGACCCTCGCCCAGCGCCGGTAACCCCGCCTGCGGCCCCCTGGACTTCTCCTTTGTCCAGGGGCCGCAGGCAACATCGAGGCCGCCCGCCGCCGCTTCGACGCCTGACGGATGGAGCACACTCGTACGCGCAGCCATCGGCCGTGCCTCCCTTGAGCGAGGGCGTTTTCGTGGGGCCGGCTCTGGCAGTAGGCGGCGACTTTGCAGAGGAACTCGTCGGCGGTCCTGGTCCAGAAAAAGGGTCGCGGGCGGTCGTCCCAGTCGGCGAGCCAGGCCCGGATCTCGCGTTTCAGAGCCTGAATAGAGCGGTGGATGCCGCGCCTGAGCTTCTTCTGTGAGCGAGGACTTGTACGCGCGACCACGGTGGAGGTTGATCGACGACGGGTGCGTCGTGTTCGCTATCTCATCTCGTCTGCTCACCGCCCTCGCCGGGGCCGAGCAGTCCCGGTTGCGTGACGTCGCCGCATCGGGGGTCAAACAGCGTTCGGAGAACGGCGAGGTAGTCGAGGCTGAGATCGTCGACGAGATCGTGAGTGAACTGGCTGCCCTCGTCAGAAGTGCCAGAGGTCGGAGCCAAGACGTTTACTGCTGGGTCGCGTAGTGATCACCTTCGGAGCCGGATGACCAAGGCTGCGGCGGTCGCGGTGCCGCGACAGACGTGGTCGCACTTGTCGTGTCCGGTGGCCACGGCTCGGTCCTGCTTGAGCCGGTTGATCGCTCGTTCGACGGTGTTGCGTTTCTTGAATCGCTCCACGTCGAAGCCGGATGGCCGCCCGCCGCGTGAGCCTTTACGCAGGCGGGCGGCCTGGCTGTCGGTCTTCTCCCGCATGGTGTGCCGGATGCCGCGTCGTCTCAGGTATTCGCGGCAGGGCCCGTTGCTCTATGCGTTGTCTGCCGCGAGGCTGTCGGGCTCAATTCGGGGTCGTCCCGGCCCACGTTTCGGAACGCGGATCTACTCCAGCACGAGCTCGAACCGAGTGCAGTCCGCCCGCTGCCCTGGCATGACGATCAGAGAGAGCGGGCGGCAGTGGCCGTCCGAGCTCAGGTGGATCTTGCTGGTGAACCCGCCCCGCGAGCGGCCCAGGCCCCCCACCTCCTGCACCACTTCCACCAGACGGGGGTGGAGTCCAGGCGCTGGCATTACCTGTCCAACGGCCCGGCCCACAGGGCGTGCTGACGCTGCTTCTGGAGCCACTGCCCGATGTCCATGCCGTGGACCATCACGCCGGGCAGGATGTCGGCATCGTCCTCGTCATGCACCGGCTCGCGCACGGTGTGCCCCGGATCGCCACCCGCGCTGTCGCCGTGTCCGTGTGGGTCGTGCGTGGGGCGCGCTGCCCGAGTGCGCTCGCTCGAACGAGTGGATCGAAGGGAGACCGGGCCCGGTATCGAGGACCCGGATCTACGCTCAACGAGTGAGTGCCGCCCAAGCCGGATCCGCTGACGAGAAACCCCTACGAACGGGCGCTGCACAGCTGGCCGAGGTTTCGTCGGTGATGCTGATGCAGCCGACGACGCTGTGCAATCTCGACTGCACTTATTGCTATCTGCCGGACCGGAAGGTCTCGCGGCGCATGAGCCTTGAGGTCGTGCAGGCAGTGGCGGCAGGCGTCCGGGAGTGGTCCGGGCAACGCCCGGTGGCGGTGGTGTGGCACGGCGGCGAACCTCTCGCGGTCGGCCCGGCCTACTTCCGGTCCCTCGTGGAACCGTTCGGGCCAGGTGAGGCACATCCGGTGGTTCAGGCCGTACAGACCAACGCCACACTCATCGACGAAGCGTGGTGCGAGGTGTTCGCCACTGTTCCCGTCCGCGTCACCGTCAGCCTCGACGGCCCAGGCGAAGCGAACGCCTCACGAGTGGACTGGGCGGGAGGCCCAAGCACCCAGCGGGCTCTGAGCGGCATCGGCGCCCTGCGCCAGGCCGGCATCCGCTTCGGCCTGATCGCGGTGGTGGCCGACGCGTCCCCGGGAGCCGCCACCGACCTGTACCGGTTCGCCTGTGAGCTCGGCTGCGACAACCTCGGAGTAAACCTTGCCGAGAAGAAGGGTGTGTATGCAGGCGGACACGAGCTCAGGCACTCAGTCGTGGCGTTCTGGGAGGAACTGGCGGCCTGCTGGCAGGCCGATCCGCGCATCCAGGTCAGAGAGCTCGACCACGCGTACACCTACATCCGCGAGGAACTGTCCGGCGCAGCGGCACAGCGTGCCGACCGCCCCGTCATGCCGCTTCCCCTGGTGACCTGGGACGGCGACTTCCTCCCGGTCGGGGCTGAGCTGGCGGGCTTCCGCTCCGCACAGCATGGCCCCTTCACCGCGGGAAACGTCCTGGACACCCCTCTGACCGTCCTGGCGGCCCGCGCCGCGGAGGTGCCCTGGGTCGCTGAGGCCCTGGCAGGCGTGACCAACTGCCGCAAACACTGTGATTACTTCGCATACTGCCGCGGCGGCCAGGTGGCCAACAAGTACTTCGAAACCGGCCGTCTGGACAGCACCGAGACCACTTATTGCCAAACCAGCAAGATCAGTCTCATGGAAGGAATCCTGCGCCATGCCGAACGTGCATGTCCCTGAAGAGTCCACACCGGCCACGACCCCGCTCGCCCAACGGATCACAGCCTGCCGGGACCAGCTCACGGGGCCAGCCGCACAGGCCGACGAACTCCACGACACCGCGAGCATCTTCGGCTGGGCCTATCTGCGGCGGCGATCCTGACCTCGTCGCCCCCAAGACACGGATTACGAGCCTCCAGACAGGAAGCCGCCCGCTCCCGATGACACGCCTCGGTCCGGGAGGCGGCACGCGAGGGGCATCAGCCCAGGCAAGCCGAAGCTGCCCCCTGCCGGTGCCCCGCTGAGCGCTGTTACCTGCCCGGCTTGAACGCGCTTTCCGCCGGGTGTGCGTACGCCCCCACCGCGGTCTTCTTCCCGGCCGCGGTCCCCTTGAGCGCGAGCTGCCCGCCCATCACCCGCAAGTCCAGGTAGAAGCGGACCACGCCCCGTTCAGTGGTCAGGACATGAATGCGGGAATCGATGTAGCCGAGATTGTTCAGCTCCTGCCTCACCTGAATCGTGGTGGGCTTGTTCAGGCCAGTCAGCGCCTTGGTTATGCGCTTGCCATGCTCACGCCCCTCACACGTCTCCACCCCGTTCAGCTCGGGCTGCTCAGACGTAGTAGTGGGGGACGGCGCGTCCGTGGGCGGCTTCTCGTCCACCGGCAGCAGCCCACTCGGCCGCGCGGGCGGACGCTCACCCGGGCCCGGATCATCCGACTCTGCCGCCGCCAGGGTATCCGGTACGCACGGCGCACCCACCCGCTCTAAAATTTCCATGAACGCGACCTGCGCATCCGGGCTCGGGCTGGTAGCCGACGCCTGCGCGCCCATGCTGTTCGCGGTGTTCCGCTGCCCACCCCCGGCCTGCTCGTTGCCGCACGCAGCCAGCGCCACCATCGCGAGCGCTGCCGCCCCCGTGCCCGTAAGAACTCTGTTCAGCGTCATGAACACACGCTCATGGAACAGTCTGCCATCGCGCATGAGCACGCGTACTCATGCGCACCCCGCCAGGCCCCGTAGAGGCGTGGTGGGGTGCCGGACATCGCCGTCACTCCCGCATCGGACACCGAAGCCCGATCGCCTACGAGACAGCCTTTCGGACAGCACCAACTACGCTGACGCCAGCCGCATGACCCGTGTCCGAGATCCGGAGTCAAGGACCGTACTACGCCTGCTCCGACAAGAGCGCGATATGGTCCGCGCTCACCGCGGCCGAGGTCGAGAACGGCAAGAGCAACGACGTGCACGTCGTCCAGTCCACGCCTGCGCAGATGTCGGCGCTCGACGCCATCGTGAAGGGGCTCTCTCCCGGCATCGCAATGCAGCGGGACGCCGTTCTGTGCGGCGACGGGCCGGTGAGATCGCTGGCCGAGCTGTCACTGGTGGGCGAACACCGCCGCAGCCACGGCGGGCTCTACACGTCCGTGGCTCATATCCGCTCGGTGATCCAGTGGATCTTTGAACCCTTCTTCCCGCGATCTACGGGATTCGGACCCGTCAGGTCCCCCCTTTCGTTGCCCGCACGTTCACCGGGGCGATCGCGCACCGTGACCAGTCCAGGGCGCCACGCGCGCCGAGCTCGTCCAGGACCAGGCGGTGAAGCTTGCCCCGCACCCGGGCCCGGCTCCACTCGGTGAACCGCCGGTGTGCAGTCGGCCCGGACGGGCCGAAGCACGGCGGCAGTTGGCGCCACGTAAAGCCCGTCGTGGGCACGAACACGATCGTTATAGATCAAGCCAGGGCCTGTTGCGAAAGTGTGTGCGGCGGTGGGTGTGACGTAGTACTTGTGGAGGGTCTCGGAGGCATGTCTGTTCTCATTTGGAGTCGTCGATGGCAGTTCGCCGTGTCGTGCCCAACATTCAGTCAGAGGCTGCGCAGGAGAGCCGGGAGTTCTACGGCCTGCTGGGCTTCGAGGAAGTCATGAACCACGGCTGGATCATGACACTCGCCTCCCCGTCCAGTCCGGCGGCGCAGGTCAGCTTCATGACCAGCGACAAGACTGCCCCGGTCACCCCCGACATGAGTATCGAAGTGGATGACGTGGACGCGGCCTATGCGGCCGTGCAGGGCAGCGGTGCGGAGATCGTCCACCCCTTGCAGGACGAGGAGTGGGGCGTGCGGCGGTTCTTCGTCCGCGACCCCAACGGCCGTGTGGTCAACGTGCTGGGCCACCGCTGACGCTGCTCCGGTACGAGTGGGGGAGATGCCGGTCACAGCCACTCGTTGATGGCTGCGATCAGCGCGGTCGCTTCGTAGCGGACCGCGAGCCTGTCGTACCGCGTGGCCACAGCGGCGCTTGAGACGATTGATGCCGCATTCGACCGCGTGGCACTCACGGTAGTCGACCGGGTCGAACTTCGGCGGGCGGCCGCCACGCGAGCCACGGTTCTTGCGGTGGTGGGCCTGGTCGGCCTTGTCCGGGATGGTGCAGCGGATACCGCGCCGACGCGGCGCGGTTCTTCCGGGAGACGTACGCCTTGTCGGCGCGTATCCGCCGGGGCCGGGTGCGCGGCGATCTCGGGGAATCCGGCTTCACTCTGCTGCCGGCCATTGCCATTCGACCCTTCGGGCGTGTTCGGCGACCACCCGGGGCGAAACGTTTGCGGTGTGATCGCTGTGCGAAGTTCTGTCTTGCGGTTTCCGCGTGCTGGTGCGGCAGGCGGGGGCTTGGTCCTTGGCTTTGTTCTCGTATGGCTGCGGCCGGTTCGATCTGGACATGAACAGTCGCCTCAATCTGAACCTGGCCGCCGCGGCGGAGCGTGCCGAGGCCGTGGGCCGGGCGGCGGTTGTATGGCCATCTCACTGCTGGATGCGGCCGTGGTGGCCATGGAAAGGGACACCTGGGACAGCTTGTGTCGCCTCAGCGCCACCGCTCGTGACGGATGTCTGCGGAACCGTCGGTGAGCTTCGCGATCGAGCGGCGGGCGGCGTTGACAGTGACGGTTCGGCGGGCGATACGGGCGAGCGGGAGGTCGCTGGCCGAGTCGGTGTACAGGAGTGCGTCCTCCGGGGCGAACCCCAGCGCCCGGACGGCGTCGACCTTTGCTTCGCCCACGTTGTGGGCGATGAGCCGGGGCCCTCGTGGGGTGAAGTCGAGCCGGGAAGCGGCCAGAGGGATGCCGTGCAACCCGACGCCGTCCAGGAATGCACGCGCGAGGTTCTCCTCCGAGGCTGTCGCCACGACGGTCGGACCACGACCGCGGGCGCATCGGCACCTTGCCACGGCCTGTCTGACCGCTGTCCGGGCTGCCATGCCCCGGCCCGTCACGGCTGCCAGTTCCTCGTACTGGCTGCGGGTCATTCCGCGCAGCGCCAAGGCCACGATCGCCCTGTTCATCGCGGGCTTCAGCGCGCCGTCGGACGGTGCTGCCGAGGCGAGCACGAACGGTGGGATTGCAGCGGCGAACCGGAGAGGACGGGCTGCCAGACGAGCTCTGACCAGTGAGGACATCGTGTCCTCGCTGGTCAGGACGCCGTCGAGGTCGAAGATCGAGGTGATTTCGTTGGCCGGGTTCACTGTGGGAAGGCGTCGGCTTTCATCTGGACGAGAAGGTCTGCGGCAGCGAGCGCGCTCACCTCGACGACCATCGTGACGGGGGGAGCCCTCGCTGTGGACAGCGCTCACCGAGGCGAGGCCGATGTCGATACGGCCGAAGATCCCGTGCGCCTGCGCTGCTGCGTCGGCGCCTTCTGCTGCGGAAGGCCGGTTGCGGCGTCTCGGTCTCGGTCCTGCCGTGATGCGCTGCCACTGCCCGAACGTGTGGAAAGTTGACCGTTTCGGTCTGTGATTGTGGATGCGGTGGCCGGTGGGAGTCAAGGGGAGGTCCAGGCGGGGCGCCGATGGGTCGTCTGCACGACCGTGGGGGAACGGCCGGATTTCGCGCGACGCTCCTCGGAGGGGTAGAACCTCTGCCGTGCCGGAGGCGAGGGGGCTGCCGGCGCCGAGGAAGCGGTTGGCTGTACCGCCTTCAGGCCACGACGATGGTGTCGCCCGCCGCGGCGAGGGCGTCGCTCAGGCCGTCCGGGCAAGGGCTGTCGGTGATGAGGGTGTCGAAGCCGTCGAGTTCGCAGACGCGGTGGGCGGCCGTGCGTCCGAACTTGCTGGAATCGG
Source organism: Streptomyces sp. NPDC088252 (assembly GCF_044740965.1). NCBI lineage: Bacteria > Bacillati > Actinomycetota > Actinomycetes > Kitasatosporales > Streptomycetaceae > Streptomyces > Streptomyces sp. NPDC088252. The sequence continues at coordinate 9,106 of NZ_JBIURS010000019.1, read as the reverse complement.
CGAGCACGTAGCGGTGGGACGCGTTGGCGAGCATGGTGCGCTTCGTCGCGACTTCGTCGAGGTGGAAATCGGTCAGTCCGTAGGAGGCGATGCCTCCGGAGCCCAGGAAGACCGCGTCCGCGCGCAGATTGTCGAAGAACTCGACGGCCTGGGCGTTGGAGCAGGCCAGGTCGCCACCGCGCAGCCGCCCGCCGCTGACCAGGACCTCGACCTGCGGGCGGGAGCTGACTTCGGCGGCCACGAGCAGGGAAGGGGTGGCGATGACGCCGACGTGATCGGCGGGCAGAGCACGGGCCACCTCCAGGGCCGTGGTACCGACATCGATGACGACCGTCTGGTTGGGTTCGATCAGGGCTGCTGCGGCTCGGCCGATGGCCTGTTTCGCGGCGAGGAATGCGCCCCTGCGCTCGTTGAAGGACGCCTCCTCCCCGACGGGTGACCGTACGGCGGTGGCCCCTCCGTGGACACGCGCCAGTTCGCCGCGGCGCTCGAGGAGGGCGAGGTCTCTGCGGATCGTCTCGTGGGAGACGCCCAGCAGGCTGGTGAGGTCGTCCGTCGTGATGAATTTGAGCCGAGCGATCTCGGCGACGATCCTGCGGTGACGCTCGGCTGCTAGCACGTCCGGCCCTCTCTGATTGACTGTTTCTGTGGAACCCTGACTGCATTCTAGGGCTCATGTGACGTGCGGGACGCATCGCTGACGGCCTCAGAGTTCCGTTCTTCTCCGCAGTTCAAAGCGTTTTCCGCTAGGTGATCAGCGATCTTTCACCAGGTCGGGAGCGCTAACCCTTGACGGCAAACGGGCAAGGGTCCACACTCTCAGCAGTCAATAGTCCACACAAACGGTCACGAGTGGGCTGTCGACCGGCGTCGAGGTGGCGCGGACCGCGGGTCCTCGCGGCCATCCCCACGGACAGGCTCCAGCGCATCCCTGTGAGGCGGGCCTTGATGCCGACCGCATTCGGTTCTTCGATCACCCACTGGCTTCCGCGGCGACGGCGGGGCACTCTGAAGCAGGGAACGAGGTCATGGCCAAATCAGAAGCAGGTGCTCAGGCGCCAAGAACGGCTGAGGGACAGCAGGGCGGGGCGAACCAGGTGATGGCGCGGGAGCTGGGCTGGTACGCCTCGTTCTCCGTGGCGTTCGGGTTCGTGTCGATCGCGACAGGGATCTTCACGGCCTACGGCTCGGTGCTCGCCACCTCGGGCCCGCGCGGCATCTGGGCCTGGCCGATCTCCGTGATCGGCCAGCTCTGCGTCGCCCTCGTCTTCGGAGCGCTGGCGGCGCGCATCCCGATCAGCGGCTACTCCTACCAGTGGGTGTCGCGGATCGTCGGGCCCGTGTGGGGCTGGATCATGGGCTGGATCTCGTTCGCCTTCCTCGGGGTCGTCGTGGTCGCAGTGGACTACACGATCGCCTCCACGATTCTCCCCGAGCTGTTCCAGTACGTCGGCACGACACAGAACGCCTGGGTCATCACGGCCGGCGTGGTGTTGCTGCAGGCCCTGCTGGTCGCCGCGTCCACGCGCATCACGCACAAGGTCAACAGCGCGGCGGTGACAGCGCAGCTCATCGGCATGATCACGCTGACGGTGCTGCTCTTCGCGGTGGGCTACTTCACCGGCAAGCTCGACTTCGCCCACCTGTTCGACACCGCGACGATCCCGGAGAGCGGCTACTACGGACTGGGCGGCGGAACCCACGCCGGCCCCTTCGCTCTGGCGTTCCTGCTCGGCGCGTTCACCATCGTCGGATTCGAGTCCGCGGCAAACCTGGCGGAGGAGACCAAGGACCCCGCCCGCGTCATTCCCAAGGCGATGGTCCAGGCCGTCCTCTCCCTGGGCGTTCTCGGCTTTCTCTTCCTGGTCGCCGTGACCGCCGCCGTCGGCCGGGTCGACGGCGCCGCCGAGTCGGCCACCCCGGTGGCCACCGTGATCACCGCCGTGCTCGGGTCCGTGGTGGGGAAGATCCTCCTGGTCCTCGTCGTGGTCTCGATCTTCTCCTGCGGACTGGTGATCACCCTCAGTGGAACCCGCCTGGTCTACGCGATGTCCAGGGACGAGCGCTTCCCCGGATGGCGACTGCTCAAGCGCATCCACCCCCGGACGGCGACGCCGCTGAACGCCACGGTGTTCATGATGCTCATCGCGCAGATCGTCCTCGCGGTCTTCTCCCGTTCCACCGACGCCCTGTTCCAACTGTTCTCCGCCGCTACCCTGCTGCCCGCCGTCATCTACGCCGGCACGGTCGCGATGTACGCGGCCAAGCGCTCCTCCCTGCCGCCGTCGCGCGGCTTCTCCCTGGGGCGGTGGGAGGTCCCGGTCCTGCTTCTGGCCGCGGTCTGGCTGGTGTACGAGCTGCTCATCTTCCGGGACGCTTCCTTCCGGGGCCCCTGGGCCTACGTCCTGGTGCTGTGCGGGATCGGCGCCGTCTACCTGGCGGCGCTCCTCGTCCGGCGCGGCCGCGCCGCCCTGACCATGCCGGACATGGCCGACGTCGACCGCGCCCTGGACAACGCCACCACACCCCCCGCGGCCGACACGGAAGGGGCCCTGCGATGACCACGATCCTCGCCATCGACCAGGGCACCTCGGGTACCAAAGCCATCGTTGTCGACGCCGAGGACGGAACGGTCGCCATAGCCGAGGAGACCATCCGCCCCACCTACCTGCCCGGGGGAGGTGTCGAACAGAATCCGCACGAACTGCTCGATTCCGTCCTCACCGCCGGCCGCCGGGCCGTGAGCATGGCCGGCCGGACCATTGACGGCGTGGCCCTGGCCAACCAGGGAGAGACCGTCCTGGCCTGGGACGAAGCCACGGGAACGCCGCTGTCCCCGGCGATCGTCTGGCAGGACAGCCGTGCGGAGAGCATCTGTGCCGAGCTGGCAGAGCACCGCGAGGCCATCGCGCAGCGCACCGGTCTCGTTCTCGACCCCTACTTCTCCGCGCCCAAGATGGCGTGGCTGCGCCGCAACCGCACCCGTGACGGGGTGGTGACCACCACCGACACCTGGCTCGTGCACCACCTGACAGGAGAGTTCGTCACCGACGCCTCCACCGCCAGCCGTTCTCTGATCTTCGACCTGGACGGTGCGGCGTGGGACGGTCGTCTCGCTGATCTGTTCTCCCTCGGCGACGAGCGCCTGCCCCGCATCGTCGGCAGCGACGAGGTGGTCGGCACCACGCGCGCCTTCGGGCAAGAGACGCCCGTGGCCGGCCTGATCGTCGACCAGCAGGCCGCTCTGGTCGCCGAGGCATGCCTGGAGCAGGGCACGGCCAAGTGCACCTATGGCACGGGCGCGTTCCTGCTGGCGAACACAGGATCTGACCCCGTGCGCTCCAGCGCGGGCCTGACGACGTCGGTGGCCTGGCAGGCCGCGGGGCAGACCCTGTATTGCGTGGACGGCCAGGTCTACACCGTGGCCTCGGCCGTGCGCTGGCTGCAGGACCTCGGTCTTCTTCAGTCCGCCACCGAAATCGACGCGCTGGTCGCGGAGGACAGTGACGGCGTCATGTGCGTCCCGGCATTCGCCGGCCTCGCCGCTCCGTGGTGGGCTTCCGAGGCCACGGCCTCCCTCACCGGCATCACGCTGGCCACCCGCCGCGAGCACCTCGTCCTGGCCGTGCTCCAGGGCATAGCCGCCCAGGTCACCGAGCTGACAGCCCTTGTCGGCCGAGACCTCGGCCGGCCCCTGAACCGGCTGCGCGCCGACGGCGGATTGACCAACTCCGCCGCCCTCATGCAGGCCCAGGCCGACATCGCCCAGCTCCCCGTCGACATCTACCCCAACGCGCACGCCACCCCTCTCGGCGCTGCCGCGCTCGCCCGCTGCGCCCTCGACCCCGCCATCAGCCTCGAAGAGGCCGTCGGCGACTGGCAGCCGGCGACCGTCTACGAACCCCGCTGGTCAGAAGACCGGGCCCAGGAGTTCCGCACCACATGGGCACAGGCCGCTGAGGCGTGTGCCACCAAGGGAGACCACTCATGACCCCCACCCCCCACCGTCCTCACCCCGAGGTCTTCGACATCGTGGTGATCGGAGGAGGCATTGTCGGCTCGGCCATCGCACGCGAACTGTCCGGCTACGACGTCTCCGTGGCGCTGCTCGAAGCCCGCGACGACGTCGGAGACGGAACCAGCAAGGCCAACACCGCCATCCTGCACACGGGCTTCGACGCGAAACCGGGCACCCTGGAGTCCCGGCTCGTGGCTCGTGGCTACCACCTGCTGAGCGACTACGCCAAGGCCACCGGCATCCCGGTCGAGCACACCGGCGCCGTGCTGGTGGCCTGGAACCGGGAAGAGTTCGACGCCCTGCCTGGCCTGAAGGAAAAGGCCGAGGCCAACGGGTACGAGCACTGCCGCATCGTGGACGCGGACGAGGTGTACCGGGTCCTGCCCGATCTGGGCGAGGGCGTGCTCGGAGGCCTGACGGTTCCCGACGAGTCCATCATCTGCACATGGACCACCAACCTCGCCCTGGCCACGGACGCCAGGCAACGCGGGACGACGATCCTGCTCGAACACGCCGTGACCGGCATCGACGTGGGCGACGACGCGACGACATTGCACACCGCCCAGGGCGACGTGCGAGCCCGCTGGGTCGTCAACGCGGCAGGCCTCGGCGCCGACACGATCGACCGTCTCTTCGGCCACGACCGCTTCACGGTCACCCCCCGCCGCGGCGAGCTGTTCGTGTTCGACAAGCTGGCACGGGCCAAGGCCGACAAGATCGTCCTGCCGGTTCCCTCCTCCCGCGGCAAGGGCGTGCTCATCTCCCCGACGATCTACGGCAACGTCATGCTCGGCCCCACCGCCGAGGACCTCGCCGACCGCACCGACACCGCCACGTCCGAGGACGGCTACGACTTCCTCCTCAGCAAGGGGGCGCGGCTCATGCCGAGCCTGCTCACCGAGGAGGTCACCGCCAGCTACGCCGGACTGCGCGCCGCGATCGACCGCGACGACTACCTCATCGAAGCCGCCCCCGAGCAGCGGTACCTCCTCGTGGGCGGCATTCGCTCCACCGGACTGACAGCGGGCATCGCCATCGCCGAGCACGTCGCCGGGCTCCTGTCGGAAGCCGGTCCCGGGCTCCGCAGCCGCAGCAACCTGCCTGCTCCGCCCCGGATGCCGAACATCGGCGAAGCCACCACACGCCCCTACCAGGACGCCGCCCTGATTGCCGAGGACACCGCCTACGGCACCATCGTCTGCTTCTGCGAACGGGTCACCGAGGGTGAGATCCGCGACGCCTGCCACGCCCCGGTGCCCGCGCGCAGCCTGGAAGGGCTGCGCCGACGCACCCGGGCCATGAACGGCCGCTGCCAGGGCTTCTTCTGCGGCGCGGCCGTTGCAGCCCTGCGCACCCGGCACCAGACCAACGACGGCTGCTGCAGCCAGCACAAGGACAACCGATGACCCACCAGCTACCCCTCATCGAGCCCGATGTCCTCATCATCGGAGGCGGCCCCGCAGGGCTCACCGCAGCCGCCGAACTCGCCGACCGCGGCGCCGGGCAGGTCCTGGTCGTCGACCGGGAGAAGCAGGCCGGCGGCATTCCCCGGCACAGCGACCACACCGGATACGGCCTGCGAGACCTGCACCGTGTGATGACCGGCCCCGCCTACGCCCGCCACTTGGCCGACCGGGCCGCGCGGTCCGGAGCGGAGATCCGCACCAGCACCATGGTCACCGACTGGTCCGACCAGCACACCGTTGACGTCACCAGCCCCGAGGGCCGCTACCAGATTCGTGCCCGGGCCATCGTTCTGGCCACCGGCGCCCGCGAAAGGCCCCGCACCGCACGCCGCATCCCCGGAGATCGCCCCCACGGGGTCTATACCACCGGACAACTTCAAAACCTCGTCCACCTCCACCATCAGCCCGTCGGCAAGCGGGCCGTCATCGTCGGTGGCGAACTGGTCAGTTGGTCCGCGGCCATGACCCTCCGCGAAGCCGGCTGCACCCCCGCGCTCATGATCAGCAAGTACCCGAAGGCAGAGTCCTACGGCGCCTTCAACGCCGCCGGCCGCACCATCCTCCGCGTTCCGGTCGCCACCCGCAGCCGTGTCACTCAGGTCATGGGCAAGGGCCGCTGCGAGGCTGTCGAGATCGAGCACCTCGACACGGGCAAGCGCCGAACCGTCGAATGCGACACCGTCGTCTTCACCGGCGACTGGATCCCCGACCACGAACTCGCGCGCTCCGCGGGCATCACCCTCGACGAGCGCACCCTCGGCCCCCTCACGGACACCGCGCTGCGGACCAGCCGACCCGGAGTCTTCGCCGCCGGCAACATGCTCCATCCCGTCGACACCGCCGACGTGGCCGCCCTCGACGGTAAGCACGTCGCCCGGCAAGTCATCAACCACCTGGACGGAAGGCATAAGCCGACCGAGGGGGTCCGCCTGATCGCGGACGCCCCGTTCCGCTGGATCGCACCGCAGATCCTCCGCCCCGGCGATCCGGCTCCGGCCCGCGACCGGCTCCTGCTCTGGACGGACGAGTTCGTCCGCTTCCCCAAGGTGACGGTCCGCCAGGACGGCCGTATCGTCGCCCGCCGGACCCTCGCCTGGCCTGCGGCCCCCGGCCGGGTCTTCCGTATCCCGTCCTCGGTCCTCGACGGGATCTCCCACACCGGAGGTCCCGTCCACATCACCACCTAGTCCTTCGTCGGCCCACCGACATCAGCCACCACGGCCAGGCCCCGGACGCGAGAGAGCCGATCGCGGCCGCGGCGTAGGGGACCGCGAACGCGGTCCCCACCACCGGCACCGCGATGAGCACGAGCGAGGCGACGGCGTTCGTGGACAGGCTGCCGCCCGTCCGCAGCGCGTCGGCGATCCGCTCGCGCGCGAGGGAGATGTCGTTCCGGTGGGCATGGCCCAACTGCCCGCCGCCGACGACCGCGACGACGACGAACAGCGCGGCGGGCAGCAGCCGCCGCAGGAACCAGCCGTTGGGGATGCGCTTCTGCAGCTCGATGAGCACGCCCACCGCGGTCAGCCGTCCACCAAGCGCATCGGTCCTCCGGCCAGCTCACAGGCCGGTGTGGCGGTCGCCGCCCCGTCCCGCAGTTCGCCCCGGGCGCAGCGGCTCGTGGGGCAGACCCAGCCCACCGACTGCGGGGTGGGGACGCCGGGCCAGTCGCCGACGCCCATGGTGGCGGGCAGTCCGAGCCCGTTCGGAACGCCGGCCGACTCGACTGCGTTGTGCAGCGCGCGTACGGCGTCCCGCCACTCGGCACTGGCCGGATCGGCGTCCCGTACGACCGGGAAGGCCGACTCCCAGGCGGCGGAGGAGACGAGCGGGCGCAGCTCCTCGACGTTGCGGCACAGGTATTCCACGGCGTCCTCGTACACACCGCGCGCCTTCGCCCCGTCTCCCACCTCGACCTCCCTCGAAGTCCTGATAGCCACTGTTTCCTGACGGTTGATCAGACTACTGTAGGCGGCGATGTCCGAGCTTCGGGAACTAGTGGTCGAACGCCTGACCGCGGCGCGCAGCACCGGCGATGCCGCGCCTCTGCGCGACCAGGAGGCGATGGCCGATGCGCTGGCTTTGTTGGGTGAGGCGGCGCCGTCGCCCGAGGGTTCGATCGATCTCGAAGCGGTGGCCGCAGTGTTCTGGACGTTCTGGGGCCGTCACCAGGGCGCCGAGGACCCGGAGGCCGCACAGAACATGGGGGTCGGGGTCGCCGCCTTCGGCTTCCTGTGCCCGCGCCTCCCCGAGGAGGCCGGACTCCCCGAATCCTTGAAGGAGAACTTCGACCCCGCCGACCCGTCGCACCAGGCGGTCAGGGAGAAGGCTTCGAGGTCGGCCGAGTGCACGGCGCCCGACTGCGTCGAGGACCGCTGCGGTGCCGCCCTCGACGCCGTGGTGTCGTCGTACGCGCCCGGCCTGCAGACCCTTGCGTACGCGCGAGCACGCGCCCGGCAGCGCGATACGGCCGACCACGGCAGCGCCCTGCTGGTCGCCGCGTCCGAGGATGATCTCCCCGGTATGGCGGCGGCAGCGACCCACGCTGCCGAACTGCTCGGCGCGCAGACGCCGTTGGTCGGCCCGGCCGCCACCCGCGAGGCCGTGCTCGCTGCGCTGCACGACGCCTCGTGGGCCCATTTCGGCTGCCACGCGGCGACGAACCCGGCGGAGCCCTCCGGGGCGCTGCTGCATCTGCCCAGCGGCGAGCCGGTCTCGGTCCTGGAGATCTGCCAGGTCCGTCCGCGTTCGGCACGGGTCGCCTTCCTCGCGGCCTGCGGCACCGCACGCACCGCCGAACGCCTCGCGGACGAGAGGCCATTCACATCACGAGTTCGTTCCTGCTGGCGGGCTTCCCGACGGCGGTCGGCACGCTGTGGAAGATCGACAGCACGCACGCGGACCACATGACGCGGGACTTCTATCGCCGTACGACTGCTCCCGACAGCCCCGGTGTCGCGCGCGCCCTGCACGACACCGTCCGTCAGTTGCGGCGCCGTATCCCGGAGAGGCCGCACGTCTGGGCGGCGTACGTCCACGCGGGGGCGTAGGCACCCCTGGCAGGAACAGGGGCAGGGCAGGGGAGTGCGGTGCGGGTTCACCAGCAGGCGCCAGACCCGCAGCGTGACCTCGTCGGGAGTGGCCTCGATCAGGCCCAGCCCAGGTACTGTGCGACATCCCGCGAGTTCCCCTGAGCCCTGCTGGGTCCTTGCCCCCGTGGCCAGGGTGTTCTGTCTCCTTGGGGTGTTCTTCGAGCTGGTGACGTAACTTCAGGATTCTTGGAGCATTCGGACTTGGTCCGGTCGATCCGTGATCCGAGTGAAGGCGAGGAGGCTCGGGTTGGCGCTGGCAGCCGTGCTTTTGTGGCCGTTACTACGGCGACACATGCCTGCCTGCCTGCCTGCCTGCGTGCGGTGGTGGCCGTGCTCGGCCCGGATGCCGGATCTACGAGCGGGTTCACCTGGCCGGACCGGTACGTGACCGACACGGAGGTGGCGCTTTGCGACGGCCTGAGCGGCACACACGTGTGAGGTGACCCCCGGAGTGTGGACACAGGGGTTCATGCTGCGAGTGAGAGTTTAGCTGTCTTGTGGTGGTGCTGTTCGAATTCCATCGGGGAGAG
>NZ_JBIURS010000018.1:0-174772 GCF_044740965.1 Streptomyces sp. NPDC088252 | reverse complement strand
GCCGTCATCGAACGCGTGCGTCAGATGGCCGACGCCTGGGAGCAGCAGCTTCCCGACGTCATCCGTACACCCGCCGTCGTAAGCGCCCTGCGCGCCGCCACCGACCAGCCGCAGCAGCCCACCACTTGACCCACCGCCTCACCGGCCGGCCGGACCCCACCCGGCCGGCCACCCCGCCCAGTCCCACCGCAAGCCCGCAAGGAGCCCGCCGTGAACGAGTCGACCGAATGCCTCATCTGCCGCAGCGGCCTGTACGCCGACGAGCTCGGCCGGTACGCCTGTAGCCCCTGCGTGGAGCGGATCGATGGCCATCTCCTCGCCCTGGCTGGGCCCAAGGGCCTGTACGCCCGCCTGAGCGCCCAACTGGTCCCCGGGGCAGGGAATGGCGGCCCGGCGGTCTCCGGAAGCCGCACAGCCCCCGTACCGCTCCGCCTGGACGTGCTCAACTTGATGACTGCCGGCGGGCCCGTGCTCGGCCCGCTCGAAACCTGGGTGCGGGACTGGCGCGAACACGGGCGGGCCGAGGTGTGCGAGGCGGGAACGCTGCAGCAGCGCGTCGACCACGCCGTCCGGACGCTGCGGTTCAACCTCGAATGGGCCGCGGCCAATCACCCCGCCATCGACGAGGCCGCGCGCGAGGTGTCACTGATCCACCGCCAATGTGAGGCCCAGGTGTCGGGGGAGCGCAGGCCGCGAACCGTGCCCGTCGCCTGCCCCTGCGGCACTGTCCTCCGCGTCACCCTCGACACCCCCGGCTGCCGCTGCCCCGGATGCGGGACCCAGTACGGGCACAGCGAGCTCATGGACCTGCCGCTCGCTGGGCGGCGGATCGCGGCTTAGCGCTCGGGCATCCGAGTGACGCCCGCGAGCGCCCCCGCGCGGCCCAGCGTCGCAAGCTGTAGAGGGATTCCATGACAGAAACGAAGCGCTACTTTGACGTGCCCGACCCGCTCCCTCCCGGCGAGTTGCGGTTCCCAGGGAACGCCGGATGCGTTCGCGTGAAGGTCAAGCGCATCGAGCAGCGCGGCAAAGAGACATGGGTGCTCGTTGAAGCGCCACGATGGAAGCGCTGGAGTACCCAGGTGATGGTCGGCGAGAAGTCGCATGAAGGGATCTCGCCCGGCTTTGAGGACGTCTGGGCCCCGGCCTTTGCCGTGACTGCTGACTCGGATGACGTCGCCCGGCTGAAAGCGCTGTATCGCGGGTCCGTCTAACACGCGGGCATGGCAACGCGCCCCCGACCGCATCGGTCGAGGGCGCCTCCGTGCGTCTGCGCTCAGCGGTACTCGGCGCGCGCCTTCACCAGCTGCGCGTGCACTTCGTCGAGCCGGTCGCAGTGCGCGCGCACCTGGGTGATCACTTCGGCGAACTCGTCCGGGGTCAGGCACTCCATGACCTCGTCCTGGAACGGCTCCAGGTGGATGTGCGGGACGCTGCGCCGCGGGTCGTCCGAGTACGGGTCTACGTTGATCCGGCCGGCGAGGACCGGCATCGACAGCGTCCCGTGCCCGGCGTCGAAGACGGCCAGCCCTGGGCCGTCGAAGCGGGTGCCGTGCGACAGGTCCTCCAAGAACCCGGAGTCGTCGTTGCGGTGGCTGTCTGTGCACCAGGCCGGGCACGTCTCGACGACCTGGCCGCCCGAGTGGATGCGGCGCAGCCACGTGCGGTGCGGGACGGAAGGCGACTTCGACGGCAATTGGGACGGTGCAGGGGTGGGCTCAGGCAGTAAAGTAGCCATAGAGGTACTCCTTTGATCGGGTGGAACTCGCTGGCCAGCGGCACCACCCGCTGGTTGAACAGGCCGGACGGTTGCACCCGTCCGGCTTTTTCGTTGCCCAGATCTGCGGCAGTGCAATTGACGTTCACGCTCTTGGCTGACGTAGAAGCTAGACGATTCACCAGACTGGTGCGCTCCGGCTGCAGAGCCCATGAAGCGCCCCCCGTTCACCCATTCGAGTGACGGGCTAACAATTCCTCGAAATGCTCGTCGAGGAATTGTCAAGCTGCTGACCTGCGGCGGAACGCGAGGAATTCCAAATGAATTCCCAGTTCAGGAGGTATGTCGCACGCCACCTGACGGTTCGGCGGCCTTTAAGTCTGACCAATTTCTACCCGGTGAATGTCCGAAAATGACCCTCGGTGGTCGCCGGTGGCTCGCGCCTGATGGGTCGGCCCGGTGTTCAAGCCCGCCTAGTCTGGATGTGTCGTGGCGGATCAGTCGCCGATCAGGACCTGATCCAAGTACTCCTGTACCGGCTCGAACAGCCCGTAGGGCACGTATTTGCTGATCTCGTCGTGAGCGACCCAGGTCACTGCGTCCAGCTCGTCATCGTCCGCGACGCGGGCCTCGCCGGACAGAGCCTCGCACGCGGTGTAGCTCATGAGGCGGCCCGTCTTCGGGTGAACGCGCTCGCCGAGCAGACGAATCGCCTTGACGGTCAGGCCCGTCTCCTCCTCGGTCTCCCGCACAGCCGCGTCCTCAGCGGACTCGCCGGCCTCAATCGCACCCGCAGGGAACTGCCACATCAGCTCGCCTTCCTTCACGCGGCGCCGCACCATCAACACCTGCCCGCCCTGCGCAATGATCGCGGCGGAGATGCCGGGCTTGGTCTCGGTGTCGCTCATGCTGCCTCCAAGGCTTTCAGTACGGGCGGATAGATGCGGTCGGCGGGGATGAAGCGGGTGAGGCTGCTGCGGGGCACCCAAGCGACGTCGACGTTCTCAACGGAATCCCGGTTCTCTGCCTCGCCGGCCAGGTAGGCGCAGAGCACGTAGGAGGCCAACACGCCTGTTTGTGGGTGCACTCGGGAGCCGAGTTGTTCGCGGACTGCGCAGTGCACGCCAGTCTCCGCGTGAGTCTCCTGGATGGCGACGGACTCGATGTTGCCGTCCGGCTTGACCATGCCGGCCGGGAATTGCCAGGACAGGGCGGAATCCCCGCGGCGGCATACGAGTAGCACTTCGTCGGCCCGGGTCACGACGGCGATGGCGACACGCAGGGCCTGCGCCTGGGTGCGCTCCTCAGGCGGGCGGGACAGAAGGCTGAACCTCCGCTGCACCGTCTCACTCGCCCTCTCGTACTCGGTATCGAGCGCTGCCTGCATCTCGGTGCGGGGCACGATGCCCGGCTCCTTGTGCCAGCCGGCCACCGTGCGAGTTGCGACCCCGAGCTTCTTGGCGAACGCTTCATTCGTCATGCGTAAGGCCTCCTGCAATGCGCAGGCAGTTCGGCCTGTCCACGTATCGACGACGTCCACTATCGGCCCCTCGCGGTCTCTTTGGCGGGGTGGTGCATCACGGCTGCATTGGAACTGCACTGGCGGTGCATCGACTGCATTGCCAGTGCATCGGCGGCTCATTGGCCCCTAAGGCGCCTGGGCGTTGACTCGACGGCATGGAAGGTACCCGGTCACTTCCCCTTGGAGATCTGCTCGGCGCGCTGCGCAGTGACGCCGTCCATGATCTCGCCGATCTCGCGCCACGTCTTGCCGTTCGCCTTGAGTTCAAGGGCGATGCGTTGGCGAATGCCGCGGAGCCGGTCGTCGACGATGACTGCGGTCTTGCGGCTGGCCTGGTACCGCTCGATGGGGTCGCTGATCGTGTCGAGCGCGTCGAGGGAGTTGGCAACGTGAGCGACTGCGGTGTCGAGGGTGTGGGCCATTCCATGAGAGTAGGGGCGTTTTCGACTCGCTTCAAGCCTGTGCTTGACGACTGGCCGTGGACCCTCTATCTTTCAAATCAGAGCTTGAAAGCGCGGCTCACTCCTACCGGACTTGTCCGTCGAGGCGCGCCCCATAACAGCAAACGGGCCGGACACCGCAACTCCTACATCGCGGGCCGGCCCTCACCACCAGGATCTTTGAGAGGACCCCTGATGGATGCCGTACAGCTTACCGGCGCCTCCGCCGCGTCGATCACCCCCACAGCCGTCATGTCCCCGGCCGACGTCGCCGCCCACGAGGCCGCGTCCTACGTCCGCACCGCTCCGACCCGCCTGCCCGGCATGCTCGGCGCGGTCATCGACGCCCTGAGCGTCGAGCTGCGCCAGCCGGTCACCCGATACAGCCTCCAGCGCGCGATCAGCGAGGCGGCGTCTGCCCGGCACGGCGTGACTGTGTACGCCGAGCAGGCCCGTGCCGCCGACACCCACACGGCCACCGTGATCCTTGCGCGAGTGCCCTACGTCGGCCTCACCCACGGCCAGTACGTGCGCCGCATCCGAGTCGAGCTTGCCGCATGACCGCGGCCGAGCCGACCGCTCCCCGCGAGAACCGGATCCTCTCCGAGCCGGCCACCCCCACCACTTGCCGCCGCGACTACGAGGCCGGCGTCGATGTCCGCGCCACCGTCGCCCGGCAGCAGGCCCGCGCGCAGCGCTAACCCCCTTACCGCCGCGCCCTTGCCGGTGACCACCCTCAGCCCGGCAGGGGCGCGGCGCTCCACCTCACTTCACTCGGAGGACAGACCATGTGGGCCAGCATCATCGCCGCCGCCTCAGCCCTGGTGGGTGTCGCGCTCAGCACCGTTCTGCAGCAGCGCCAGGCCCGTGAGGTTCGTGCCGAGGCGCGGAGTGAGCAGGCCCGGCGGGACACCCTCCAGGCCGTGACCGACCTGGCGACCGCGGTTGCCGACCACCGCCGGGCGATGTGGGTTCGTGAGGAGGCCCGCCTCACGGGCGCTTCCGAGCAGGAGATTGCCGCACTGCGGGCCGAGTCTCACGTCACTCGGTCGGCAATCACGGCCCCGCACACCACTCTCACGATCCTTGCCCCCGCACTGGCCGAGGCAGCCGACGACGCGGTCGCCGCGACCTACGACATGCGCGGCGCCACCGCCATGCCGGCCTTGGAACTCCTGCGGGGGTCGGCGGTTGCCGCCACGAACCGGTTCGCCGCTGCGGCACGGGCGGCGCTCTCCGCCCGCTGAGCCTTGCACCACCCGAACCACCTCATTTCAACTCACCGACCCACTCGAAGGGCACCGCCATGTCTCCGTACCTGATGACCGCTGACATCTTCAACGCCGACCTCGCCACCGTCTCCGCCGGTGTCCGCCAGATCCGCGAGGACGTCAAGGTCGCCGACATCACCGCCTCCCACGAGGAGCACGACGGCGCCGAGGCCAGCGAGATCACCGTCCGGTTCATCGCTGCGCTCCAGGCCCGCGACACCGAGACCGAGTTCCAGCTGTGGCGGCAGGCGCACGACATCGACTCCGCCCAGCCGTTCGGGCCGCGCCTCATCGACGAACTCGACGCCCTGTCCACCCGCTTCACCCGCGCCGCCTGACCAACCTTCCCCGTGGGGTCCGGTTGCCGAGCCGACAGACGACCAGCCCCGCCACTCCACCCGCCATCACCGGCACCTAGCAACGAAAGGGAGCAGACATGACCACGCAGACCGAGACCACCACGCCGCAGGAAGTGTTCTTCGAGTTCGTCACCGTCGACGGGGCGATCTATCGCAAGGGCGAGAACGCCCCCGCCGGCACCGTCACGACCACGATCGGCGCGAACATCCCTGTCCGCGTCGAGTCCTACGCCGAGGTGGGGGACTGGATCGAGATCCAGATGTCCGACGGGTACGCCGTCGCTTTGCCCGAGTCGCGCATTGCCCGAGTCGTCGCCCGCACCCTCTGACCCGGCCCGCCCTGTCGTCCCCAGCCCCACGGCTGGTGGCGGCAGAGAGGCCCGGACCAATCGGACCCGCACCACCCACCCGACCACCGAAGGAGCACCGCCATGGCCACGACCGCCACTGCAGCTTGGCCGACCGGAGTCATCGCCCGCTACCTCACCGTCGGCGGCGCCACCGTCGATGTCACCAGCTTCGACACTGCGTACTGCGACGGCTGCGGCGAGGACGACGCGGATGACCGGTTCGTGGCACGCACCAACACCACCCAGCGCGCACGCCGCTGGTCCCAGAAGCACGCCGAGACCTGCCGTGCCATGCCGAAGCCGACCGCCTGACCACCGCACCTCGACCCGAAAGGACACCACCCGACATGACCACTGCCGAGCAGCCCCAGGGCCAGTACCACTTCGTCCTCACCGTGCAGAAGCCCAGCCCGGGCGGCTACATCGTCGCCGACTGGTCCGGCTCTATGACGCCCGAGCCCGGCTGGACCCGGCACGACACGTACCAGGCGATCCGGGCGGAGCACGTGAGGCAGAGGCCGGACATGGCGAACGCCGTCGGCCTCTTCTTCTCCCTCGAACCCAACCAGCTCTGAGCCAGCCCGCCCCGTCGCCGCGATCAGCGGCGGCCTCAACTCCCCGATAGGAGGAGTCATGAGCTTCACCAGCAGGGTCAAGACGGCCGGCCGTCACGTGGACCCGTTCGCCGCCGTCGAGAAGCTGCTCACTCTCGCCTCGCTCGCCCTGGTCGCTATCACGGTCGGCGGGCAGCTGGGCGAGATGATCGGCGTGCACGGCAAGGTCGGCATGGTCGTCGGCTGGTCGATCGCCATCGTTTACGACGCCCTGTGGATCGGGGCGCTGCGCATGTCGGAGATTGCGATCCGGCAGCGCTCGAAGGTGGGCATGGGGGTCATGCTGGGCCTGTCTGCCGTCGCGGTCGGCGTCTCGGCGACGATCCTGCTGATCCTCGGCCACGCAAAGGTGTTCGCCTTCGTGCCGGTCGCCGCCGCCCTGTTCATGGGGTTGCGACTGTTCGCCGGGAACGTCCTCGCTGACCCGGCCACCGCGACCCGGATCGCCGAGCGGTCGGCCGCGGATCGCAACGCCCGCGCCCTTGCCGCAGCCGACGCCCGGCATCTGCGGTCCGAGGCGACCACCGATGTGCTCGCAGAGACCGCCGGACACCTCGGCGAGGTGCAGAGGCAGACCGCCCGCGCCGATGTCCTCACCCGAGCACAGGCCGAGATCAATAAGGCGCGCGCCAAGGCCGAGAAGCGCCTGCAGAAGTCGGAGAAGAAGCACGGCCCGAAAGCCCTGGCCTTCGCTGAACGCGACCTGAATCTGGCCGTGTCCCGACCTGTGGTCACAGCTGGCGGAGACACCCCGGCTGAGCTGGAGGGTCACACGGTGGTCACACAGGCCACCCCGGAAATTGAGCCTGTGACCCTGCCGCCCGTGACTGAGGACGAAACGGACATGGACACGGTGGGTGGCCAGGCCCCCGCCAAGGGGGCCATGACCCTCCAGGAACTCGCCGACATCGAAGGCGTCGAGCTGCCCAAGCCGGGCGTGACGCTCTCCGACGAACAGCTCGCCATCGTCCTGCGGTGGCTGCGCTACGGCATGGAACCGCCCCGCTCCTACCGGCAAGCCCAGAAGGAATTCCGGGACGCCGGCTTCAAGGCCCGCGAGGAGCGCGTCCGTAATACCTGGGCCGAGATCGAGAAGCGCGAGACCAGCGCCGCCCCCCGATAGCCCGCACGCCGGCACCACCAGTGAGGCCCAGCCCCCCACGGTCTGGTCCTTGCTGCGACTGCCGGAAGCAGTCGGCATAGCGAAAACAGCAGGTCAACCGGTGAGTGAGTCGGTGAGCGGAACCCTCGCAGACCCGGCAAGCAGACCCGGACAGGGTCGCGCCCGACTCGACCAACGAACGAAAGGAGAGAACGGACGTGAGCGGATCCACGTACTGGCCCAAGGAGATCAAGCGGGCGGACAAGCGCTCACCCAAGGAAGGCGCGACCCGCCGGCTGGACCGACTGCGCAGCACGCTGCGCGACCTCGATCCAGTGGTCGCCAACCGCGCGTGGGGCGAGATCGGTGAGGCCCTCCAGCGCATCACCGACCGCTACTCACGGTGATCGTTCACTCGTTCATTCACCTCCGGGACAGATGAACCCTCCGTGTGCTACGCGCGCACGTGCGCGCACGGCGCAGTCGTTCACCCCACCAAGTCACACAACGTAAGGGGAAGTTGATGGAGATCCTGCTCATCGCGTGCATGCTCGCCTACGCGGCAGGCTCGCAGAGCGAGCAGTCGAAGCTGGGATTGTCTCCGGCGCAGCGTGCCGTCATGCGCGAGGAGACCCGACACGAGAAGGCCGTTCAGCGGATCGCAGAGAAGCACGGCGGGACAGCCCCGCCGAAGAATGGTGTCTCTGCGTGGAAGGAAGCGCCCGTCGCCAGCGGCGCGGAGGCCGCAGCCCTGGAGACCTTCTGGTCCGGGTACCGCAAGCGCCGCTCTGCCGAGCACCCCAGGACGCCGATCGGCCACCGGGCCGGAACGTGGACTGCGCAGGGTGTGACGTGGGCGCAGGACACGGGCCGCGGCGCGTGGCAGGCCTACCGCAAGCGGCGCCGCGACGCAGGCCACGAGGATCCCGGCCCGGTGTTCATTCCGCTGCCGCGCGATCAGTCGCCGCTGGTGCCTCCGATGCCGTCAACGCCTCCGACAGTCGGCTTCGACAGCGACAAGAGTGCGGGCCCGGCCGCGGCGGAGGAATCACCGAAGAAGGGCGATGAGGAGTCGGCGAAGGAGCCGGCCGTCGACCTCAAGAAGGCACCCGGAAAGACGCCGGTCACCCCCGACGAGCCCGCCGTCGACACCGCGCCCGAACCGGATCAGGACGACACGACACCGTCCCCCACACCGCAATCAGCCGACAAACCACAAGGAGTTGGACGCATGGCAGCCGACGTCACCTACGAGTCCGTCATGGAAGAGAGCGACGAGCTCTCCCTCATGTGCGAGGACGACGTCCGCGTCTACGGGCGCATCCACGCCCGTGCCGAGCGGGAGATCGCACGCGGCGACGACCTGATCGTCGCCTTGCAGAGCGCAGGGTTCGGGGCGGGCGTCATCGGCTGGGTCACCCGCTGCATGGACCAGTACCGGGCGATCCGCGCGCAGCTCGGCGACCTGGAAGTCAACACGATCGCTCAGGGCGAGAAGGTCGTCGCGGCCAAGTCCCTCCTCGAAGCAGGACAGGGCGTCTACGCCGAGATCGCCAAGGACATGGAGTCCGTCGCCGAACGCGACTCGTACATCTCCGACGCCGTCGACGCCGAGGACACCAGCGCCCACACCGAGATCTACGAGACGAAGGCGGCCTGACCATGGCAGAGAAGTCCACCGTCGGAACAGTCATCACCGTCGCGGCAGTCCTCGCCAGGGCGGCAGCCTACGGAATCCGCGCCGGCAACACCCGGCGGGCAGTCGAGCGGCTCCAGTCCCGCTTCCAAGAGCGCGCCGACTCCGCCCGCTACCTGTCCGAGGCCATGACCAGGCTGGACGTCGACGAGCCGACCACCACCGCCTACATGGAGGTCGCGACTCTGTCCGACGCCATGGCCGCCAACGTGGCCGGCATCGTCTCCGCCTCCGACTCCCTCTCCACCTCGGCGCAGGGCCTCGACAGCGAGACACGGGCCCAGCACGGGCGAATGGCCGACGCCAACCGCACGCACGCCGTGCAGATGGCCGACCGCCAGTTCATCCAGCGCCGGTAGAGACCGCGCACACACCACGAAGGGCGGGGCCATAGCCCTGGCCCCGCCCCTCACCACCGCAGGAATCGGAGAAAACCGGATGGCAACGCCGACTCTAGTCAAGCCCGAAACCAAGAACGAAGCGCCGCAGCAGGAACTGACCGGACTGCGTGCCCGCATGGACGAGGTGCACAACCCCGGCCTGTACGTTGGCGCCGGGCTGGGCATCGCTTCCGGCTTCCTCGCCGGCGAGCCGCTGCTGCTGACGACCGCCGGAGCATCAAGCATCGCGGCCGGCTGGGCGGCTCTCGGGCTGCTTCCCGGCCCGTGGCGCTGGCTGCCGGGGCAGGGTGAGCCGTGGGAGTGGATGTGCCGTAGCAGCCGTCGCGGCTACCGGCGCAAGGTCCGCCGCATGCGCCACCGTCTCTCACGGGACCACTCGTGCAGCCCGGCCGTCGGCAGCGACGGGCTGCTCGTACCGGTCGTAGGGATCGCCGACGGTTGGCGACAGCGGGACGACCGCGCTGCCCTTGTACGCGCCGCAACCACGGAGGCGCACCGGGTGCGATGCAGGTCGCTGCGCACCGCCTGGGCGAAGGCCCTGCCGGACTGGGAGTCCGGCTGGTGGCGCAAGTACACACCCACCGAGATGGCGCTGCGGGCCGGTCCGCTCGCAGCGATTCCGGCCAGCGGCTTTGTCGAGCTGCCCTGGTGGGGCCGTGTCGCCGTCCTTACCGTCAGCACGGGCTGGGGGGTAAAGGTCTGGCACCGGCCCACCCCTGCCGCGGCGGACACCGCAAGCCCGATGGGCGCCGACTGGTACGTGGCCCGCTGGTCCGAGTGGATCGCCTGCGAACGTGGCCCGCTGCCCGATTCCAAGCTCACCAGCATCGACCTCGACAGCGACAGGCTCACCGCCATCATCGTGTCCACGACGGCCAAGCCGGCGCTGGGTGTCGACCAGGACTCCATTTCGATTGCGTTCGGGG
The DNA here is from genome assembly GCF_044740965.1 of Streptomyces sp. NPDC088252. Taxonomy (NCBI): domain Bacteria; kingdom Bacillati; phylum Actinomycetota; class Actinomycetes; order Kitasatosporales; family Streptomycetaceae; genus Streptomyces; species Streptomyces sp. NPDC088252. The sequence continues at coordinate 164,374 of NZ_JBIURS010000018.1, read as the reverse complement.
TGCCGCCGCGTGCGGTGAACGTCTACCGGCCCGACGACATGGCCGCCAACCGGGCCAAGTTGACCGTGCGGCTCAAGGCGCTCACGAAGCGGGTGGGGGACGGCCTGCCGGACGTCTGGGAGGAGTTCAACCCCTACGAAGGCAGCGAGCTGTACGGCGTCGAGCCCACCGACACCGGCCGGAAGTTCACGATCCTGCTGCCGCGCAAGGGCACGCCAGTCACCGCCGTGCAGCCCCGCGTGATCGCCCAGGCGCTCGACATGCCGGGCGAAGAGGCAGTCTCACGCCTGCACCTGCGTGCACTGGACTCCCGGCGGATCGAGGTCAACGAGATGTCCTCGAACCCGCTCCAGGACGGTGTCCCCCTGGACCTGGACGCGCTGGTCATGGACGCCGACGGGTACGTGACAGTCGGCCTCGACATCTACGGGCGCCCGGTCCGCTGGCGCCTGATGATCCCCAACGCGGGGAAGTCCGGCCTGTCCGGCACCCCGGGCATGTCGGCCGTGCACTCGTTCGCGTCCGGCACCACCGGGGCGGGCAAGACCTCCCTGGAGGAGGCCCTGCTGATCGCCCAGGCCGTCAACAGGTTCGTCTCCTGGGTAGCCGACGGCAAGGGCGGCGTGGGCTACGCCTCATGGACCGACGACCTGGACTGGCTGGTCAAGTCCCCGCTCGGCTTCGCCCTGATGGCGCAGGGTGCCTCAGCGGTCGGCAAGTACCGGTTCGCCGTGCAGATGCGGATGCAGTGGCGTGACGCGGACGGCGACCTTGAGACAGGCCGGTCCTTCTTCGTGCCAGGCGAGCCGTTCGCACCGATGGCGGTGACCTTCGACGAGTTCAATGAGATGGCCAAGGAGGGCTCCCGGGACCAGAACGCCGCCGCTGTCCTCAAGGGCGTCTCGCACCTGGGGCGCCAGACCCGTGCTGCCGGCATCGGGGCGCGCGCCCACGTGCAGCTGCCCAACCTGGACGCCATCGGCTCGAACGCCGACGCCAACGCGGTCCGCGACATGCTCCAGTCCGGCAACATCGCGCTGTTCCGCACCGCGCGCGCCGACGTCGACACGATGTCGCTGGGCTCGCGCACTCCCGAGTTCCGCCTGGAGCCGATCCCCGAGACGTTCCCGAACGGGTCCGGCACCGGGGGCCTGTGCTACGTCGCCGACGGCGCATCCCAGTACACGCAGTCCCGCGTGATGTACCACCACAACGCGGCCAAAGTGTTCCGCACGCTGCCCCGCACGACGCTGACGGATGGCGAGGCGGACGCGGCCGGTATCGCGTACCTGCGCCGCGACGAGTACCGGCACATGGACGCCTCGGAAGAAGAGGCGTTCCTGACGGACCTGATCAAGTCCGGCAAGAAGAGCCCGGCCGCCGTCGTCATCGACATGAAGCCCACCGTCCCGGCCGCCGTCGAGGCGGCGGACGTCGAAGACGACGACCTGGACGAACTCGTGCCGCCCACCCGTTCGCAACTCGTCTGGCGCGCGGTCGACGGCGGTGCACGCCGCAACAAGCAGATCGCCGAGGTCACCGACCTGAAGCCCAGCAACGTCGCGGGCGCCACCGCCCGCCTGGAACGCCTCGGCAAGCTCGCCCAGATCGACCGCGACTGGCACACCGCCGAACGCCTCGGCGCCTAATCCAACCTCACCGAAACGGAGAAATCTCATGACCATCACCCTCAGCGGCCTGTTCCTCCTTGCCTGCGTCGGCCTCGGTATCTGGTTCAAGAAGGACAGCAGCTTCCGTAAGCGTGAGTTCCTCGCCGTCTCGCTGTTCTGGATCCTCGCCGTCGCCACCCCCTGGGGCGCCGACTGCGTCGCCAAGGCCCAGGACATGCTCGGCACCGGAGCCCGTGCCGCCAGCGACACCGTGAACTCCGTGTCCTCCAAGTAGCCCGTACTAGGCGGCCCGCACTCGGCGGGCCGCGACCGCCGAACACGCCGCGCCACTTGGCCCGGAAGGAGACCCAGCCCCATGCCCACACAGCCTGAGCCCACCGACCGGGCCGCCACCTATGCCGCTGCCCAGCAGATCGCCGACGCCGTCAACGACGTGTACGCCGACGAACGGGCCACATTTCACCGGGACGACACCCCGCTCCCGCTGGTCGGCACCGCCCCGCCCGTACCGCAGCCCGGCCGGCCCCCGATGTCCCAGCGGGCCACCGACGCCAGTGCCCTGATGCTGTCCGGGGGAGCCGCGTCGCTCCTCGTCGGCGGGAGCGCCTCCCTCGTAATGCTGGCGTCCGGGAGCGCGGACCCCGTTGTGTGCGCCGTTGTCCTCGGCGCCCCGGCCGTGCTCGTCCTCGCGATCGGCCGCCTCGTTGGACGGGTCAAGGACACCGTCGAGGCCGCCCCGGCCCCGGTTCACAACCACTTCCACCGCGACGTCCACCAGGACCAGCGCAGCATCAACACCACCACCCGCGGCGTTATCGCCACCACCCGCAACCAGACCCGCTGAACCTCACCGCACGACAGGGCCCTGGACTTCACGGTCCGGGGCCTTTGTCGTGGCCCGTGCCAGCCACCGCTCCGTCCCCGTCGATCTGGTCGGCGGCAGTAGCGGGCGAAGGTTGAAAGCCGCGCACATGCGGGCCAGTTCGGCGGCGCACTCCTCCTGCGAGTCCGCCTGCACCATGAAGACCGTGGCCATGGGGCCAGTCTGGTGGATAGCGGGTAGCTATCGCAGGTGAATGATCCATAGCTTGACGCGATGATGTGGGCGAACGTATCGTCTGCCTCACTAGACACGCATGTCGCTGAGGGCCGCCCGACAAGGCGGCCCTCAGTCATTTCCGGCGGAGGCGAACATGGTCACCCGCGGACTTGTCAGCGAGAAGGACGCCGCCTACTACGCAGGCCGGCCCGGCGTCACGATCCGGCGCTGGGCGCACGAAGGGCGAATCCGGCGATACGGCTCCGGCCGCGGCAACGTTCGGTACAGCGTCTTCGAGCTGAACAAAGCCGTCCGCGACGAATGGACGCGTGAGCTCATCACCCCTGGTGAGCCGCCGCCGCTGCCCGGAGTCGCGAAGCCTGCCTGATGACCTGGCGCACTGGCGGAACATCCACTCTGGTCAACCCTGGCCGTCTGTAGCTGCCGCGTTCACTCCCGCGAGAAGCGACTGCGCCCCCAGGGACAATGTCCGCCCGGCCATGACGCACTCGGTGTACGCGTCGCCCGATGGTCGCGTCAGACACCCGTTGCTGCTGTACGCATCCCGGGCTGCTTGAACCTTGCGGGCGTATCTCAGCAGGTCACCGAACCCGTCCCGTCCGTCCACCTCTTTGATCAGTGCGTCGGCGTCGCCAGCCAGCGCCTTCCCTGCCTCGTCGCAGTCCCCCGTGAACAGGCCCGGCGGCATACACAGGGAGGCCGTCATCGGCCCCATGTCGTGCGACCGCTGTTCCAATACCGGCGCCCACTTCTCCTGCATCTCCGAAGCCGAGCGGACCTTGGCTGCGGGCGCCCCGGCGCTGCCCTTGTTGTCGCTATCGCCTGAGTCACTGCATCCAGTAAGCAGCGTCCCTACTGCGACAGTTGTGATCACCCAGCGTCTCACGCGCACCCCCTCAATTGGTGCCCCGGATGCTACGGAAGGCGGCACGACACTGATGGTCAAACGGACAAAGTGGCGCGTGTGCTCGCGCCCTGGCTGCCCCGAGTACACCGACCAAGGAGGCCGTTGCTCCGCATGCCGTACCGAAGCTGATCAGCAGCGCGGTACCGCGAGACAGCGCGGATACGACCGACAGCACGAGACGCGCTTCCGTGCCGCTGTCCTTGCTCGCGATCCCATCTGTGTCCTCTGTGGCGCTGCACCGTCGAAGCACGCGGATCACTGGCCAACAGACCGGCGCGAACTCGCGCGCACTGGCCAAGACCCGAACGACCCGAAGCACGGACGCGGCGTCTGCCAGCCCTGCCACAGCAGCGAGACAGCACGCGACCAACCAGGAGGCTGGAACCGGTGAGCAACGCCGACAGCGCACCGAGCGGTGAACAGCGGCTCGGATCACTGATCGACGCACTGGACATCACCACCAGCCTCGCCGGCGACGAGCTTGCAGCCGGCGCCATCGTCCTCCTCAAGGTCATCGAGACCGACGGCTCAACCCGGCTCAGCGCCTCCTACTCCGAAGGCCTCGGCTGGATCGAGCGCGTCGGCATGCTCCGCATCGCCGAAGCCATGGAGACCGGGGCAGCCCACACCCGGGAGCCCGACGACTGACAGCCCCCGGTCACGCTACGTGTCGAGGGTGGGGGGTAACCCCTTGATCATCGACTCGTCCCGGACCGCCGGGGAGGTCTATCGATTTCTGTACGGGTCTGGAGAGGCCCAGGGCCAGGACGTCGACCACACAGAGTGACAGATCGGTGGTGATCTCGTGGCCGGGATGGGGCCTGCACCGAAGCCTGCCGACCAGCGCCGGCGGCGCAACGCGACCCTCGCGCTGACGCCGCTGCCGGCCGAAGGGCGCGCGGGGGATCCGCCGCGGTGGCCGCTACTCGACGACGTGACGGCAGTGACCCGTCGGGACATGGCAGCGCGTGCGGCCGACGACGCGGAGCTCGCGCTGCTGGAGCCCAACCTGAAGGGCCGGGCAAAGGCGAACGCTCAGCGAAAGGCCGACGCATCCAGGGCCGAGGCGACGATCCTCCAGGCGCAGCTCGAAGCGCAGCAGCGTGTAGAGGCTGAGCTGTGGACAGAGCTGTGGGCAACTCCGCAGGCCGTGCAGTGGGAGCGGATGGGCTGGACACGCGAGGTCGCGCAGTACGTGCGGTGGAAGTGCCGGGCGGAGAGCGGCGACCTGGACGCGGGCAAGGAGGCCCGGCAACTCGGTGACCGGCTGGGGCTGACGCCTCTGGCGATGCTTCGGCTCCGGTGGGAGGTCGTCGGCGGTGAGCCGCAGATCTCGGCGCAGCAGCCAGGGGCGCGGCGACCATCGTCCCGGTCGATGCAGGCCCGCCGCCGACTGAAGGTTGTGGACAACGACGAGAAGGGCAGCGGCTGATGGCGCGGATGGAGCCCGGCGACATCTCCCTGAGCAAGGTGTCCGCCGATGTGGCGGGGGCCTGAGTTTCCAGGCGAGTTCCCGAGCCTGGGCTGGCTGCTGGGCGAGTGGATCGAGCAGCATTGCGTTATCCCCGACGGGGACCGGGCTGGCGAGCCTTACAGGCTCACGGATGAGATGTGGACATTCCTGGTCCACCACTACCGGCTGAAGCCGGGCGCGCAGCAGGGCCAGCGGGCGCCGGCCTTCGCGTACCGGCGGTCTCAGCTCGTTCGGCCGCAGAAGTGGGGCAAGGGGCCCTTCTCCGGCGCGCTGATCTGCGGCGAGGGCGTCGGACCGGTTCTCTTCCTGGGCTGGGCCGACGGCGGCGAGGTCTACGACTGCCGGGACTACGGGTGCGGCTGCGGGTGGCTGTACGAGTACGAGCCGGGCGACCCGATGGGGCGGCCGTGGCCGACTCCGCTGATCCAGATCGCGGCCAACAGTGAGGACCAGACGGCGAACGTTTATAGCGCGCTGCAGCCGATGATCGAGCTAGGGCCGCTCGCCGAACTGATCCCGGATACCGGGGATACGCGGATCAACCTGCCCGGCGGTGGCCGGATCGACCCGGTGACCTCCCGCGCGCGCACGCGGCTCGGGCAGCGCGTGACGTTCGTGGTCCAGGACGAGACCGGCCTGTGGACTGTCGCGTCGGGCATGGTCCAGGTCGCCGAGACGCAGCGCCGCGGCCTGGCCGGCATGGGCGGCCGGTCGATCGAGACGACCAACGCGTGGGACCCATCAGAGGATTCGGTCGCGCAGCGCACGGCCGAGGCCCGAGTGAAGGACATCTACCGGGACCACAAACTGGCCGACCCACGGCTCCAGTACACGCTGAAGTCAGACCGCCGGAAGATCCACCGGGCGGTGTACGGAGACAGCGCCGGCCGCGGCGGTTGGGTCGACCTCGACGCCATCGAGGGCGAGGCCGCAGAGCTGATCGAGAAGGACATCGCCCAGGCGGAGAGGTTCTTCGGCAACCGGATCACCGCTGGCGTCGGCACGTGGCTGGAGCGGCCGATCTGGGATCTGCGGGCCGCGCCCAGGGACGTCGGCAACAAGCCGCGGGTGGTGCTCGGCTTCGACGGGTCCGACGTCGACGACTGGACCGGCTTCAGGGCCGAGACCCTGGACGGCTACCAGTTCACCCCGACGTATGGACCGGACAACCGGCCAACGATCTGGAATCCGGCCGAGTGGGAGGGCCAGGTCCCGCGCCTCGAAGTCGAGGCGGCGATGGATGAACTCATGACCCGGTACGAGGTCCTGCGCGTGTACGCGGATCCGCCGTACTGGGAGACGGAGATCGATACCTGGGCGGACCGGTATGGAGAGCAGCGGGTTGTCCGCTGGTACTCGAACCGAGTCGTGCAGATGCACGCGGCGTGCGAGCGGCTGCTGACGGACGTGACGAAGAAGGACAGCACGTTCCGACATGACGGATGCGAGGTGACCGGCGCCCATGTGGCAAACGCGCGTAAAGCAGCCCGCACTTCAAACCGCTACGTCCTCCGCAAGGCATCGGTGGCACAGAAGATCGACCTCGCTGTCGTCTCCGTGCTCGCGCACGAAGCAGCTGGGGACGCCATCAAGGCCGGTCTGGCACAGGTCAAGAAGCCGTCGTATGTCTACACCGGGGGGTGAGTTATGGGGCTGACTCTGGGGCAGGCCGGGCAGTTGGCGGACCAGCTGCTGTCGGAGCTGCAATCCCGCTCGGGCCTGGTGACGAAGGGGGTTTCCTACTACAAGGGCGAGCACCCTCTCCGCTTCGCCAGCGAATCCTTCCGGAAGCACTTCGCGAAGCAGTACGCGGGCTTCTCCGATAACTGGACGCTTCCTGTCGCCGACGCTCCTGTGGAGCGACTGACGGTGACTGGCGTCAAGGCAGCTGGAGAGACCCGATCCCACGCCGATTTGTGGTCGGTGTGGCAGCGCAACGGGCTGGATGCGGAGTCGCAACTCGGGTTCCTCGGTGCGGGCACCGGCGCCAGGGCGTTCGTACTCGTGTGGGGAGACCCGGACGACGAAGAAACCCCCGAGGTCACGGTCGAGGACGCACGCCAGGCGGTCATTGCTTACGAGCCGGGCTCCCGCCGCAAGCGTGTGGCGGCGCTCAAGTCGTGGCAGGACGGGCAGCGGGTGTACGCGACGCTCTACACCAAGACCGAGGTGTGGAAGCTGGAGCGCGCGGTCAGCCCAGAGCCCTCCAAATCGCCGTCCATGCAGTCTGTAGAGGAGCTGGGCCGGGACTTCGAGCTGAGGGATACGGGTAACGCGCCGAACCCCCAGCCGAACCCGATGGGTGTCGTGCCGATGGTCGAGCTGCCCAACCGGCCGCTCCTGGCAGACGACCCGATCAGCGACGTCGCGGGCGTGATCGCCATGCAAGACGCGATCAACTTGCTGTGGAGCCAGCTTTTCACCGCCTCGGACTTCGCGTCCTTCCCTCAGCGCCTGATCCTCGGCGCCGAGGCGCCCAAGACACCGATCCTGGACAAGACCGGGCAGGTCATCGGCGAGAAGGCCGTGGATCTGGATAAGTTCGCCGTGGACCGAGTCCTGTGGATTGAAGGGGAGCAGGCCAAGGCCGCGAACTGGCCGGCCGCGAACCTGGAGGCGTACACCAAGGTCATTGAGGTTGCGGTCGGGCATATCGCCGCGCAGACGAGGACCCCGAGCCACTACCTGATCGGCCGTATGGCCAACCTCAGCGGTGACGCCTTGGTGGCGGCGGAGACCGGCCTGGTGAAGAAGGCCAACGAGAAGCAGCTCTGGTTCGGAACGGCGCTCCGGGAGGTGTTCCGGCTGATCGCGCTGGCCCGCGGCGAAGACAAGCTCGCGCGGGGCCTTGCCGGGGGCCAGATGCTGTGGGCTGACGCCGAGTCCCGGAATCAGGCCCAGGCTGCCGACGCGTTGCTGAAGTTGCGCCAGATCGGGTTCCCCTTCGAGTGGCTGGCTCTGCGCTACGGACTCAGCCCCACGGAGGTTGCCGACCTGGTTCGGATGCGCGCCGAGGAGGCGGAGCTCGACCCGGCCGCGCAGATCCTCGGCGTCCGTCCTCACGACCCCATGGCGCCTGACGGGCAGGCCACCGACCAGGCAGCCTCTCACGTCAGTGTTGATCAGCTGTTGAGTGCGGTGTCGACCCCGTGAGCTTGGACCAGGCACTGGAGCGCACGGCAGTGCGGCAGCGGGAGATCGAGCAGGCCGCCCGGATCGTGCAGGGCGAGATGCTGTACTGGCTAACCCGCCTCGACCCCGGCGACCTGCTCGGGTCCTGGTTCGGTGAGGTGCTGCCGGGGCTGTACCGGTCGCTGATGGCCGGGCAGGCACGGGCAGCCGGCGGGGCGGGTGAGTTCGTCGCGGAAGCCGCGGCGCTGATGGGCCTGGACGCGTCGACCGCGTACCGGGTCGTCCCGGCCGCGTTCGCCCGGTCCGCCGCAGACGGGCGGCCGCTCACGACCATGCTGACCACACCCGTGCTGCGGGCCCGGCTCGCAGTCGAGCAGCGCGGCCAGTCGCCGGTCTGGGCGCTCGGGCAGGCTCGCAACAGCATCTTGCTGATGGGGTCATCCGAGACGATCGATGCCGGTCGCAGGGCGGCGCAGACTGCCATGGCGGGCACCCGGTCGGTCACCGGGTACATCCGGTGCATCAACGCGGGCGCGTGCAAGCGGTGCGCGGTTCTCGCGGGGCGCTGGTACCGGTGGAACGCGGATTTCCTGCGGCATAAGCGGTGTCAGTGCTACGGCACCCCGGCCGGAGGCGACGGCCGCGATCGAGCGCGCCGCAGCCGGAACTGGCGCACGGACCCGGCCGCCTACTTCAACCGCCTGTCCGCCTCGGACCAGGTGCGGGTCTTCGGACGTGGTGGCGCGGAGGCGATCCGGGCCGGTGCGGATATCGGCCAGGTCGTCAACGCCCGACGAACCGCGGCGAGTCTGCGGCGGGCGACAACGACTGACGGGCAGCGCATCGTCACCACGGTCGAAGGCACCAGCCGCCACTCATCGCACTTCGCCCGTGTCCGGCGGGAGCTGGAGCAGATCGAGGGCCGGCCGATGAGCCGAACCCGGCTCACCCCCGAGTCCATTTTCCGCCTGTCGGCGGACCGGCAGGAGCTTGTGAGGCTCCTCGGTCGCCACGGCTATCTCGTCCGCTCCAGTGCGGACATCGCCCGCCTGTAGCGCGGGCTCACAGACCCGGCGCGCCGCAACGGCGCACCGCTTTCACCCCCGCAATGGGAGATCACGATGGACATCACCACTCTGCCGCGCCATGCCCGCACGGGGCTGTACGCGGTCGGCTGGCGCAAGGCCCGCACGGGCGAGACCGGCCCTCAGCCGATCTGGCCGATCCTCGGAGGCGCCCCGGGCGATGACGAGGACGACGACCAGGACGACGGTGCTGACGACAGCGGCGACGCTGACGACGGCGACGAGGATCAGGAGCCGGACGGCGCCGACCAGCTTGGCGACGCCGGCAAGAAGGCCCTCGACTCAATGAAGGCCAAGGCCCGGACGGAGCGGGAGCGGCGCAAGGCCGCCGAAGCTGAGCTCGCGCAGTTCAAGGCGGCTGCCGCCAAGAAGCCCGTGGACGACGGCTCCGGCGACCCGCCGGACCTGGAGCAGCTGCGGGCGGACGCCCGAGCGGAGGCGAAGGCCGAAGGGCTGCGCGATCGGGCCCTGGACCGGCTGGAGGCGCGGGCCGCGAGGAAGTTTGCGGACCCGGAGGACGCCCGCGCCCACCTCGCCCGCCGAGTCGAGGACTTCATCGACGGCGACCACATCGACACCGAGGCGATCGCCGAAGCCCTCGACGAGCTGCTGGACGCGAAGCCGTACCTGGCGCTCGACCCGCTCGCCGGGAAGCGGTTCAAGGACGGCGGGGACGGCGGCGCACGACCGGGCCAGTCCCCGAAGGGCCAGCTCACCGAAGCCGAGCTGGCGAAGCTCACCCCCCAGCAGATCGTCGCGGCCAAGGCCGAGGGCCGTCTCGACAACCTGCTCGGCAAGACGAAGTAGACCGAGGGCCGCCGCCGTGCGGCCCTTTCTCATGAAAGGGGCCCACGGTGGCCATCACGCACTTCATCCCGACTATCTGGTCTGCCCAGATGACCATGCAGTACTGGGAGACCGCGGTGTTCGCGCCGCTCGTCAACCAGGAGTACACGGGGAACCTGACCAGCGGAAACAAGATCAAGATCTCAGGTGTGGTCCCGCCCGCCATCAAGGACTACAAGGCGGCCGGGCGGACGACCACGGCCGACGACATCACCGACACCGAGGTCGAGGTCGACGTCGACCAGGAGAAGAACTTCGACTTCTACGTCGACGACATCGACAAGGCCCAGGCGGCCGGGACCATGGACAAGTACTCCCAGGCCGCGTCGCTCGGTATGGCGGAGGATGCCGACAAGTTCATCGCCGGGCGCCTCGTCACCGGAGCCACCGCCATCCCGAACACGGACCCGATCCTGGACGGTGACGACGCCTTCGACGTCATCGCGGACCTGGTCCTCATGCTGAACCAGGCGCACGTCCCCGCGGCCGGCCGCATCATCGCGATCAACGCCATGTTCCACCGGCAGCTCATCGGCGCCAGCTCGAAGCTGACCGATGTCGCGGTCAGCGGCGACCCGCAGGGCCTGCGACTGGCCACGGTCGGCGGTCTCCTCGGCTGCCGCATCATCACCTCCGAGAACATGCCGGTCACGGCACGCCCCCAGGCCGTCGCCTTCAACAAGGACACCTGCGCCTACGTGTCGCAGATTCAGAAGGTCGAGGGAATGCGCGCGCAGAACAAGTTCGCGGATCGGCTGCGTGGGCTGCACGTCTACGGCGGCAAGGTGATCCGCCCGGAGGCGTCCGCGAAGTACACCGCCGCCCCGTAATCCGCCCCCTCGACAAGCTGACCGAGCAAGGAGAACTGATCGTGAGCAAGCTCCAGATTGTGACCAAGGCGGCCAACGGTCGCTTGGCTCCCGTGTCCCCGGACAACCCGCTGCCCATGGTGATTGCCGACGGCGGGGCGGCAGCGTTTGCGGCATCGACCGAACAGGGTGTGGCTGTGGAGGACGCGCCCTCCGGTGCGACCAACGCGCAGATGCGGGCCACCGTGAACGAGTTGCTGGCCTCGCTGCGAGGCGCGGGACTGATCGCAGATGGCGCCCCGGGCGACGAAACCGAGTAGCTCCGTTCCGGTGAGAGGAGGGTGTGATGCTGCCACCGCTGGCCACCGAGGCCGATGCGACGGCTTACGGGTACACCCTGCCGGAGAGCCGGGATCCTGCCGGTCTGCTGGCCCGCGCGAGTGCGCGGGTACGGCGGGCGGCCGGACGGGGCGCGCTCACTGCGCAGACCGCCACGGTGCGTCTGTCGGTCAGCCGCGGGCAGGTAGCCCTGCCTGGGGCGCCGATCCTTTCCGTGTCTGAGGTCGTGGCCGTCGAGCCGGATGGCACCACGGGCCCGGTGGCGGGGTGGCAGTGGGACGGGGAGGAGCATCTTTTCGTCCCGCGCTGCCGAACGGACCGGGTCGAAGTGACGTACCGGCACGGCTTCGAGCAGATCCCTGACGGACTGGTCGAGCTCGTGTGCCAGATCGCGTACCGGCTCAGCCAGCAGCCAGCGCAGGGCGAGGGCATGATCCGCCAGACCAGCGTGGACGACTACTCAGTGACCTACGCATCCGAGCAGATCGCGGCCGCCGGCGACCTGATGCCCGGCGAGCTCCAGGCGCTCAATGCGGTGCTGGGCACGCCGGGCGTCTACCTGGTGAAGTCGAGGTCGCGGTGAGCGGGGCCGGGGAGACCGCGGCCGAAGGCCAGGCGCTCGCCGAGTCGCTGATGACCGACCGGTGCCTCATCGAGGAAGTGCCAGTGGTGACCACCACCGAGGACGGCCGCGACGTCGCGGTGCCGGTCGTGATCTACGACGGCAAGTGCCGAGTCAAGCCCGCGTCCACGGCGGTGGTGACGCCGTCGGTGAACGCCACCTCTCAGACCTGGCAGTACAAGGTGTCCATCCCGCTCGGACCCGAGCCGCTGCGGTCCGGGCTGCGGGTGACGATCACCGAGTCGTCCGATCCCACGCTGGTCGGTATGCCGCTCCAGCTCAGGAATCTCGATCGCGGCAGCCACATCACGGCTCGCCGCATGTGGTGTACGGAGGTGTCCCGGTGACGGTGATCGTGACTGGTGCGCGGGAGACCGCCGCTGCGCTGATGGCGTCCATCGCGCTGATGGAGCGGAACGCGACGACCGCGGTGGCGGTGACGGCCGGGAAGGTCAAGCGCACCGCGGCGCAGCGGATCAGCGGGCACGCTCACCTGCCCGCGTACCCGTCCAGCATCACCTACGACGTGACCCGTGGTCCGGCCGGCCCCGAGGCCGAGATCGGACCGGACAAGGGAAGGCGGCAGGGTCCGCTCGGCAACATCGTCGAGTACGGCACCCGGAACAACGCACCGATCCCGCACCTCGGTCCGGCGCTGGAGGAGCACGCGGACGACCTGATCCGCGGTGTCGAGATCGCCGTCTGGCAGGCGCTGAGATGAACGCCACCGATCGCCTGGTCGATGCTCTGCGCGCGGCTGGGCTGGCGGTGGGTGATGGACAGCCCCGTGATGTGCGGGGTGCGCTGACGGGCCGGTACGTGGTGGTACGGCCCCGTCAGGTGATGCGCGGTGAAGGGTCGATCGGCGCACCGAATGCGGATCGGGCGCCGGAGATCCAGATCACTGCGGTGGGGCCGTCGCGGCGGGCGGCGGACCAGGTCGCTGAGCAAGCTGAGGCGGTGGCGCTCGGCGACCTGGAGCCCCCAACCGGCTGGTCGTGGTCGCAGTGCGCGGTCTACGTGACCGGTACTGCGACGACGACCGAGCCCCTTACTGACCCGGCCACCCCCGAGGCCCCCACGTGGTTTCGGGTGGACGTCTACCGCTACTACCTGACCCCCGCATAGGAGGACCTCGTGGCTGACCACACGCCCGATCCGGACGCCCTGGTGGACATGGCCCACCCCGCCCTCCCCACGGCGCCACCGGTCCGCGTCACCCGTCGCCAGCTGGAACTGGTGTGGGAGGCACGCGGATGGCGGCAGACCGCCACCCCGGCCGAGCCGGACGAAGCACCCGAGGGCGCCCTGGTGCCCCCGGAGACAGCGGCCCCGCGCCGAAGGACCAGCCTCGCGGCCGAGGCCGCACAGAAGGAGAACTGACCATGCCTCGTTACGGCACAACCGGCAGGATCGGGATCGTGTTCGCGCCGACGGTCGCTGACCCGTCCAAGCCGACGGCGGCGGAGATTGCCGCTGGGACGAACCTGTCCGATCACGTCACCCGCGACGGGCTCAAGACCCCGTCGTCGGGCAACACGATCGACGCTGCGGACATCGGCAGCAGGTTCAACAAGACAGCGCCCGGTACCTACGGTGGCGACGCGGCGGAGATCACCGCCCACCGTGATTCTCAGGGCGCTGACGACCTCGCGTGGAACACCCTGGAGAAGGACGCCATCGGCTTCCTGATCGTCGCTCGGGCCGGCTTCAGCCAGGACGCCACCACCGGCCTGGGCTCCAAAAGCGGCGTCGCGAAGGCCGGCGACCGGGTCGAGGTTCTCCCGGTGACGGTGATCTCTCGCGCGATGAACGACACCGGTGACAACGAGACCAGCAAGTTCACGGCGTCGCTGGCGATCACGGGCGAGCCGGAGCAGGACGCTGTCGTAACGGCGACGGGGGGCTGACAGTGACGACGGACGTCCCCGCGACGTTCGCGAGCGACAGCGGGGCCCCCACAGCAGGGCCCCGCACCCTCGCGGACATCACCGCCCACATCCAGCGCCCGCGCGAGCGCGTACCGCTGTACCTCGACTCCGAGACCGCCTCACAGATCGCGGACGCCGAGGCCGCACTGGAGCGTGCCCGGGAGTACGACGAGACCACGAACCTCCCCGACACCGCGCCGGACATCGCCCGACACCTGCGGGACCTGGAGGACCAGGCTGAGGCGTCGAAGGTGGTGTTCGTGCTCCAGGCGGTGCAGCACCGGCGCTACCAGAAGCTGCGCGCGGCCTGCCCGCCTACTGAGAAGCAGGTCGAGGCCGCCGCGAAGGCCGCAGAGGCGGCCGGGCAGCCCGCCGGGGAACCGGCGTTCGACCCGGACGCGTTCGCGCCGGTCCTTGTGCGGGCCCAGCTCATCGACCCTGTGGTCGCCAGCGATGAGGAGTTCGGGGCCTTCTGGGAGGAGCTGTCGGACGGGCAGCTCAACCAGCTGTGGTCGACCGCGCTCACAGTGCAGCTGGGGGTGACGGACCCGGGCCCAAAATCCGAGCTCGCATCCGAAGTTCTTCGGAGCTTCGGGCTCAGCTGAGCTACTGCGCCCCGCGTGGCATCCCGTACAGCGTCTTCATGGGCCGTGTGCGGGGGCCAGGCGAACCGGAGTGGACCCAGGAAGACACCCTCCTCGCGGTCGAGTGGCAGCGCCTAGCTGACGAGACGTGCGGCGGGTGCGGGCACCTCCTGTCCGAGTCCCTGGACGAAGCGAACGAGTACGAGCCGCGCAGGATCACCTGCTTCGGCTGTCAGGCCAAGGAGAAGGCCGAGAAGGCCGCGGCGGAGCGCGAGGGTGCTGACCTATCCGGCCAGAAATTGACCGTCGTCTGGGCCGGGAAGCGCCCAGTGATCGGCTGACCAGCGGAACAACTTCATAGAGGGAGGCCGCCCATGGCGGAGCGCACTGTCCGGGTCCGCGTCATCGCGGACACGCTCGGTTTCGCTGCCGGGATGCGTGGTGCGGCCGGGGCGGCGGCCGGGTTCGGTCGCCAGGCCGCGGCCGCCGGGGCCGGGGTACGTGGGCTGACGGCCGCCACGGGCAGCGCCCGGCGCGGGATGACCGCCGTGGGGGCCGGTGCGCGTGGTGGCGCTGCGGGCCTGCGGGACGGTGCGACGGCTGCTGGTGCAGCTCGCCGCGGCCTGACGTCCGTGGGCAGCACGGCCAGCGGCATCGCGCCGGTCTTCGGGCGAATCGGCGCGGCCGCCCGGTCAGGGCTGGGGACGGTGCGGTCGGCGACGTCGTCCGTCATCGCCCCGGTCCGGTCGCTGGGAACGCTTCTCGCGGGCGGCGCGATCATCTACGGCCTCGCGGACATCGTCCACGAGGGCAACGACTACACCTCGGCGCTACTGAAATTCGGCGAGGTCACCCGCGCGTCCGGCGCCGAGATGAAGGCCGTCGGTCGCGAGGCCCAGGCCCTGGGCGCGGACATCCGGCTGCCCGCGGCCACAGCGGCCGGGGCCGCGGACGCGATGGTGGAGCTCGCGAAAGCCGGTCTCAGCGCGACGGACTCCATGCGCGCGGCGCGCGGCACGCTCCAGCTGGCCGCCGCCGCCCGTACAGACGTCGCCATGGCCGCCCGTATCGAGGGCGACATCATGGACCAGTTCGCCATGAAAGGGTCACAGGCCACCGTCGTAGCCGACACCCTCGCGAACACGGTCAACAACTCCAGCGGCGAGTTGATCGACCTGTACTACGCCATGAAGTACGTGGGGCCGGTGGCCCACGGCATGGGCGTCACCATCCAGGAAACCGCGACGAGCGTCGGCCTCCTGGGCAAGGCCGGCATCATCGGCGAGACGGCCGGCACGACGCTGCGCGGCATGCTCTCCCGGATGGCCGCGCCTACGAAGCAGGCGAAGAAGGGTCTGCATGAACTCGGTATCGAAGCCTTCGACTCCGCCGGGAAGTTCCGCGGCATGGAGTACGTCGTCGGGAAACTCGCCGAGGCGCACCACCACCTCACCCAGAAGGAATTCACGTCGGCCGCCGCCATGGCTTTCGGGAAGCCGGCGCTGAGCGGGGCGACCGCGCTGGCGCACCAGGGCGCCGAGTCTTTCGGCATTCTGGCGAGTCAGGTCGGCCGTGTCGGAGGTGCGGCCGATGTCGCCGCTGCAGAGTCCAAGGGGCTCGGCGGTGCCATGCGCACGCTCGGTGCACAGCTCAAGGGTGCTTTCCTCCAGGTCTATCTGGGCATTGCGCCGCCGCTGGAGAAGATCACGCGCGGCATGGGCAACTCCGTCGCGAACATGATCCCCAAGATCAAAAAGGGTGTGAAGATCGCCGCGACCCTGTGGGATGTCTACGGGCCTGCGGTCGAAAAGAAGCTGGCGGCCGCCGGCAGCGGTGTGAAGCGGCAGGCTACGAAGCTGGTTGAGCCGCTGAAGTCAGCCGTGACGACGGGGCTGGTGGCGGTGCTGCCGGTCCTGGCCGGTGCTGGATACGCCGTGGTGACGGTCTTCCAGAACGCTGCGCACGCGGTGTCGCCGCTGGTCGACGGGATCGCCGCCGTGGTCTCGTCCGTGTCGTCCGGGGCGGGCGCGCTGGGCATCCTGGGTGTGGCCGTGGGCGGTGCGCTCGCTCTGCTCGGGCAGGTGTCTGCTGTCCTCGGGCCGGTCGCGAGTCTGGTCGGTGGGATTGGGAAGGCGTTCGGGGCACTGCCGGGACCAGTACAGCTCGCGGTGCTGAGCATGCTCGCGATGCGACCGTTGCGCGGGCAACTGCAGGGCCTCCAGACCGCCGTGACCGGGTACGGCCGGGCGGGCGTAACCGCGTTCCGTGGGATCGGGGACTCGGCGCTGTATCAGCGGGTCATGGCGGCGAACGCCGGGCAGACGCTGGGCCGGTTCGGCGGATACGTCGCGGCTCTTGAGGCGCGTTCCCCGGCCATCGCGCGGATGGGGGAGGCATTCCGCGCGACGGCAGGCAGCATCCAGGCCGCCGGCGGGCGCATGAGCGGCTTCCGATCCGCTCTCGGCGGGGTCGCGGCTGCGGCAGGATCAGGCCTCACCTCCGGGCTCAAGGGCCTGGTCGGCTTCCTGGGCGGCCCGTGGGGGGTCGCGATCGCCGGGGCGATGATCGGCCTGAGCATGCTCGCCCGGCGCCAGCAGGAAGCCGCAGCGGCTGCGGCTGCCCACCAGCAGCGCGTGTCCGACCTGGCGAAAGCACTGCAGGACTCCAACGGCCGCGTCGACGGGGCGGTCCGGGCCACGGTCGTGCAGACCCTGGCTGACGCGAAGCTGCGGGACGGAAAGACTCAGCTCCTGGAGGTGACACGCAAGGCGGGCATCAGCGCCCGTCAGGTGACCGACGCCTACCTCGGCGAGGGTGCCAGCATCGGCGACCTGCGCAAGCAGTTGGACGCGTCAGCCGAGAGCCACAAGCGCGTCATTACCAACGGCCGTACCACGCAAACGGTTTACGACGCCCAGGGCAAGGCATACCGTGCGGCGTCCTCCGCGCTCGGTGACCTGAGCGGCGAATTCCCTGACGCACTCCGCCGTCAGAAGGACCTGTCTGAGGCGATGAAGGGTGGCGGGGATGCGGCGCTTGACGCGACGAACCCGACGGGGCGGCTGAACGAGGCGATTAAGACGCTCGCCCTCTCGACGTCCGACGCGGACACCAAATCGCGTGCGCTCCACCAGGCGCTCCAGCTGCTGTCGGGCGGGGAGCTCGACGCCCAGGCGGCCGTCGCCGGATTCAACGAGAAACTCGCGAGCCTGAAGGAGACGTGGAGCAACGTCGACCAGGCGAAGGGGTTCGGCAAGAACCTCGACGACATGTCGAAGTCGCTGATTTCGACCGACGGGAAGATCAACACCACGACGGAGAACGGGCGGAGGCTCTTTTCGCAGCTTCAGGACCTGAACTCCGGTGCGGCCGAGGCGGCGCAGAGCACATACGACCTGGCTCGTGCGAACGGGGATGCGGCCGCCCCGGCGTTGGCGAGGGCGTCCGTGCACATGGAGACGGCGTGGCAGGCCGCTGTAAAGGCCGGGGAGAAGTTCGGTCTCGCCAAGGATGACGCGATGGATCTCGCGAACGCCATGGGCTTCATCCCGTCGAACTTGGCAATCACTCTGGACACCCCTGGCCTGTCCAAGACCATGAAGGACCTGCTGTACGTACAGGGCCTGGCTGGCCATATCCCGCCGAAGTCGACGGTTCGGGTTTCCGCGCTGACGGACGACGCCACGAAGCAGCTCACCGGCCTCGGGTTCAAGATCCGTACTCTTCCGGGCGGCCGACAGGTGGAAATCACGGCGCCGACGGAGAAGGCAGCCGCTGCTCTGGACGAGCTGGTCCGGAAGAAGCTGCCCGGTATGAAGGTCGAGGTCGCGGCCGTCACCGGCAAGGCGCTGGCAGATGTGGAGGCGGTACAGAGGAAGGTCGCCTCGACGAAGGGCAAGACCGTCACGGTGTCCACGCTCACGGGCGCGGCGGAGAAGGCCCTGACCGACCTCGGGTTCAGCATCAAGCGGACCAAGGGCAAGCAGGTCACGATTACGATCCCGACCGGTGGACCGAAGGCGGCCACGGACGCGATCAAGGGCTACCTGGCCGGGATCAGGGACAAGACCGTCACGGTCAGCACCTACGAGCGGCATGTCTCGGTGGGCAAGCCGCCGTCCGGCTCGATGTACATGAAGTCGAGCGCGGACGGCAACATCTTCGAGGCCTACGCCAGGGGAGGTGTGCGGGAGCGGCACGTTGCGCAGATCGCACCGGCCGGAGCAATGCGCCTGTGGGCGGAGCCGGAGACCGGCGGGGAGGCGTATCTGCCTCTCAGCCCGTCGAAGCGGGGCCGTTCGACGGCGATCCTGGAGCAGGTGGCGCAGCGGTTCGGGTACCGGCTGCAGAAGTTCGCTGCAGGCGGGATCACGGCGTTCGCCGACGGCGGCGGGTTCAACTACACACCCACCGAGGCGTCGATCACGCTCGGCGCCGGCACTGGCATGGACCGGTACAACTCGGCTGTTACGAAGCTGAAGGACGCCTGGACCAAGCTCAACGCCGCCCTCGACGACCAGAAGAAGAAGATCCAGGCCGTGAAGGACGCCGAGAAGAACCTCGCGCAGGTCCGCAAGGGGCATCACACGACGAAGCAGCTGGCGGCAGCGGAGAAGAAGCTTCGCGACGCCAGGGCAGCGTCCACCAAGGCGAACGACAAGGTGAAGTCCAGCCGAGCAGCGGTGAATTCGGCGGACTCGGCGCTGGGGCTGAAGAAGGGAGCGAAGGCGCCGACGAGCTTCAACCTTGGGGCGTACCAGAAACAGCTGGAGAACGCGGCCAAGGCGAACGCCGCATGGGAGAGCAACCTCGCGAAGATCGGCAAGAGGGCCGGGGCAGACGTTGAGGAGACCCTGCGAGGCATGGGCGAGGAGGGCCGCTCGCTGGTGGGCGCGCTCGCGAAAGCGTCCACGAAGCAGTTCAACGCCATCGTGAAGAACCTCAAGGCCCTCGCCCCGACCGCCAAGGCAACGCTCGCGGACTACACAAAGCAGCTGACCGCGGCGAACACCCAGGGTGCGGCTTTCCAGGCCAACATCCTGAAGCTGGCCGGGATGGGGTACGGGGACCTGGCGGCGCAACTGGCCGCCCAGGGCGACGATGCCGCAGCGGCCGTCGCGGCTGCTGCGGTGAAGGACAAGACGGCGGCCGGAAAGGCGAACACGGCGGCGAAGTCGAACGCTGGGCTCCTCACGAGCGAGGACCTGGCGAACGCGGCAACACTCCTCGGGGTACTGCGGTCGAAGCCGGGCGCCGGTATCGCGGACGTCATCGCGGCAGGGCTGGACTGGGCGACGGTGCGGGTCCTGGCGCCGAAGATCGCGGCGCAGATCAAGGGCATCAACGGCTCGGACACGTTCCGCTCCCAGATGCAGGGTCAGGGGGTGGCGATGTCCAAGGGCGGCATCGTGCCGGACTCGTCGTACACGGTGCTCTCAGGTGAGCGCGGTACGGGTGGCGAGGCGTGGATCCCGCTCGGTGCAGGCAACCGGGCCCGATCCACCGCCCTGCTCAGCAGCGTGGCGGGAACCTTCGGGTATCACCTGTCTCCGATGCGGGGCGGCGGGGCCGGCGGGACAGTCGTTCAGCACATCACCAACCAGCGCACCGTGACGCTGAACGGCGCGAAGCAGTCCAGCGCCGAGCAGGCGAGCGACATCGTCCGGCACATGGCCTTCATCGGCTGACCTGAAAGGAGGCCACATGGCTATGCCCGGCCTGCAGCCCGGATACCGCTTCACCGACCTGCTCGTCCAGCTCGGCAGCGTGATCTTCGGGCAGGTCGACCAAGACGGCGTGCACTGGCACTGCGAGGACACTGAGGGCTGGGATTCGCCGGACTCGCGGGGCACACTGACGCAGCGCGAGGCTGACCACGGAGCGTATGCGGGGCCGGTGTACCTGAACGAGAGGGTCATCACCCTCACCGGGAAGGTCACCGCCCCGTCCGCCGCGGCGCTGGACGGGGCGATCGACCGGCTCAAAGTCGCGGCGGCGCTGACGGACACGACGCTGACGGTGTACGAGACCATCCCGAGACAGGCGACAGTACGCCGGTCTGGGCGGCCCCTGATGAAGCGGCTGACCGACCGGACGATCGAGTATTCGGTGCAGGTCACCGCGGATGATCCGCGGCTGTACGCCGCATCAGAGACGGTCACGGCGCTGCGCCTGCCTACCGTGACCGACGGGCAGACCTGGCCAGCCACGTTCCCGAACACCTTCCCTGCGGTGGTGGTCTCCGGTGACACCACCGTCACCAACGCCGGGACCATCGACGCGAGGCCGCGAATCGTGATCGCCGGGCCGGTGGTCCAGCCAGCCGTCACCGTCACCGGACCGGACGGCACGGCTGCGACGCTGCTGTACTCCGGGACGGTCAGCGACGGCGACTACCTGGATCTGGACTGCGACCTGCACACCGCCTACTACAACGGCACAGCGTCGCGCAGGTCCCTCGTCTCGGGCACGTGGCCAGTCCTCCAACCCGGCATCTCGGGCCTCGCGTTCCGGGCGGGCACGTACTCCTCCACCGCGACCCTGACCGTCGCCTACCGCTCCGCATGGATGTGACCGCATGGCTATCACCGCTTACCCGATCAACGCCGCCGCTGGCGCGCCCGCGTACAGCTCCCAGCAGTTCCGGCAGGCCCTGACCACGCTGCTCAATCCCGGCGGGATCGGGCTGCGTGCCCAGCCTGGTGTACGTCCCGGCTCCGGCCTCGGTGTCACCATCAGCGGGTTCACCCTCACCATCAGCACCGGCGCCGGAGTCATTCAGGGCGGGTCCAGCGGAACGCAGGGCCCCTACCTGCTGTGCTCCGATACTCCCGTCACCAAGACCGTGGACGCAGCCGCCGCGACGAACGCCCGCATCGACCTTGTCTACGCCCGGATTCGCGACACCGACGCGGACGCCTCCGGCGCCAGGGACGGCGACATCGTCTATCTCGCCGGTACTCCTGCGGCGTCACCTGTCGCGCCCACCCCGCCGGATCCCTCCTACATCACCCTCGCCACGGTCAGTGTCCCTGCGGTCGGGGGCGGCTCTCCCGTCGTGTCGTACTCCCAGCGCGCCTACACCGCGGCGGCTGGTGGCCTGACCATCGGCCAGGTCGCACCGCCCGCTCCGTACACCGGGCAGCTCTGGGACTCCGGCGACGGGCCCCGCCGCTGGGACGGCACCCAGTGGCGCTACCTGCGCTACGACCCGCAGGTGTCCAACCAGTCCTCCGCACCCACGAGCTACGGCACGACCGGCTCCTGGGTGGACTTCACCAGTGCCCAGTGGACGCCGATCACGTTCGTGGTGCCGCCGTCCCGGATGGCCTGGGTGTCGATTGGTGCCGCCATCCAGAACACGGCCACCGCGACGTCCACGGCCTGGGTGGGATGGCGGGCATCCGGTGGATACACGCGCGCTGCGAACGAGTCGAACGCGATCTCGACCTGGGGCTCCCGGATCTACTCCGACCGCCGCATCCTGCTCACCGGGCTCACGGCCGGCGCATCCGTCGTCATCACGCCCCAGTGGAATGTCTCGTCCGCCGGGACCGTGGGCACCATCACCCGCACCACTGACGGGCAGCTCACGGTGGAGCCGGTCGCGTGACCATGCCTCCTCCGCCGGCCGTTCATCAGCCGGTCGAACTCACCTGGTACGGCTGCGACCTCAAGAGCGGGCGGATCACCGAGGAACTGCGTGCTCTCACGTCGCAGACCCTCACCCGCAAGCTCGGCGCGCCCACCACTGCATCCATGCAGCTGGCCCTGGACGGGGCCCCCAGGGACTGGGAAGCGGCCACCGAGCCGGGCCGCACCATGCTGGTGGCCGTCGACCAGGCCACCGACCAGCCCATCGGGGCGTGGCTCACCCTGACCCGGTCCGGTGGCACCGCCCCGCTCCTCGACCTTGGCGGCGCCACCCCCGAGGCGTACTTCGACCGGCGCTATGCCGCGGCCTACGCCGGGTATGGCGTCGACCAGGCCGCCATCTTCACCAACACCGGAACCCCGCTCCTGGTCAGCGCACCGCCGTTCGTCATCGACGCACCCACCACCGGAACCACCGCCACGTACAGCGTGGACGACAGTGACGACCGCACGATCCTGTCCGTGTGGCAGGAGCTCACGGCCGGCGGTGGGCCCGAGTGGACGATCGACGTCGCATGGACGGCGGACCGGTCCGGGTTTGTACTGCCGATCCGTGTACGGCCGCAGATCGGCGCGGTCACCTCCACACCCGACCCGGTCTTCGACATGCCGGGCTGCATCAGCTCCTACACGCTCACCGAGTCCTACGAAGAAGGCAAAGGGGCGACCCAGGTACGGGCCTACGGGGACGGCGAGGGAGCCTCACGCCTCAAATCAGACCTGCTGACAGCGGACGACCTGATCGCGGCCGGGTACTGCCTCTGGGAGCACCGCTACACCCCGGCCGACGGACTGACTGACCCTGAGCAGCTGACCGCGCACGCCCGCGAGGACCTGGCGGCGATGCGCGCTGGAGCAACCGTCTGGACCGTGGACGCCGTGGCATCCCGAGCGCCTCGCCTCGGCCGGGACTTCGGGCTCGGCGACAGCGTCCGCGTCCGCGTTGCCCGCTCGCCCCGGCACCCACAGGGCGCGTCCACGGTGGCCCGCTGCTGGTCCTGGCAGCTCAACCCGAGCGCGGACACCGTCTCACCGATCCTTGTGGAGGACGACTGATGCCCCGCCACCTCGACCAGCTCCCACCCGACATCACCACCATGTCCCGCAAGATTGCCGCGCTGCAGCGTGAGCTCCGCGAGCTCCGCGCGGCCAAGCGTGCCGCGTACACCACGGTCACGAACGGCAAGACGACCTACGCCAGCGAAGACGGCTGGGAAATCGTCATGGACCCCGCCAACAATCTGCCGATCATCTACTTCCGGGACCCGAACGGCGCCGAAATGGCCGCCCTCAACGCAACGCCCGGCCGCCCCGGCTTCAACCTCTCCTCCGGTCCGTTCGGAGACGATGACGCAACCGACTGGCGGTGGGTCACCGTCGCCGGACGGACTCCCAACGGCGTGACCAGCAACTGGGTCACCGCACGCTTCCAGACGTCGAACGTGAGCCGCCAGATCGGCGGATGGCTCTACCTCGACCCGAATTACGCCCAGCTCGGTCTCGTGAACACCGACACGAATATCAACCAACTCCTCCAGATCGCGAATTCGATCGCCTCCATCTCGGGGGCCCGCCTCACCGTGTCGCCCCCAGCGAGCAGCTCACCGGGTGCCTTGGTAGCTGCGTCCGCCAGCCACACCGGCACCCTGCTCTCACTCCTTCGCGGCGGTGTCACCATGGCCACCGTCAGCGTCTCCGGCGACGCAGCCTTCGCCGGCCAGCTCACCGCACAGACCCTCAACATCGGCTCCGGCAGCAGCGGAATTGGCGGCGACCTGACCGTTGCCGGGTCCGGCAGCTACGGCACCGACCTGGCCGTCGGCGGTGTCTCCCAGGGCCGTGACGCGGTCGCGTTTCAGGCCCGCTCGGCAACGACTGCCGCTGCGGCCGTGGAGACGGTAGCGCTCACCCAGACCGGGGTTGTCCTCAAGACCGGGCGGGCGTACCGGGTACAGGTGCGCGGCCTGGCCCAGGCCGCCACAGCAGCAGCCGGCGTCCGGGTCCGGGTCCGAAAGACCAACACGTCCGGGGCAATCTGGCTGGACACCTACACGATCGCCACCCCCGCGGCGAACACGAACGTGCAGTACGCGAACCAGAACGTGGTCACGAACACGACCGGGGCCACGATCACGACCGACCTTGTCATGACGTGGGTGACGGCCAGCGGTGGCGGCAACAGCCTCCTCAACGCCGGTGCCGGCCTCTACACGGCCTTTGAGGTCTCCGACATCGGCGCCGCCGCAGACTTTGCCGGCGCCCAGCCCATCACTTAGGAGCAGCGTGTCTTTCCCCACCCCTATCCCGGTAGAGATCCCCGACCCGCCCGCCGAGCCGACGCAGCCGCTCCCGCCGGTCGGCTCCACCGTCACCTACACGCTGTCCGTCCAGGACCTGGACCTCATCGAAACCCCGGCCCCGAGCAACGAGGACGAGCCTTCCGCTCCCGTGTATGCCGAGGGTGACCAGTTCCCTGGGAACGTCACGGCCCGCGGCACTGGGACACAGCTCACCATCCGTGTCCTGCTCACCGAGGACGGCACGACCACGATCTGGGCACTCCTTCGACCCGAAGGCACCACTCCGGGCACCTGGTCCCGCCCCACTCCCTGACCCACCCCCTTCTTTGAGCCCCGAGCCGATGGCCGGGGCTTCTCTCATGTCTGGAGGCCTCATGGCTACACCTCTCTCCGCCTCGGCGGTCCTCGCAGCTCTGCGCGCCGAGGGCGTGCGCGTCGTCGAAGTCGGCGACTGGCGCACCCACAACCGGAACTCGAAGGGTGCGTGGGGCCCGCTCAACGGGTCGATCGTGCACCACACCGTCACGAAGGGCACCGCGTCCACGGTCTCGATGGTCCGCACCGGCTATGCCGATCTGCCCGGCCCGCTCTGCCACGGGATGATCGCGAAGGACGGCCAGGTCCACATGGTCGGCTGGGGCCGCACCAACCACGCCGGCGGCGGTGACCCGCGCGTGTTGGAGCAGGTCATCGCCGAGTCCTACGGCACCCGCCCCACTCCGCCGACCAAGGGCAACAGCAATGGCGTCGACGGCAACAGCAGGTTCTACGGGTGGGAGTGCGAGAACCTCGGCGACGGCAAGGACCCCTGGCCCAAGGCGCAGTACGACGCGATCGTGCGTGTCCAGGCGGCTCTGTGCCGGGCGCATGGCTGGTCGGCGAAGTCTGTGATCGGCCACCTGGAGTGGTCGAGCGACAAGGTCGACCCCCGCGGCTTCAGCATGCAGCAGCTGCGCGCGGACGTGGCCGAGCGCCTGAAGCACCCCGCGAGCTGGAACCCCGGCTCCGACAACGAGGAGGACCCCATGGCGGGAATCACCAAGCGCGACATCTTCGACGCGGTGTGGAAGACCGACGCGATCGACGGCCCGGCGGACGCGGCGGACCACAAGACGAACCCGACGTGGCAGCCGCAGTCGATCCTCAAGGACGTGCAGGCCCGCATCCGGTCCATGGACAGGCGGATGGCCGCGCAGACCGCTGCGATCACCGCGCTTGCCGGGCAGGTCGGCGGCGGCGCGGACACCGCGACGGTGGTCGCCGCGGTGGAGGCCGCGATCGAGCGGGCTGTCATCGACGTCAACATCAACACCAAGGAGGGCCTGTGACCGCCGAGGGTGTACACCCCAGTCTCGTTCACCGCCTGGCCCGGCCGGTACCCGCAGAGCTGATACGGGCGTACCTCGCCGGTCTCCGGCAGAAGACCGCCCCTGTCCCGGAGACGTTCCAGGGCCCGAACTACAAGGAGTCCTAACCATGGCCGAGCCCCGCCTGTTCCACCTGCACCGAGCCCACGATGTCACCGGAGCATCCGGTACTGGCCGCGTTGCCGACGGCGTTCTCTGGCCCGATGGCACTGCAACTCTTCGCTGGCGTGGTGAGCGCGCGTCCACCGTCCACTGGGATCGCATCGAGGACGCCGAGGCGATCCACGGCCATGGCGGCTACACCCGCATCGTCTGGCACGACACTGAAACCCGCGAGGAGGACTGACTCATGGCTGCACCCGTCGAAGCGAAGGTGAAGGCGTCGACCGCCGCGTCCTTCCTGGTCGGCATCGCGATGGCCGTACTGAACGCGGTGGCCGCGGACTCCAGCCTGCTCGGCCCGCTGCCGGGCTGGCTCCAGGCGCCGCTCCTCGCGCTCGTCCCTGCCGGGTTGACGTGGCTGGCCGGGTATCAGGCGAGGCACACAGTCCGTGACCACGCCGACCCGACCAGCGCCTGACGTAAGTGGAGTAGCACATGCCTGACGGGCCGACTCTCGGCGAGGTGATGCGCCGACTCGAAGATGTCCGCACCGACCTCAAGGACGACTTCCGGGAGCTGGGGCTCAGGCTCGACAGCAAGGTCTCTCTGGAGCGCTACCAGCTCGAACAGGTGGCGCGCGACGACGCGCTGAAGCTTCTCGTGGAGCGGGTGCGTGGCATCGAGGAGGCCCGCGAGCAGGCGGCCCAGAACCGTCGGGACGAGGATCAGCGCGCTGCAGACCGGCGGGCCGCGGACCGTCGCCTCATCTTCACGGCCCTGATCGCGCCAGTTCTGCTGCTGATCCTGACCGTGTACCTGAATGCACAGGGGGCGGGGGCATGAGGCGGCACAAGAGCGCGGGCGCCGAACGGCGGCGCACTGACCTCGTATTCACCCTCGCCGCCGCGGTGGCTCTGGCCGGCTTCGCCTTCCTCGTCGTGACAATGCAGGGGCTCTCTCACGACCTCCGCACCGCGAACGAAGCGCGCGATGCCCTGGCTCAGCAGGTTGAGCGGCTAGGGGAGTCCCCGGTGGCCGGCCCGCCCGGTAGCCGCGGTCAGCCAGGGGCCTCCGTCGTCGGCCCACCGGGGCCGCAGGGCGATCAGGGCGTTCCCGGCCCGATCGGCCCGATCGGCCCGACCGGACCTGTGGGCCCGAGCGGTAGCCCCGGCGCCGACGGTGAAGACGGCACATCCGTTGTCGGCTCGCCAGGCCCCACGGGCGCCCCGGGCGCGGACGGGCAGTCCGTCGTGGGCCCGGCCGGGCCGAAGGGCGACACCGGCCCCACAGGTCCGCCCGGCGCCGACGGCAAGAACGGCACGGACGGCAAGAACGGCGTGGACGGCAAGGACGGCAAGTCCGGGCAGACCTGCCCGGACGGCTACAGTCTCCAGGTGCCGCCGGATGATCCGGATGCCCTGGTGTGCCGCCGTTCCGGCGCCGCCACTCCCGCGCCGGACCAGTCCCGCAGCCTCCTCGGCCTCGGCGCCCTGGCGGCCACATCTATGTACAGGAGACTTGATGGCTGACATTCCGTTGCGGCAAGTGCAGCGACGTGTGGACGACGCAGCTGGCGGGCCGCCGCCGAAGCCGCAGTACGCCGGGCTGTTCATCGAGCCCGACATCCCGCCCCTCGATGACGAGCCCGAGTGACATCGCCCCCTTCCGCTTCGGCGGGAGGGGGCGCTACTGCTTTCAGCTGAAGTCGGACCCGGTGGTGTCCGTGTAGCTGCTCATGTGCTTCACGGTGCGAGTTGCCTGCTCGGGAGTCGAGCCCTGAAACGCTGCCTCTTGAGGTCGACGACTCTCGATAACATGCCGTATCGCGGGCGCAGTCAGATCCGCTTGCGTGAGACCAGGCCATGGTGGCCGCTCTCATCGTCGGCTGACTCGCCGAAGTGGGCTGTGTCCCAGTGGAGCAGACGCGCGCAGAGCCCTTGGAACCGCTCGGCGAGCTCCCACACTTCGCCGCTCTCGATGAACGTGACTTCGGGGCGCTGCGTGCCGTGCGCACCCTTCAGCGTGAGCCACTGGTAGGACTCGTCGTCATAGATCCAGTAGCCATGCAGGTAGCGGTTCCGCAGGCGGAACCCTTCCTCTGCAGCATCGAGATCCTCGGCTAGCGATGTCTTACACGAGCTGGCCAAGGTGGACGCCTCCAGCTTCGTCCTGCATTGCTTCACGAGCGTCCCGCCGGTTGCCACGGCGAGTTGGCTGTACGCCTTCTCTGCCTCGACGAGGTGTACGTAGACGCCGTGCAGGATGTACTCGGCTTCCGCAGCCTTCCGAGCTACGAGCCCCAGCCCCACGGTGATGGTCAGCTCTTCCTCATCCACGCCATCGAGGAGATGGGGGATGGGCGGTTCGATGTCGAAGGGCTGGACGCTGCTCTCGCTCATGTGATCTCCGGGGTGTTGAGGCTGCGGTGCCACTTTGGAGGAACACCCCCCGATCATCAACCCAATGGTTGATAATGACAGTTATCCAACATGCTCGCTACTAGGGGTGCGACTCACGGCCCCTCCGTATAGAGAGGTAGCGGTTTGCCACTCACTGACGCTCACGTCGCTCGCATCCACGCTTTCGTTAAAGGTCGCGTCAGCGAGGCGTGTTACGAGGCCGAGCATCAACCGGCTCCCGAAGTCATCCAACGAGCCCTGCGCGGCTTGTACAGGGTGACCGCCAGTCTTGGCGCCCACGCTGACTCGTCGGCGCCGTCGATCGGAAACCAGAGAACCGACGAGATCATGGCTGCTGCAGTCCGGCTGGCCAAGGAGATCGCGTGGAACGACTTGCGCGACCTCGCTAGGCAGTGGAAGGACCATCCGGCGTATCTTCCCGAGTTCGACTGTGATGCCCCTGACCTTCCTGACGAGGAGGAGCCGACGTGGAGGTGACGCTGTATCGGCCTTCTGGAGCCGTGTCGACAAGTAGGCATGACCCTCGCGATGACTGGCCCGACGAAGCCCGCGCCATCCGCGACCACCTCGCGGCGGTCTATGGCGAAGGCGACCCGCTGCCCACTATCGCCGGAGCCTGGATCGCGCGCGGCAAGTCCCAGCACACCCG
This sequence comes from Streptomyces sp. NPDC088252, assembly GCF_044740965.1. Lineage (NCBI taxonomy): Bacteria > Bacillati > Actinomycetota > Actinomycetes > Kitasatosporales > Streptomycetaceae > Streptomyces > Streptomyces sp. NPDC088252. Next base: position 135,463 of record NZ_JBIURS010000018.1, on the reverse strand, counting down.
CCGCGCCTACGCCCGCAACTTCCTCCGCTGGGAGGACTACGCACGCAGCAGCGGCATCCACCCGCTCCAAGCTCGGCTGCCGCTCGCCGATGCCTACGCCAACCACCTCGCCACTGAACAGACAAAGCGCGGCAAGGCCGGGACGCTCTCCCTCTCCGCGCAAGCCCAAGCCCTTGCTGCCGCCGGGTCCTTCTACACCTACGCCGTGCGAGTCGACGCCTGCCCCGCCGACCCCTTCGCGTCTGTCGACCGCCCGTACATCGACCCGGACCACAGTCCCACCGAAGGCATGCTTCCCGACGAGACAATGGCGCTCATCGAAACGGCGCGCGACTGGGCACCCCGCTCCTACGCACTCGTCACCCTGCTCTACCTCCTCGGCCCCCGCATCGACGAGATCCTCGCGCTCAACGCCAACCAGCTCGGATACGACCGCGGACACACGACGCTTCCCCTCACGCTCAAGGGCGGGAAGAAGAAGCCGGTTCCCGTGCCACCCCTTGCTCTCGACGCGCTCCGGGCCTACCTGGGCGACCGCACCGAGGGCCCACTGTTCGTCACGGACTCTGGACGCCGCTGGTCGCAGCCCGAGGTGTGGAAGCACCTCCGCGTCCTCGCGCGCCGGGCAGGTATCCCACAGGCCACGTCGATCAAGCCCCACACGCTTCGGCACCAGTTCATCACCGACAACCTCGCCGACAACGTCCCCCTCGAACGGGTCCAGGACGCCGTCGGTCACACCAACCCACGCACTACGCAGCGGTACAACCGGCGCCGGCGCATGCTCGACGACCACCCCGCCTACGGTCTGGCCTCGAAACTCGCCGCGAGACTCCGGCCCGAGGAGCACGGATCGGACTGACGAAGTGCGTCACGCCGCTTCGTACCGATGCGCCCGTCCGCCCGCCGGTGCGGGACAGGCCGTCGACGACTATCGGGGCGCTCATAACTCCAGGGTGCGACGGGCCACTGCTCACAGCACCCCGAGCGCAGGCCCGGATCGGCCGCGGGCTTCGCTTGCTCCTGCCACACTGGCCATGGCCCGCCGTGTCACCCCCGTCGCGGCGGGCCGCCCCGGTTGTCATACCGGCCCAGTACCGTGGACTCATCCCATTCGCGCCTATGGCTGGGCGCAGCTACGAGACCGCCCCTCACCCGGAACAGCGCCCGGGGAGGGGCGGACGCGCGTCAGCTGTCGCCTTCCGGCTCCGGATGCAGCACGGCCTTCTTCACGGCCATCTCCAGCTCGACCCGGGACACCCCGGTCGCCTCGGCGTGCGCGGTCACCGCGGCCTGGAACCTCGCCGCCGCCTCGCGCCACGGCTCCCACCCCTCCTCCGTGTACGGCTCAGCGAGGGCCTTGCGCTGCTCTTCAACGGCGGAACGTTCCAGCATGATCAGATCTTCAGGGATATCGATTGCCACGGCCGGATCGTAAACGGCAGCACTGCCAATCGAACGGAGCCGCGCAGGTCAGGCGGCCGTGACGACATCCGCCCGGACCGCGGCCTCCCACTCCACCAGCAGCCGCTGATACTCCGCCTCACCCTCCAGCGACAGCGGGCCAGCCGCCCACAGCGCGCGAATGTCCGCGTTCACCGCGGCGGGGGAGCGCACAGGCGTGGCAGGCGAAGGGGGAGTGGGCATGCGAACAGAGCACGGGCAGGCACTGACATGGCGCCCCCACGTAGGGTCGGAGCGTGATTGAGACCATCGTCCTCGACGTCGGGGAAACCCTCACCAGCGACGACCGGTACTGGCAGTCCTGGGCCGACTGGCTCGGCGTCCCACGGCACACCCTGAGCGCCCTCGTCGGCGCCGTGGTCACCCAGGGCCTCGATAACGCGGAAGCCCTCCGCCTCCTGAAGCCCGGCATCGACATTCCAGCCGAGTACGCCGCCCGCGAGGCCGCCGGCCAGGGTGAACGCCTCGACGAGAACGATTTGTACGACGACGTGCGCCCTGCGCTCACGGCGGTTCGGGATCTTGGCGTCCGCGTCATCATCGCGGGCAACCAGACCGAGAAGGCCGGCCGCCTGCTCCGCGCCCTCGACCTGCCCGCCGACCTCATTGTCACCTCTGCCGAGTGGGGTGTCGCCAAGCCGGCCCCTGCGTTCTTTGCGCGGGTCCTGCAGGCGTCCGGCGCCATGCCTCACGAGACCCTCTATGTCGGCGACCACCCAGCCAACGACGTCTTCCCCGCCCAGGCCGCTGGCCTGCGCACGGCGCATCTCCGACGGGGCCCGTGGGGACACTGGTGGGCGGATGACCCCGACGTCATCGCTGCTGCAGACTGGTCGATCACCTCCCTCATGGACCTGCCGCGGATCGTGACCTACTGACGCAACCGAGCGGCCCCACCCGAGAGTTCATGTGGGGCCGTTTGTACTCGCGTGCGGCCAGTGCCCCGGTACGGTTCGAAGCGACCGCCTCGAACGGAGCCAGATGCCGAACCGGATTGGGTCGGTAGGCCGACGCATCGCGTACTACCGCAGTGTCGCCCGCCCGAAAATGACCCAGCAGCAACTCGCTGACGCGGCATGCGTCGCCCTTGGCACGATCCGCAAGATCGAACGGGGAGAGCGGGGCGTCACCGACGACACTCTCGACACCATCGCAGCAGCGCTCGGCGTGGACCCGTCCCGCCTCATCGCCGACCGCGAACATGTTGCCTCCCGGATTCGGGACGCACTGCCGAACCTGTCGGCCGCCATCGCCTCCTACGACGTCCCGGACGACGGGCCAGTCCGCCCCCTGCCGGAGTTGCGGGCCGCAGTCGCTCAGGCCACCGCGTGGCGCCTGGCCGCGCAGTACCTGCAGATCGCCCGCACGGTCCCCAATCTCCTGGCCGAGCTGGCCCGCGCCGCCCAGGCCCCGGAGGGGGCGGGCAGCCCCGAGCTGGCGGAACTCCTCGTCACGGCCTACCGGTGCGCGGACTCCGTCGCCTACAAATACGGGGCGCGCGACCTCTCAGCCCGGCTCATCGAGCTGATGCGCTGGGCGGTCCTGGGCGCCGACGACCCGCTGCTCTCTGCCGCCGTGAGCTACGTCCGCACGGAGACGTTCTTCGCCGCCCGCGCCCATGCGCCTGGGCTCCGGGCGCTGGAGCAGGCCCTCGATGCCTGCCCGGCGCCTGTCGGCCGCCCGGCTATCGCCGCCCGCGGCGCTCTACACATGCGGGCTGCCGTCATCGCTGGTCGCGCGGGCCGCGACGATGCCGCAGACGAGCACCTCGCCGAGGCGCGGGCTCTGGGCGACCACGTGCCGGAGGGCATCTACCAGGGCACCGCGTTCGGGCCGGACAGTGTCCGCATCCACGAAGTGAGCGTCGCGGTCAGCCTTGGCGACGGACACGTCCAGCGTGCCTTCGACGTGGCCCGGGAGTGGGCGCCACCGAGAGACCTGCCGGCAGAGCGGCGCTCCGGGTTCTACATTGAGCTGGCCCGCGCACAGCTGTGGGGCGGGCTCATGGACGACGCGTTCGAGTCGCTGAAGGTCGCCCGGCGGATCGCCCCGCAGCACACTCGCGAACACCCGTGGGTGCGGGAGGACGCAGCCACGCTGCGCCGACTGAAGAGGGCCGACGCGGAAACGCTCAGCAACTTCGCTGAGTGGTGCCACGCCGACTGAGCCCCCCATCGCGAGGTACCCCTCACTGGGGTACTTGTGCCACTTACAGCGGTCCATGATCTGCCGTGTCGGAGGGAACTGGCAGATGGGACAGGCTATGAGTGCACCACCGGAACCGGTCGACGCTCCAGAGCAGCCGAACTTCGCCCGCTTACATGGCGAGGCGTGTTGGCACTGCGGCGCCGTCAACGGGCCGCTCCACCCTGTCGGTGATGTCACTCTCGATGACGACACCCGGTCGTGGCCCGTCGTGGCCTGCTCTGCCCATCGCGGGAGGCGACTGTCGTGACGACGAGAGAGCTACCACCAGTCAGCGAGCTGACGGAGCAGCAGCAGCGCGGATGGTCCTGCATTTGGTGCAGGACTGCTCTCACCGTCGGAGAGGACAGGGACCTCGGTGAGAAGCGGGCCCGCCCCGAAGGCGGCGCCGCGTACAGCTGGTTCCCGCGGGCCTGCTCGGACGCTGCCGCCTGTGCCGCCCGGGAAGCCGAGCAGGCGCTATGACGGCCTCAGCTGAGGGGCCAGCATCCCGGCCGCTCCCCGATCCCCGCACGCTGACGTGGGACCAGTCCGCCGGCCGCGCCTGCATCTGGTGCAAGACGCCCCTCACCTCCGGCGCGGTCAGCGTCGGGATCATCCGGGACCGGCTCGGAGCCCACAACCTCGACACCGAGGTGTGGGCGGGGCCGTGTTGCGAGAGTGATAAACCGAACGCGTGTTCGTAGGAACGTCCACTGTCGTTTCGTGCATGCGCCTGCCACGCTGGATGGTCCGGCTGGAATGCCCTGGATTCAGCGGCTGCGAAGCCGGATGAGCCATCGATCCATCGGGAGAATCAGATCAGCAGTTTCGAGTGGAGCCCCGGTGTCGTCAATGCGGGTGCGCACCAGGCGGAACGCCACGGTGTCCACCAGCAGGCCGAGCGCATGAGCCTGCTCGGCCCCCAGGGGGGTAGTTCCGACCTCGATGATGCAGCTGGCGTGAGCTTGTCGCCGGCCGCGCCACCACGAAGACACGATCATTGCGGAATGGCCGCCCGGATCGAGGCATTCGATGGTCTCGTGCTGCAACATCACGCCTGGTCGTACACCGAGGCGCTCAGCGAGTTCTTCGGTAGCTGGCCGCGGCCTGGTGTCGGTGGTCTCGCTGCTGAATGGCCACTCCGCGTCCGCGTCCGTGAGGGTGCGCATGGCAGGAGGATGCGCCACGGATACGCGCTTCCGCTCCTCGCCGTCGAGGACTCCGGTGCGTCGCAGCAGGGCGTAGGACAGGCGCATCGTCTGTGGGTGCACGCCGTACTCGGCGGCCATGTCGGCGCGGGAGGGCAGAGGTTCCCCGGCTGCCCATTCGCCGGCCTGGATGCGGCGGTGGATGTCAGCGGCGATACGCCGATGCGCCGCTTCGACTGGCATCCGGACCCCTGGCGTCGATCATGACGTGAGGTCCTGAACTTACGAAGGTGCTTGATCTCTGGATATATCCAGCCGATCTTGGGAGCCTGAACTATGCCAGAGGCATTTGAAATTTGAAGAACTCGGCTGCGGAGCCCAGGACTCCGTTGGTCGAGGGGGCCGCCCCGTCAGCTGCAGTACCCCCTGTGGTGACTGGCGGGGGGCCTCCCCTTTACCCGTCGTGGCGCGCCGGGTATCCACCTGGACGAGTGAACCGTATTCCGTGCTCGGTGTACGAGGCATTCGTTGAATAGATCGCCGGGGCCGGACCGCCTCAGTTGCCTCCAAGGGTGCTGTGGTCCGGTCCCGGTCTGCTGTTTCTGGACTCCCAGTGGGAGATGTGGGAAACATCTGGGAGATGATCATGGTGAACTAGCGGCTGACCGATGGTCAACCAGTAGCCAACCAGGCATCCAATGCCCATCTGGCAGCTGTGATCCAGGTCGAAGTTCAAGCGTACAGAAGGTCTAGATGATCAGCTTGAACTTCATCTGGAACTTCAACGCCTTCGCCCTGGTCTACGTGCTGACCAACGGCGGACCCGGTGGCCGAACCCGGCTGCCGATGCTCTTCGCGTACGAAGAGGCCTTCCGGTACGGACAGTTCGGCTATGCCGCCGCGATGGGCTGTGTGATGGTCGCGGTGATCTCCGTGATCCTCGCGGTGCATCTCGTCGGCCGGCTCGGGGGAGGCGAGGACCGGTGAGCGTACGTGCCGACGGATTTGCGCGGGCCGGACAGTACGTCGCGCTGCTCGGCTATCTCGTCTTTCTGGCGTTCCCGTTCCTGTGGCTGATCTCCACCGCCTTCAAACCGGCGAGGGAACTGGGCTCCCTGCATCCGACCTGGATTCCCGAACACCCGACGCTGGACAACTTCCGCGAGGCGTTCGACGAACAGCCACTGCTCCAGGCCGCCGCCAACTCGCTGACCGCCGCGCTCTGCGCCGCCCTCATCGCGGTCGTCGTCGCCACGCCCATGGCCTACGTGACGGCCCGCCATCGCTCCAGGCTCTCGACGGCCACCACCGGCTGGGTCGTGATCAGTCAGGCGTTCCCGTTCGTGCTGCTGATCATTCCGCTCTTCCTGGTCCTGAAGCATCTCCATCTGATCAACTCCCTGTGGGGTCTGGTCATGGTGTACGTCGTCTGGGCGCTGCCCTTCGCGCTGTGGATGCTGACCGGCTACGTACGGGCCGTGCCCACCGAACTCGAAGAGGCCGCCTCGGTCGACGGCGCGGGCCGGCTGCGGACGCTGGTCTCGGTCACCGCACCGCTGCTGACCCCCGGCATCGTCGCCACCGCGCTCTTCGCGTTCATCACCGCGTGGAACGAGTTCTTCTTCGCACTCGTTCTGCTCAAGACACCGGAGAAACAGACCTTGCCGGTCGTGCTGACCCACTTCATCGGCGCGGAGGGAGCGGCCGATCTCGGGCCGCTCGCCGCTGCCGCGTTCCTCGCGACCCTGCCCTCGCTGGTCGTCTTCGCGATCATCCAGCGGCGGATCACGGGCTCCCTGCTGGCCGGGGCGGTGAAGAGCTGATGCCCGCTCCGGTACGAAGGACGGCCGCCGCCGTGGTCACCGCGCTGGCCCTGATGCTCACGGGCTGCTCGGGGACGGGCGACGGCGGGGACGGCAGCGGTCGGACCGAGCTCAGCTTCCAGTCGCTGGCCTGGCAGAAGGAGTCCGTCGACGCCAACAAGCAACTGGTGAGGGAGTGGAACGAATCCCACCCCGACATCCATGTCACCTACGTCCAGGGCAGCTGGGACACCGTCCACGACCAACTGCTCACCTCCTTCGAGGGCGACGAGGCGCCGGACGTCATCCATGACGCGTCCGACGACCTCGCCGACTTCGCGTACGGCGGCTACCTCGCCGATCTGCGCACGCTCCTCCCGGACCGGCTGACCGCCGACATCCCGCAGCAGAGCTGGCGGACCACCACCTTCGGCGCCGGTGTCTACGGAGTGCCGTTCCTCCAGGAGCCCCGCTTCCTGATCGCCAACACCCGGATCCTCAAGGAGTCGGGCGTCCGCGTCCCGACCCCCGACAGTCCCTGGAGCTGGGCCGAGTTCCGCCAGGTCGCCAGGGAACTGACGGGCAAGGGGAGGTACGGCGTGGCCTGGCCGCTCAAGGAGCCGGTCTCCGTCACCCTCAACCTCGGGCTCTCCGCCGACGGCCGGCTCTTCCACCGCGGAGCCGACGGCAAGGTCACCATCCGTTCGGAGAAGGGCGATCGGGTCGTCCCCGACACCATTCGCGACCAGGTCGAGACCGATCGCAGTGCCGCCCGCACCGCGCTCGGCATGGGTGGCTCCGACACGCTCCCCGGATTCTTCGGCGGCAAGCACGCGATGGTTCCGCTCGGCTTCTCGTACCGTCAACAGGTCGCCGAACAGGCCCCCGAGGGCTTCGAGTGGACGGTCCTGCCCGCCCCCGCGGGCAGCGGCGGGCTTGCCCAGGGAGTGAGCCCGCAGACGCTCTCCGTCTCGCAGGCCAGCCCGCACAAGAAGGAGGCCGCGCGGTTCATCGACTTCCTGCTCCGGCCCAGGAACATGGTGCGACTGGCCAAGGGGGACTGGATGCTCCCGACCGGGACCGAGGCCCTCGCGGACCCGGCCCTGCACACCGACAAGGACGGCTGGGCGACCGGCGTCGCGGTCGCGAAGGCGCTCCGCCCGGCCCCCGCGCAGTCGGTCCGCGGCTACCCGGAATGGAAGGACAAGGTCGCCACACCGGCCCTCCAGGAGTACTACAGCGGAGCGATCGGTGCCGGGGAGCTGAGGAAACGTCTGGTGGACGACGGGAACCGGGTGCTGGCCCGCTACCAGCGCTGACGCATCAGGCGCGGCCGGCCTCTCCTCCGGGCGGGGCCGGGCACGCGTGCCCGTCGCCGATCCGTCCCGACCCGAACGAAAGGAACCGAGACGTCCCGACGGCGAGGCATGACCGATCCTCCACATATCTGCCGACCGGCGGGTGGGGGCGGAATCAAGTCGACTCCTCGTACGTCCGGGTGCCCGGACAGGGTCCGCCTTCCCTCTTGCGAAGAGTGCCGGTCGTCGTTGCGGGGGCGGCGGGCCCCGCCCGCGCGGCGGAGGCCGTGGAGGCGGTGCCCGACTTGAACATGGCTGGCCGGTTTCTTATTACGAAGCCTTGTTGTGTAAGTCACAGCCGGATGAAGGCCTTGATCTGAGCGCGTCAATGAGTGAGGGTTTCGAGCCAACCCCCGGAGATCTTCCGGCCGGGGGTCAATCCCCCCACAAAGAATGACGAGGAGACCCCTCTTCATGGCAATTCACAAGCGCGCACGTCGGATCAAGCTGACCGCCGCCATCACCGCGGTGGCCGCGGCGGCCGGAGTCACCCTGCTGGGCAGCCCCGTCGCCGGAGCCGCACCCGCTCCCGCGATGGGCACCGTCCACGGTGCAAACGCGGCCACCGCCGTCCCGGGCAGCTACATCGTGATGCTGGACCACAAGGCCGACAAGGCGAAGCTCGCCAAGCAGTACGGCGGCACGCTCAAGCGGAACTACAGCTCCGCCATCAACGGCTTCTCCGCCAGCGGTCTGTCACTGACCGAGGCCAAGCGCCTTGCGGCCGACCCGGCCGTCTCCAAGGTGGTTCAGAACAAGAAGTTCCACATCGACGCCACCCAGGACGACCCGCCCTCCTGGGGGCTGGACCGGATCGACCAGACCGAGACGGCCGGCGACAACGCGTACACCTACCCGGACAGCGCCGGCGAGGGCGTCACCGCGTATGTCATCGACACCGGTGTCCGCACCACGCACAACGAGTTCGAGGGCCGGGCCGTCTCGGGCTACGACGCGGTGGACGACGACGACAGCGCCGATGACGGCAACGGCCACGGCACCCATGTGGCAGGCACCATCGCCGGTGCGACGTACGGCGTGGCCAAGAAGGCGAAGATCGTCGCAGTGCGGGTCCTCGACGACTCAGGCTCGGGCACCACCGAGCAGGTCGTCGCGGGCATCGACTGGGTCACCGCCCACCACGAGGGCCCCTCCGTCGCCAACATGAGCCTCGGCGGCGGCGCGGACGAGGCCCTCGACTCGGCGGTCCAGAAGGCCATCGCCTCCGGAGTCACCTTCGCGGTGGCCGCCGGAAACGACTCCTCCGACGCGAGCGAGACCTCCCCGGCCCGCGTCCCGGAGGCCATCACCGTCGCCTCGTCCACGGTGGACGACGAGCAGTCCTCGTTCTCCAACTACGGCTCGATCGTGGACATCTACGCACCCGGGTCGGACATCACCTCGTCCTGGAACGACAGCGACGACGGCTCCAACACCATCTCCGGTACGTCCATGGCGACCCCGCACGTCGTCGGCGCCGCCGCCGTCTACCTCTCCGGACACCCGGACGCCACCCCGGCGGAGGTCGCCGCGGCGCTGACCGACGGAGCCACCCCCGACGCGATCTCCAACGCGACCGAGGGCACGCCGAACAAGCTGTTGAAGATCGTCGAGTAACCGTTCCCCGCAGTCGCGACCGGGCGGCGCACGCCCGGCGCAACGGAATCGGCGGCCGCCGCGCTCTCCCCCCCGGGGCGCGGCGGCCGCGCGGCGTGGACGGATCGTCCTATGGTGTGCCCATGACGATGTACGCGGCGCTGTTGCGCGGGATCAATGTGAGTGGCCACAAGAAGGTTCCGATGGCCGAACTGCGCACACTGCTCACCGAACTCGGCCACGGAGACGTCCGTACCCATCTGCAGAGCGGCAATGCCGTCTTCAGCAGCGCGTCGGACGACGAGGACGCACTCGCCGCCGAGCTGGAGCAGGCCATCGAGAAGCGATTCGGCTTCCCGGTCCCCTGCCTGGTCCGGAACGGCGGCTACCTCGCGGGAGTTGCCGCGGCCTGCCCGTTCCCGGCCGACGAACTCGAAGGCAGGCAACTGCACATCACCTACTACGGGCAGCCGGTCGACGCCGAACGCTTCGCCGGGATCGACGCGGCGGCCTTCCTCCCCGAGGAGTTCCGGCTCGGCGACCGCGCGCTCTACCTCTACACCCCCGGCGGGCTCGGCCGTTCCAAACTCGCCGAAGCCCTTTTCCGCTCCGCCCGCAACAAGGGCGTCATCGCCACCTCGCGCAACTGGAACACCGTGGTCAAGCTCGTGGAGATGACCGCGTCGGCCGGGACCGCACACGACGGAGCCCGCTCATGACCGGACCGTCCCCCGGCGTGGCCGCGGCCGTGGAGGGCGAACTCCGCCTCCTGGACCCGTTGGTCCGCGCCTCCGCCGAACTCCTCACCCAGGTTCTGCACCCCGAGTACTGCGAGATCGACTCCGTCGGCCGGGTCTGGGATCGCGACGCGCTGATCGCCTCGCTCACCGCCGAGGACGCTCCACGTCCCGGGCCGCTCACCGCGTCCCGGATGCGCGGCCTCCAGCTGGACGCGGAACTGGTCCACCTCACCTACGACACCGAGACGAAAGGGCACCTCGCCCACCGCAGTTCGCTGTGGCGGCTGACCGAAGCGGGCTGGGTGCTCTACTTCCACCAGGCCACACCGTTCGACGCAGCCGCGAACACCGCTGACGACACCGACCACTGAGCCCGCTCAGCGACGGGTGACGCGCTGCGCCCGAGCCGCCCACCGGCCGTCCGTACGGGAGATCCGCACCGGATGTCCGAAGCAGTCGCTGACCTGATCGGTGGTCAGTACCTCGTCGGCCGGGCCCGACGCCACACACCGTCCGCCCCGCAGCAGCATCGCGTGCGTAGTGGAGGCGGGCAACTCCTCCAGATGATGCGTGACCAGGACCGTCGCCAGCTCCGGATGCTCCTCGCGCAGTGTGTCCAGGCTGTCGAGCAATTGCTCACGGGCGGCGAGATCAAGGCCCGTGGCCGGCTCGTCGAGCAGCAGCAGCCGAGGTCGTGGCATCAGCGCGCGGGCGATGAGCGTGCGTCCCCGTTCACCCTGCGAGAGCGCGGGCCAGCGCGATCCGGTCTTGCCGCCCATGCCGAGCATCTTCAGCAGCCGCTCCGCCCGGGCCCGCTGCTCCGTGCTCGCGGACCAGCGCGGGACCGGCTCGACCGAGTTGGTCAGGCCGGTCAGCACCACCTCGTGCACCGACAGCGGGGAACGCAGCGGATGGCGTGGATTGACATGTCCCAGCAGCGACCGAAGCTCCCGCAGATCGACCCGCCCCAGCGTGCGCCCCAACACCTCGACCGAGCCCCTGGTGGGGTGGTTGACCGCCCCGAGCAGCCCCAGCAGCGTGCTCTTGCCCGCCCCGTTCGCACCCAGCAGGGCCCAGTGCTCGCCGCTGCGCACGATCAGGGAGACGGAGTCGAGCAGGACGGTGCCGTCCCGCACGAGCGAGACGCCGTCGGCCCGGATCACCGGGACGGCGGCGGCGGAACCGGGGACACCGGCGGGGCCGGGGAATGCGGCCGTGACGTGTGTGCTCATGCGGGGGAACTCCTTCATGCGGGTGCGAGCGCCTCCAGGCGGCTCATGTCCTCGGCCGACAGACCGACCTCACGGGCTCCCAGGTTCTCCGCCAGATGGGCGGGCGAACCGGTGCCCGGGGTCGGGCACAGCACGGGGGAGCGGTGCAGCAGCCAGGCGAGGGCGATCTGCCCGCGGGTGGCATCGTGCCGATCGGCGATATCGGCCAGTGCCGTGGCCGCCTCGCCGGTCAGGGCGCCGTTGGCCAGTGGGAACCAGGGCAGAAAGGCGAGGCCGTGGGTCTCGCACACCTTCAGTACCGCGTCCGACGAACGGTCGAGGAGGTTGAAGCGGTTCTGCACCGAGGCGATCCCGGTCAGGGAGAGAGCCTGCTCCAGCTGGTCGGCGGTGAGGGTGTCCAGACCGATGTACCGGATCTTACCCTCCTGCCTCAACGCGTCGAGGGCGCCCAACTGGTCGGCCATGGGTACGTCCGGGTCCAGCCGGTGCAGCTGGTAGAGGTCGATCCGGTCCGTCCGCAGCCGCCGCAGACTGGCCTCGCACATCGCCCGCAGCTGCTCCGGACGGCCCGCGACGTGCCAGGCGCGGTCGCTGGTGCGTACCACCCCGCCCTTGGTCGCGATCACCAGTTCCCGGGGGTACGGGTGGAGGGCTTCGGCGACCAGTTCCTCGGCGAGCGCGGGGCCGTAGTTGTCGGCGGTGTCGATGAGCGTGACGCCCTGCTCGACGGCCGTCCGCAGCACGGCCACGGCGTCCCGCCGGTCACCGCGCGGCCCCCAGTATCCGGGGCCGGTCAGCTGGGCGGTGCCGTAGCCGAGACGACGTACGGGCAGCTCACCACCGAGCAGGAACACATCGTCGAGAGGTCGTGACATGGAAGACATGACAGGAACGGTAGTGCTATGCGCGGTCGATGCCACGACTCCCCCTGTGCCGAGGTGCTGTCGGCTCCACGGCGTACCCGCGCCGGTCGACGACACACTGCGGCACATGGCGAACACCTTCGCGAGCGAGCGCCGGGAACCCGGTTCGATGTCCGGCCGAGCTCGTCGCTCTCGTCGACGCCACCTCCTGAAACCGCGGTCCGCGGTCGGCGTCGCCTTTCTTCAAGACCGTTGTCAGTGGCCGGTCCTAGCCTGGGACGCATGAAGAACGAGCACGCTCACATGACCGAATGCGCTGTCGAGGCGGCCCGGATCGCCCGCTCCATCAGCGCCGAACAGCTCGACCTGCCCACCACCCCCTGCGGCGAGTGGGACCTGCGTGGACTCATCAACCACTGGGTGCTCTACACCTCGTACGGTCTGGAGCACCGCGCGCTGCGCAAGGACCTCCCGGACGAACTCGTCAATCGTGACTTCACCGCCGACGCCGACTGGGCGCAGACGTACGCGGCCCAGCTGGACCGCGCCATCGCCGCGTGGTCGGACCCGGCGGTCTGGGAGGGCGAGATCGACCTGGGGGGTTCGACGTCCCCGGCCTCCGAGATCGCCGCGATGCTCTTCGAGGAGACGGCCCTGCACACCTGGGACGTGGCACGGGCCACCGGGCAGGAGTTCCGGCTGTCCGACGCGGCGGCGGCCCACCTCCTCGAAGTCGTCGACGGTTCCGCCGAGCTCTACCGGCAGTACAACGGCTTCGCCGACGAGGTGACGGTGCCCGGATCGGCTTCGGTGCTCGATCGGGCACTGGCCCGCAGCGGACGCGACCCGCACTGGAGCCGGGCCTGAAAATGGCCCAGCAGATCGGTCGGTGAATGGCCCGGAGGGGAGTGCCAATACCTGGCTAGGCTCGACGCATGACCACTCACCGCACCCCGGACACGGGCAGGACCGTCGTCGACTTCTACTTCGACCCGGCCTGCCCGTTCGCCTGGATCACCTCCCGCTGGATGCTGGAGGTGGAGCAGCAGCGGGACATCGAGCTCCGCTTCCATGTCATGAGCCTCCACCTGCACAACATCGGCAATGAACTCCCCGACTGGTACCGGGAACTGGTCGACAGGTCGATCGGCCCGGTACGGGTCGCCGTCGCGGCGGCGGCCGAGCACGGCGACGCGGTGCTCCGCGATCTCTACACCGCCATGGGCAGCCGCATCCACCAGCAGAAGAACGAGGACTTCGACGAGGTGATCGCGCAATCCCTCGCGCAGCTCGGCCTGCCCGCCGCGCTGGCAGCCGCAGCGCACTCGGAGACGTACGACGAGGCGCTGCGGCGCAGCCACGACGCCGGCAAGGATCCGGAGGCGGACGGTTACGTCGGTACGCCCACGATCCATGTCGACGGCTCGGTCTGGTTCGGGCCCGTCCTGCGGTCCGTGCCGCGCGGCGAGGAGGCCGCGCGCCTCTTCGACAGCTTCCGGGAGCTTGCCGGGAATCCGGATCTCTTCGAGCTCAAGCGCACCCGCACCGGCAGCCTCGACGTGGGCTGAGGCGTGGCACGGGGGCGCGCGCCCCGTCTGATCCGGACGAAAGACCCTATGCGCTGAGCGAGGCGGGCGGGGCGAGCGGGATACGGGCCTCGTCGTACCGGGTCAGCAGCAGTCGCGCCAACTCCGGTGATGCGCCGAGCACATCGGCCAGCACGTCCGCGCCGGCGGCCCCCGTGGCGATACGGTCCGGGAGTCGGCCGGGTGCGATGACGTACGGGGCGACCGCCACCTGCCGCACACCCCCGGCCCGCAGGGCGCGTACCGCGTCCTCGGTCCGCGGAAGCGATGCGGAGGCGAACGCAGGCCGCACGGAACACCAACCGGTGTGCCGCAGCTCCCGCGCGATTTCAGCGATCACTGCGATCGCCTCCGGGTCTGTGGAGCCCGCCGAGGCCAGGACGAGCCCGGTCGAGCGCCGTTCACCGGGACGGATCCCGGCTTCGAACAGCCGCCGTTCCAGCGCCGAGTTCAGCAACGGCGACGGGCCGAGCACCTCGGCCTGCACGATGCGCAGCCGGTGCAGGCGGGTCCGGGCCTCGTGCAGCACCGTCGGGATGTCGGACTTTGCGTGGAAGGCCCGCGTGAGGAGCAGGGGAAGCGCGATGACGTCCCCCGCTCCCTGCGCGGCCAGCCGTTCCAGCACCCTGGGTACCGAAGGCGCGTTGAAGTCCAGGAAGCCGGTCTCCACGCGCAGTCCCGGCCGCAGCGACCGCACCCGCGCGGTGAGCGCGTGCACGGTCGCGGCGTGCCGCGGGTCGCGGCTGCCGTGGGCGATGACGAGGAGTACCGGGGCGGTCATGGTGCGGCTCAGTTCTTGACGAGGAGACCGCGGCTGCGCAGCACCCACCGCTCCAGCGGACTGAAGATCAGCAGATCGATCGCGATACCGACGAACAGGATCAGGAGGATGGCGAGGAAGATGTCGGGCATGTCCGCGTTGTTGCGGCCGTTCTCCAGCAGTTGACCGAGCCCCAGCCCGAGGTCGGGGGAGGACGCGATGATCTCGGCGGCCATCAGCGAACGCCAGGAGAACGCCCAGCCCTGCTTGAGCCCCGCCAGATAGCCGGGCAGCGCGGCCGGCAGCACGATGTGCCAGGTCCCGCGCAGCCCGGTGGCGCCGAGCGTGCGGCCCGCCCTCAGGAACAGCGGGGGGACCTGGTCGACGCCGGAGACCAGGCCGTTGGCGACCGAAGGGACGGCGCCCAGCAGGATCACCGCGTACATCATCCTGTCGTTCAGCCCGAGCCAGATCACGGCCGGTGCCACCCAGGCGACCGACGGCAGGGACTGCAGCCCGGACAGGATCGGGCCGATCGCGGCCCGTACGAACCTCACCCGGGCGACCAGCAGACCCAGCGGCGTGCCGAGGGCCACGGCCAGCAGGAAGCCGAGCAGACCACGCGAGATGCTGGTCCAGACGACCTCCAGGAGCGTCCCCTGGAGCCACATGTCGGACGCGCTGTGCCACACCGCGGCCGGTGAGGGCAGTTTGTAGTCGTCGGTGACCTGTGCCTCGACCAGCAGTTGCCAGACGACGACCACCAGCGCCACCGCGAGCACCGGCGGAAGCACCTTGCGCAGCAGCACCTCGCGCACCGGGGTACGGCGCACCTGCACGGCGTCCAGCGCGTCGAGTCCGGCCTCCAGACCGGCCAGGTCGTCGGGCTTCGTGTCAGTGCCGGCCATGACGGCGGATCTCCCCACGCAGTTGTTCGGTGATCTCGACGGACAGTTCCGCGACGGAGTTGTCCTCGATCCGGCGCGGCTGCTCGATGTCGACCGTCCATTCACGGGCGATCCTGCCGGGGCGGGACGACAGCAGGACGACCCGCTCGGCGAGCCGCACCGCCTCGCGCACATTGTGTGTGACGAAGAGGACCGAGAGCCTCGTCTCGCGCCAGATCCGGGTCAGCTCGTCATGCAGCACATCCCGGGTGATGGCGTCGAGCGCCGCGAACGGCTCGTCCATCAGCAGCAGTTGGCTGTCCTGGGCGAGGGCCCGTGCCATGGCCACCCGCTGCCGCATTCCGCCCGACAGCTCGTGCACACGCTTCCCGTACGCCCCGCCCAGCCGTACGAGTTCGAGCAGCCGCTCCGCCTCCGTGCGGCGCTCCGACTTGGCCACGCCGCGCAGCCGCAGCGCGAGTTCGATGTTCTTGCCCGCGGTCAGCCACGGGAACAGGGCGTGCTCCTGGAACATCAGGGCCGGCCGCCCGCCGGGGGTCTCGATGGACCCCGCGGTCGGGCGGTCGAGTCCGGCCACCAGGTTGAGCAGCGTCGACTTTCCGCACCCGGAGGCCCCCAGGAGGGTGACGAACTCGCCCGGTGCGACATCGAGCGTGATGTCGTCGAGGACGGGCTGCTGCCCCTCCGGCCCGCCGAAGGACTTGGAGACATGGGTGATGCGGGCGGCGTGCCCGACCGCTGTACGGTCCTCGGCCTCGGTGAGGGTGGTCGCCATGGTCGTCACCTCCTGGGAATCCTGGGTTCGGGTGGCTTACTTGACGCCGAGACCGGCGTCGGCGACCTCGGGCCTGCCCGCGGCCTTCAGGACCTTGTTCAGCGGCTTCAGGTCGTAGATGCCGTCGAGGTCGGGCTTCTCCAGCAGTCCGGCCTTCACCGCGTGCGCGGCCTCCGCGTCCAGCGTGGCGGCCAGCGGGTCGTCGGTGATCTGGATCGACCTCCACGCCGGGTCCAGGACCTCGGGCGGCAGCGCCTTGCCGGTCAGCTCCTTGAGCGCGGCGTTGGCGGAGGCCTTCGCCTTGTCCGGGTTGGCGTTGATCCACGCGTTGGTCTTCACCGAACCGCGCAGCACCGCCTCGACCACATCGGGGTGCTCGCTCAGGAACTGCTGCGACACGATGATGTTCGTGATCACGAACTTGTTGTCGGGCCACAGGGCCGACTCGTCGAGCAGTTCCTCGGCGCCCTCGGCGACCAGCTTGGACGCGGTGGGTTCGGGGACCCAGGCACCGTCGATGGAACCGGACTTGTAGGCGTCCGGGGTCACCTTGTTGTCCGTACGGATGACGGAGACGTCACCCTTGCCGCTCTGGGCGTCGACCTTCCAGCCCTTCTCGGAGATCCAGTTGAGGAAGGCCACGTCCTGCGTGTTGCCGAGCTGCGGGGTGGCTATCTTCTTGCCCTTGAGGTCGTCCAGGGTCTTGATCTTCTTCGGGTTGACGACCAGCTTCACCCCGCCCGAGGCGGAACCGCCGATGATCCTCAGGTTCTTGCCCCTGGACTTGGTGAACCCGTTGATCGAGGGCGACGGGCCGATGAAACCGATGTCGATCGACTTGGCGTTGAGCGCCTCGATCTCGGAAGGGCCGGCGTTGAACTGGGAGGTCTTGAGCAGGGTGCCGCCGAGCTCCTTCTGGAAGATCCCCTCCTGGTCACCGACCAGCGCGGTGGCGTGCGTCAGATTGGGGAAGTAGCCGATCCGCACGGTGTCCGTGGAGAGCTTCTTCGCGTCGGCGGCGACGTCCGACTTCCCGGAGTCGTCCTTCTTCGCCTCGGAGCCGTATCCGCAGGCGGTGAGCGCGACGGCGAGCAGCGGCAGGACGGCGGCAGCGGAGAGACTGCGGCGCAGCGTGGTACGGGGGGCAGGCACGGGAGGTTTTCCTCTCGTCGGCCCGGTGCTCACATCCCTCGGGATCTACGGGGACGCGGCCGGGAAGTCGGCAGGTCTTCGTCTGAACCGGCTGTGCTGGTGGTACGGGTGGTGCGGGTGGGCGCGCAGGCAGTGCGCGTACGTCATCGCGCACATCGCGCGACCCCGCCCTGACCGCTGCCGAGGGCGCCGCTGCCGACGCGACCGCCCTCCTTGGCGAACGTGGAGTAGATGTCGATGTTCATCAGAAGTCCCATGCGTCGTCGTCGGCAGCCGTGGCTGTCGCCCGGGCGTCGTCCGCGGCGGCGAACGAGGCGCCGACCATGCCGGCCGTGAGCGTGGTGCCGTCCGCCGGGTCGATCAGGAGGAAGGAGCCGGTGCGCCGGGAGTCCGCGTAGGCGTCGAGGGCGAGCGGTTCCGCGGTACGGACGACGACCCGGCCGATGTCGTTGGCGACGAGCCGGCCCGGCGCCGGGTGCTGGGAGAGGTCGTCCAGCGTGAGGCGCGAGGGGATGTCCTTGACGATCGCCTTGACGGTGCGGGTGGTGTGCTTGAGCAGCACCCGCTGGCCGACGGTGAGCGGCTGGTCGGCGACATGGCAGACGGTCGCCTCTACATCCTGCGTGACCGCCGGCGCGTCGTCGGCCGGCGCGATCAGGTCACCGCGCGAGATGTCGATGTCGTCGGCCAGGCGGATCGTCACCGACTGGGGTGCCCAGGCGATGTCCACGCCCTCGCCGAGCGCGTCGATCGCGGTGACCGTCGTCGTACGGCCCGAGGGCAGCACGGTGACGGCCTCGCCGACACGGAACGCACCGGCCGCGATCTGTCCCGCGTAGCCCCGGTAGTCGGGGTGCTCGGCGGTCTGCGGGCGGATGACGTACTGGACCGGGAAGCGGGCGTGGCAGGCGGTGAGGTCATGGCTGACCGGCACCGTCTCCAGGTGCTCCAGGACGGTCGGGCCGCCGTACCAGTCCATGTGGGCGGACGGCTCCACGACGTTGTCGCCGGCCAGTGCGGAGATCGGGATCGCGGTGATCTCGGGTACGCCCAGGGACGCGGCGTACGCGGTGAACTCCTCGGCGATGGCGGCGAAGACGGGCTCCGCGTAGTCGACCAGATCCATCTTGTTCACGGCCAGCACCACATGCGGAACCCGCAGCAGCGCGGCGACCGCGGCATGGCGGCGGGTCTGCTCGACGACTCCGTTGCGGGCGTCGACCAGGACGACGGCCAGCTCGGCGGTCGATGCCCCCGTCACCATGTTCCGGGTGTACTGCACATGCCCCGGGGTGTCGGCCAGGATGAACCGGCGGCGCGCGGTCGCGAAGTAGCGGTAGGCGACATCGATGGTGATGCCCTGCTCGCGCTCGGCCCGCAGCCCGTCGGTCAGCAGCGCCAGGTCGGGTGCCTCCTGCCCCCGGTTGCGCGAGGCGTGTTCGACGGCCTCCAACTGGTCGGCGAGGACCGACTTGGAGTCGTGCAGCAGACGTCCCACGAGGGTGGACTTGCCGTCGTCGACGGACCCCGCGGTGGCGAACCGCAGCAGGGTGGTGGCCGACAGTTGCTCCGGGTGCCGGTTGAGTGTGGTCATCTAGAAGTACCCCTCGCGCTTACGGTCTTCCATCGCGGCCTCGGACATCTTGTCGTCGGCACGTGTCGCGCCCCGCTCGGTGAGCCGGGAGGCGGCGATCTCGTCGATCACGGCGTCCAGTGTCGTCGCGTCCGAGTCGACGGCGCCGGTGCACGACATGTCGCCGACCGTGCGGTAGCGGACCTGCCGGGTCTCGACCCGCTCGCCCTCCTTGGGGCCGCCCCAGTCGCCCGCGGTCAGCCACATGCCGGAGCGGCTGAAGACCTCGCGTTCATGGGCGAAGTAGATGCCCGGGAGCTCGATGCCCTCGCGCGCGATGTACTGCCAGACGTCCAGCTCGGTCCAGTTGGAGATCGGGAAGACCCGGACGTGCTCGCCCGGCGCGTGCCGGCCGTTGTAGAGCTGCCACAGCTCGGGGCGCTGGCGGCGCGGATCCCACTGGGAGAACTCGTCGCGCAGCGAGAAGACCCGCTCCTTGGCGCGCGCCTTCTCCTCGTCACGGCGCCCGCCGCCGAACACGGCGTCGAAGCGGTGCTGCTGGATGGCCTCGGTCAGCGGCACGGTCTGCAACGGGTTGCGGGTGCCGTCCGGGCGCTCACGGAGCGTGCCGGCGTCGATGTAATCCTGCACGGAGGCGACGTGCAGCCGCAGCCCGTGGCGCGCCACCGTGCGGTCGCGGTACTCCAGCACCTCCGGGAAGTTGTGCCCGGTGTCGACGTGCAGCAGCGCGAACGGCACGGGCGCGGGCGCGAAGGCCTTGAGCGCCAGATGCAGCATCACGATGGAGTCCTTGCCGCCGGAGAAGAGGATCACCGGCCGCTCGAACTCGCCCGCCACCTCGCGGAGGATGTGCACGGCCTCGGACTCCAGGGAGTCCAGGTGGCTGAGTGCGTACGGATTGTCGGTGCCTTCCGGCACGGTCGCGACGGTCGTCACGCCGCCCCCCTCTCGCTCAGCAGCGCGTACAGCTCCGCCGCGGACTCCTGCACGGTCTGACGGTGCGACTCGATCCGCAGATCCGGCGACTCGGGCGCCTCGTAGGGGTCGTCGACCCCGGTGAGCCCGCTGATCTCGCCCGCCGCCTGCTTGGCGTAGAGGCCCTTCACATCACGTGCGGAGCACACCTCGACCGGGGTCGCGACATGCACCTCCAGGTACGCGGTCCCCTCGGCCCGGTGCCGCTTGCGGACCGCGTCCCGGCTGTCCGCGTACGGGGCGATGACCGGGACCAGCACCTTCACGCCGTTGGCCGCCAGCAGCTCGGCGACGAAGCCGATCCGCTGGACGTTGGTGTGGCGGTCCTCGCGGGAGAAGCCGAGACCCGCGGAGAGGAACTCGCGGATCTCGTCGCCGTCGAGCACCTCCACGCGATGGCCCTCGCCACGCAGCCGCCCGGCGAGTTCGTACGCGATGGTGGTCTTGCCCGCGCTCGGCAGACCGGTCAGCCAGATGGTGGCTCCCGTCTCCGTCACGCTCATCGAGGTCTCCTGATCAGTCGTCATCAGTCGTGCAGCCCGCACTCGGTCTTGCCCCGGCCGGCCCAGCGCCCGGCACGTGCGTCCTCGCCCTCCAGCACCCGGCGGGTGCAGGGCGCGCAGCCCACGGAGGCGTATCCGTCCATCAGCAGCGGGTTGGTGAGAACACCGTGCTCCGCCACGTACGCGTCGACGTCGTCCTGCGTCCAGCGGGCGATCGGCGAGATCTTGACCTTCTGCCGCTTCTCGTCCCAGCCGACGACCGGAGTGTTCGCGCGGGTGGGGGACTCGTCGCGGCGCAGCCCGGTCGCCCAGGCCGTGTACGAACTCAGGCCTTCCTCAAGGGGCTTGACCTTCCGCAGCTTGCAGCACAGGTCGGGGTCGCGGTCGTGCAGCCCCGGTCCGTGCTCGGCGTCCTGCTCGGCCACGGACTGCCGCGGGGTCAGGGTGATGACGTTGACGTCCATCACCGCCTCCACCGCGTCGCGGGTGCCGATCGTCTCGGGGAAGTGATAGCCGGTGTCGAGGAAGACCACGTCGACGCCCGGGAGGGCGCGCGAGGCGAGGTGCGCGACGACCGCGTCCTCCATGGAGGAGGTGACGCAGAACCGCTTGCCGAAGGTGTCGGCGGCCCACCGCAGGATCTCCGGAGCGGAGGCGTGCTCCAGCTCCCGGCCCGCCCGGCCCGCCAGCTCCTCGAGTTCCCCGGCGGTGCGCTCCTCGGTACGAGTGTCCGTCATATCCCGTCCCTCTTCCCCTCGTCGTGCCGCAGCCCGCGGGCCAGCAGGCCCAGGAACTTCAGCTGGAACGCGCGGTTGCAGGAGGCACATTCCCAGGCGCCGTGCCCGGTCTCGTGCGGGCGCAGGTCCTCGTCGCCGCAGTAGGGGCAGTGGAACGGCGCGGCACGTTCGCTCATGACAGCGACTCCGCACTGGCCCGCGCCGCCCAGGTGGCGAACCGCTCGCCGTCCTCGCGCTCCTCCTGGAAGCGGCCCAGGACCCGCTCGACGTAGTCGGGCAGCTCGGCCGAAGTGACCTTCAGGCCACGGACCTTACGGCCGAAGCCTGCCTCCAGGCCCAGGGCGCCGCCCAGGTGCACCTGATAGCCCTCGACCTGATTGCCGTCGGCGTCCAGGACGAGCTGGCCCTTGAGGCCGATGTCGGCGGTCTGGATGCGGGCGCAGGCGTTGGGGCAGCCGTTGATGTTGATGGTGAGCGGTTCGTCGAAGTCCGGCAGGCGCCGCTCCAGTTCGTCGATCAGCGAGGCGCCGCGCGCCTTCGTCTCGACGATCGCCAGTTTGCAGAACTCGATGCCGGTGCAGGCCATCGTGCCACGCCGGAACGGGGAGGGCTTCACCTGGAAGTCGAGCGCCTCCAGTCCGGCGACCAGGGAGTCCACCTGGTCCTGTGCCACGTCGAGGACGAGCATCTTCTGCTCGACGGTGGTCCGCAGCCGGTCCGAGCCGTGTGCCGCGGCGAGATCGGCGATCTTGGCGAGGGTGGATCCGTCCACGCGGCCGACCCGGGGTGCGAAGCCGACGTAGAAGCGGCCGTCCTGCTGCCGGTGCACCCCCACGTGGTCGCGCCAGCGGCTGCTGGGCTGCTCGGGCGCGGGTCCGTCGGTCAGCGGACGCTTCAGATATTCGTCCTCCAGCACCTGGCGGAACTTCGCGGGGCCCCAGTCGGCCATCAGGAACTTCAGACGGGCGCGGGTGCGCAGCCGCCGGTATCCGTAGTCGCGGAAGATGCCGACGACTCCGGCCCAGACGTCCGGAACCTCGTCGAGCGGCACCCAGGCGCCCAGCCGCTCGGCCAGCCTCGGGTTGGTGGAGAGCCCGCCACCGACCCAGACGTCGAAGCCCGGACCGTGTTCGGGGTGGACCACACCGACGAACGCGATGTCGTTGATCTCGTGCACCACGTCCTGCACGGGCGAACCGGAGATCGCGGTCTTGAACTTGCGCGGCAGGTTGGAGAACTCCTTGTTGCCGATGTAGCGGTCGTGGATCTCGTCGACGGCGGGTGTGCCGTCGATGATCTCGTCGGCGGCGATACCCGCCACGGGGGAGCCGATGATCACGCGGGGGCAGTCGCCGCACGCCTCGGTGGTGGAGAGACCGACGGCCTCCAGCTTCTCCCAGATGGCCGGGACGTCCTCGATGCGGATCCAGTGCAACTGGATGTTCTGCCGGTCGGTGATGTCCGCGGTGCCGCGCGCGTACTCCTGCGAGATCTCGCCGATGACCCGCAGCTGCGCGGTGGTCAGCCGGCCGCCGTCGATCCGTACCCGCAGCATGAAGTACGTGTCGTCCAGCTCCTCCGGCTCCAGGATCGCGGTCTTGCCGCCGTCGATCCCGGGCTTGCGCTGGGTGTACAGACCCCACCAGCGCATGCGCCCGCGGAGATCGTTGGGGTCGATCGAGTCGAATCCCCGCTTGGAGTAGATCGTCTCAATGCGTGTCCGCACATTGAGACCGTCGTCGTCCTTCTTGAACTGCTCATTGCCGTTGAGCGGAGTGTGGTGCCCCACGGCCCACTGGCCTTCGCCACGGTGGCGTCCGGCCTTGCGGCGGGGCGTGGTGGTCGCAGGCTGTTCCGGGGTAGCGGCCATGACGGTACGTCCTTCGGGACTGCAGGAGGGCGGCTCTGAACTGCACACTCGCGCTGAGGCGCGGCGGTGCGCAGGAGTTTGCGGAGAAAAGGGGATCGCGGCGGTGCTGGGACTCTCAGCTCGCCGGACAGATGGCGCTGGACACGCGGCCGAGGTCGACGTGGCGTCGACTCACCAAGGCAATTCCAGTTCCAGGCATGACGGAAGCGTGTCACGCGCATCTCCGAGCAGTCCACCACTATCCATGATGTGGACGAGAGTGTCCCGTCATGCGAGACGTGTGGTGTCTGTCACTGCATTCGTCCGGGTCGGGCCGCCCGTAATGGCCGTAATCACCCCGATCGGCGCCGGAGCCGTTCTCCTGGCACTACCGCCCCGACCCCGGCCACGGTCCCGGCGTCGCCACCTCGGGCTCCAGCTCCACCTTCGTGTCGAAGAGCCGGAAGCCGCGCCGCAGGTAGTTGTCCATGGCGTGCGGGCCGTCCTTGGAACAGGTGTGCAGCCAGACCCGCTTGGTCGGCGTCCGCTCCGGCCGGCGCTCGGCCAGGTCCCAGGCGCGGGCGACCCCGTACGAGAGCAGATGGCCGCCGATCCGGCGCCCCCGGAAGGCCGGTATCAGCCCGAAGTACATGATCTCGACCACGCCGTCGTCCTGCGGGTCCAGTTCGACGTATCCGGCCGGGGTGCCGTCGACGTACGCCACCCAGGTCTCCGCGCCGGGCCGGTCCAGGACCTCCTGCCACTGCGCGTACGTCATCGAGAGCCGGTCCGTCCACCGGATGTCGCCGCCGACCGCCGTGTAGAGGAACCGGCTGAACTCGGGGAGCGGTACCCGCGAGCGCACGATCCGCACGTCGCCCTCCGGGACCGCGGCGGGGCGCAGATCGTCGGGGGAGGTCTGTTCCAGGGACCAGATGGTCACCTCGGCGGTGGTGGCAGCGGTGCGCGCGGGGTTGTTCATGGCTGCCAGGGAACCATGCCGCGCGGCCCCGGCCCAAGCCGGTCCCGCCGCTCGGGACGGCCGGGCGCCTTCGGCACCGGGCCTAGCCGGCCGTACGCGCCCTGACCACCACCGGCGCGGTCGAGCGCGGCAGCAGATCGGCCGGGTGCTCCGGGTGGATCACCTCCACCTCGACCCCCTCGCCGAAGCGGTACGGGCGGTGCGCCAGCACCTCGGCCAGATGGCGCCTGATCCGTGAGATCTCCGCCCGCACCGTCACCGTCCGGGTCGCATCACCGAAGATGTCCTGCGCCAGCTCCGACGCCGTACGCCCCTCGCGGTGCAGCGCCAGGGCGTACAGCAGCTCCGCGTGGCGCGGCGAGAGCCGCTGTGTCCAGGTGCTGACCGCACTTGCCACCTTGACCGTGAGACCGCGCGGCCGGCTCAGATCCAGCACCACCCGGCGCCGCGACTCGTCCGAGGGCCCGTCCGTGACCTGCACCAACCAGCCGCCGGACAACGGCTCGACCCGGCACATGCCGAGCGACGGCAGCCACACCCGGCCCGGCCGCAACGACTTGGGCAGCGGCAGCCGGTCGACCGGCGGCATCCCGGTGACCCCGGCGAGCCAGCCGTGGGTGTCCACCGCCAGGGCCCGGCCGCCCAGCCTGCACAGCAGCGGCGCCGCCACCGAACGCAGCCGGTCGATCGCCTGCAGATGACGGTTCTTGATCTCGCTCTCGGCGAGCCGGGCGACCGAACCGACCAGGGCGAGCGAGGCCGGATGGAAGGTGGACGCCGGACCGCTGAGGTCGACGATGCCGATCAGCCGGTTGTCCCGCGGATCACGCACCGGGGACGCCGCACACGTCCAGTTGTGCAGATGCCGCACGAAGTGCTCCGACGAATGGACCTGGACCGGTGTGCGCGAGACGAGCGCCGTACCGATCGCGTTCGTCCCCATGCTCGCCTCGGCCCAGGCCGCGCCCTCCGCCAGACAGATGTCGTCCGCCCGGCGCAGCACCCCCGTATTGCCCTGGCGCCACAGCACCCGGCCCTCCACGTCGGTGATCACCACGATCTGCTGGGCGGCGTCCGCGAGGGAGACCAGGCTCTCGTTCAGCAGCGGCATCACCTCGCCCAGCGCCGACGTCCGGCGCCGGCGCTCGATCTCGTCCATCTCCAGCAGCACGCTGTCGGTGGACTGATCCGGATCGACACCGCTGCGCAGCACCCGGTCCCACGAGGCGACGATCTCCGCCCGCGGAGCGGCCGGAGAACGCCCGCCGGAGAGCCTGGCCTCCCTGGCCCGGTGGATCACGCGCAGGGCCTCGACGGACTGCGGTACGGCCGATCGCGCCACCACGGCAGGGCTTGTCTCCACGCTCGTTCCCCCAGATGCCAGGGCCGGCTCGACGGCCCGCGGGCCCATCCTGCCCGCTGTGAGGGGACCGATACTGCGCACTCCACACAATGGTTGCAACCCTTTGCAACTCTGGCGAGCGGGTGCGGGTCCGTACGAGAGTGGCGGAACACCGTACGGCGGGGCCTGCGCTCCCTGTTCGGTGTGCACAGCATGGAGGGTGGTGCCGTGTCGGCGCAGCACCACCCTCCGTTGCTGTACGTGCGCCTCAGGGACGCTCGTTCGACTCGCACCGGGCGCGCCCCGCCCCCGGGATCCGGCCCGAGCCGAACGGAAGGGCCTATCGCTCGACGGGCCGGGCCCGTTCCACGACCGAGGCCAGACCGAGGCTGTGCGGCAGCGTTCCGAACGCCGCGCCCCGGTCCCCGCCCAGCCGTGACGCGCAGAACGCGTCGGCCACCTCCGGCGGCGCCCAGCGCACCAGCAGCGAGCCCTGCAGTACGAGAGCCATCCGCTCGGCCAACCGACGGGCCCGCGCCTCGATCCCGTCCAGATCGGCCAGCTCCGTCAGCATGTCCTTGATCGCCCCGTCCAGCCGGTGATCGGCACCCCGTGCCCTGCCGACCTCCTGGAGGAACGCGTTCAGCGCCGACGGCTCGCGCTGCAGCGCCCGCAGCACGTCCAGGGCCTGCACGTTCCCCGAGCCCTCCCAGATCGAGTTGAGCGGCGCCTCGCGCAGCAGCCGGGGCATTCCGGACTCCTCGACGTAGCCGTTGCCGCCGAGACACTCCAGTGCCTCGGCCACCATCGGTGTGCACCGCTTCGTCACCCAGTACTTCGCGGCGGGCACGGCGATCCGCAGGAAGGCCCGCTCGCTCTCCGAGTCGGCGTCGTACGCGGCCGCCAGCCGCAGCGCCAGCACCGTCGCGGCCTCCGACTCCAGCGCCAGATCGGCCAGCACGTTGCGCATCAGCGGCTTGTCGATCAGCACCCCGCCGAAGACGCTGCGGTACGTGCAGTGGTGGATCGCCTGTGCCACCGCCTGCCGCATCAGCGCCGCCGAACCGACCACACAGTCCAGCCGGGTCGCCGCCACCATCTCGATGACGGTGCGCACCCCCCGCCCCTCGTCACCGACCCGGCGCGCCCACGTCCCGTCGAACTCGACCTCGCTCGACGCATTGGACCGGTTGCCCAGCTTGTCCTTCAGCCGCTGGATCGCGAACGTGTTGCGGGTGCCGTCGGGCAGCACCCGGGGCAGCAGGAAACACGTCAGGCCCTCCGGCGCCTGCGCGAGGACCAGGAAGCCGTCGGACATCGGGGCCGAACAGAACCACTTGTGGCCGGTGAGCAGGTACTCACCCGGGGCCGCCAGCGGCTCGGCCCGCGTCGTGTTGGACCGTACGTCCGTGCCGCCCTGCTTCTCCGTCATGCCCATCCCGAAGAGCACACCGGCCTTCTGCGCGGCGGGCCGCAGCTCCTGCTCGTACACCGTCGAGGTCAGCAGTGGTTCCCACTCGGCGGCCAGTGCCGGGTCGGTCCGCAGCGCGGGCACCGCCGCGTGCGTCATCGACAACGGACAGCCGTGTCCCGCCTCCGCCTGCGTCCACACCAGGAAGCCGGCCGCCCGCCGCACATGACCGGCGGGCCTGCCCCAGGCGTCGGTCAGACCCGCGGAGACCGCATGGCCCAGCAGCCGGTGCCAGGCCGGATGGAACTCCACCTCGTCGATGCGGTTGCCGTACCGGTCGTGGGAGCGCAGCACCGGCGGATTCCCGTTCGCCTGCGCCCCCCACTCCTGCGCCTGCGCGGAGCCGGCGGCCCTGCCCAGCTCGCCGAGCTCGACCCGCGCCGTGGCCAGAAGTTCGGGTGGCATGTGACGTTGCACGGCCTCGGTGAGCGCGAGGTCGGCGGCGAAGACGTCGTAGCCGTTCAGCGGCGGTACCTGGTTGGACACTGTGTGGGTGGTGGCTGCCATGCCGATACGGTAAGGACGTGCAGGCAGCAAATGAAACACCCGAGCGGCCACCGGGGCGGCTCCACCGCGCCCGAGTCCTCTACCGCAACGTATCCAAGCGGCAGATGATCTGGCAGTTGCTCAAGGACACCATCAACTCGTGCATGGAGTACCGCATTCTGGGACTCGCCGCCGAGGCGGCGTTCTTCACCCTGCTGTCCCTGCCGCCGCTGCTGCTCGGTCTGATCGGGCTGCTCGGTTATGTCGACGAGTGGACCAACACCACCACGGTCGCCTCCATCGAGCGGAACATCCTCAACGCCGCGCAGACGGTGCTCAGCGAGCGGGGCGTGAACGACTTCGCCAAACCGCTCCTGGCGGACGTCACCACCGGCGCGCGGCCCGACGTCATCTCCATCGGCTTCGCGATCGCGCTCTGGTCCGGCTCCCGCGCCGTCAACGTCTTCATCGACACGATCACGGTGATGTACGGCCTCGACGGCCAGCGCGGCATCGTCAAGACGCGGCTGCTCTCCTTCCTGTTGTACGTCGTCGCGCTGCTGCTCGGCGCCGTCGTGCTCCCGCTGCTCGTGGTCGGCCCGGACAGGGTCGTGGAGTTCATCCCCTGGGGCACCGAGCTCATAAGCGTGCTGTACTGGCCGCTGGTGATATTGCTGTCGATCGCGTTCCTGACGACGCTCTACCACGTGTCCGTGCCGGTCCGTTCGCCGTGGATCGAGGACGTGCCGGGGGCGCTGGTGGCGCTCGCGATGTGGGTGCTCGGCAGTTTCCTGCTGCGGATCTACCTCACCAGTACGGTCGAGGGGCCCACGATCTACGGTTCGTTGGCCGCGCCGATCGCCGTCCTGCTGTGGATCGGGATCTCCGCGTTCGCGGTGCTGGTGGGGGCGGCGGTCAATGCTGCCATCGACCGGGTGTGGCCCTCCCTGGCGACGGCCGCAGCGCGCGCGGCCAACGACCGGGTACGGGCGGCCCAGGCCGCGGAGTTCGTGGCCCGGACGCAGGCGGAGAACCAGGACGGCGACCTGGACGACGACGGGGAGGACGACGGCGGCGGCAGCCCCTACATGCCGTCCGAGTTCCCGGAACGCTGGTCGAGATTCCTGCCGCCGGACGACGTGAAGTCCCGGCTGCAGCCGAGCCGCGACAAGGAGCCGGACCGGCCGGACCGGCCGGACGGCTCGTCCGGCGGGTGAGGATGTCCGCCGACTGGTCGGCGGATGCGGGTGGCGCGGTCGGTGAGGGTGCTGCGGCCGGTGAGGGCGCTGTGGCCGGGATCATGGGCGCCGGAATCCCCGGGGGTGCAGGGGTGTTGTCGTCGCGCAGAGCGACGAGGTGCGCGCCGGGCGTACGGCGGTCGACCTCGACCGTGGCCGTCGCGCCGCTGTCGGCGATGAACTCCATCGGTGCCGTGATGACCGCGCCCGGGAAGCCGATCCCGTCCGCCGACGAGATGAGCGTGTGAGGCATGGGCGACAGGTACGAAGAGTGGGCGTCGAGGTTCGACGGCGCGACCCTGTGGACGCTGGGCGTGCCGGACGGATCGGCCCATGCGGTGCTGCCGGACGGCTGCATGGACCTGCTCTGGATCGACGGACGGCTGCTCGTCGCGGGACCCGACACCCGTGCGACGACGGCAGCCGTCGGGCCCGGCGGGCGGTACACCGGAATCCGCTTCGCACCCGGCACGGCCCCCGCGCTGCTGGGTGCGCCGGCGCACGAACTGCGCGACCGCCGGGTCGATCTCGCGGACCTGTGGCCGGGCGCGCTGGTCCGGGAACTCACCGAGCGTCTGGCACAGGCCCCCGACCCCGCTGCCGGGCTGGAGACCGTCGCGCTGCGTCGAGCGGTCGACACGGCCGCGCCGGACCCGCTGATGCGGTCCGTCGCCACGCAGCTCGGTGACGGCTGGTCCGTCGCCGACATCGCGCGGACGGTGGGCCTCGGCGCACGGCAGCTGCACCGTCGGTCACTCGCGGCCTTCGGCTACGGGCCCAAGACGCTTGGCCGGATCCTGCGGCTGCAGCGTGCGCTCGCCCTCGCCCGGTCCGGAACGCCCTACGCCGAGGCGGCGGTCGCGGCGGGCTGCACCGACCAGGCCCATCTCGCACGGGAGATGCGCGACCTGGCCGGGACCACCCTGACCGCCCACCTGGCGCCCTCGTGAGGCGCCCGGACGGGCACCGGGCTCAGCCGTTCGAGGCGAACAGCGACACCGCGCAGCCGTCCGGGTCGAGGACCGTCGCGTAGCGCTGCCCCCACACCGCGTCCCACGGCTTCAGATGCCCTCGGTACCCGGCGCCGGTCAGGTCGTCGTACACCGAGTCCACCTCCGCCGGGCTGTCGCAGAGGAAGGCGAGTGAGAGGCGTTCCCCGCCGTGCGGCGGGGACCATTCGGGATCGAACGAGCGGGTGACCTCCTCGGTGTCCCACAACAGACGCTGTCCGCCCGGGAGCGTCACTTCGACATGGGGTGCGGATTCCGCGTCGGCGGGGATGTCGAGTCCGAGCCGTCGGTAGAAGGTGAGCGATGCGGCCAGATCCGCGGTGATGATGCCGATCGCGTCCATGCGTGGAGTCATGCTCCGACCCTAGGGCGGCCACCGTCACGGGTCTTGTAGAAAACGGACATGGACGGTGGACCGTGGGACCGCAGGACGTTCGGGGACGCGGGAGCTGCGGGGCCTTCGTCGGCGTGGGCGGTCCGCGGGCGGGCCTGCCGGGACCATGATTCCCCGGCGGGCCCGCCCTGCCTCTCACCCCGCCCCGCCGTCGTGGCGGGCGGCACGGACCCGCGTCGTGGCGGGCGGCACCGCCCCGCCGTCACTGCGACGGGGTGCTCGCCGCGCAGTCGGCGGGCGATGCGCCCGGGTCGGTCAGCGCCAGACCGAGCTGGGCGCGTTCGGTCACCCAGCGGCTCGGGCGGTGACGCGGGTCGCCCGTCGTGCGGTGCAGTGCCCGGTGCAGCTCCAGCATCCGCCCGGCACCGATCCGGTCGCCCCAGGCCAGCGGGCCGACGGGGTAGCCGAGCCCGGCCGTCACGGCCAGGTCGATGTCGGCAGGGGTGGCGATGGAGCGCTCCGCGATCGATGCCGCGACCGAGACGATCGAGGCGAGCAGCCGCTGAGCGACCGAGCCCGCCGTGTCCCGCACCACCGAGACCGCGTACGCGGCGTCGCCGTCCGCGGCGCGGGACAGCACGGCGCGGGCGTCGCGCGCGGCGGACGGCTCCGCTGCCGGGGTCACGGCCAGCACCCGGCGCCGGCCGGCCGCGGGCAGCGGATCCACGCCGAAGGTGCGCCCCGCGGGCAGCCGGTGCGCGGCGACCGCGGAGGCCACCGTGGTGCCCCAGACCGGAACGAGTACGAGGGCGTCGGCGGACGGCTCCGTGCCCGTTTCGACGACGGCGCCCGCCGCGGTCAGCGCCGCGCGCAGCGCGGTCGCGTCCTGGTCCTGCGGTGCGGCGCCGTGGACGAACACCGGGCGGTAGGCGTTGCCCGTGACGGGCGGCTCCGGGGCCGGGCCGGGTGCCTCGGGGCCGTGCGCGTACCAGCCGCGCCCGGTCTTGCGGCCGTGCAGCCCGGCGGCCACCCGGTTCGGGGTGAGGTAGGAGGGGCGGAGCCGGTCCGCGTACCGGAACCCCGTCCAGATCGAATCGATCACCGTGGCCGTCACGTCCAGACCCGTGAGGTCCATCAGCTCGAACGGGCCCATCCGCAGCCCGAGCACCTCGCGGGCGATCCGGTCGATGCCCGCCGGGTCGGAGACGGTCTCCTCCAGGAGTGCGAGGGCCTCGGTCACCAGGCCGCGGCCCGCGTGATTGACCAGGAAGCCGGGGGTGTCGGCGACCGTGACCGCACGGTGTCCACAGCTCTCGACGAGGGCGGTGAGGGCGGGCGGGATCTCCGGGCGGGTGGCCGCGCCGGGCACCACCTCGACGATCCTCATCAGCGGCACCGGATTGAAGAAGTGCAGCCCGGCCAGGCGCGTCGGGTCCTTCAGCGCCGCGGCGATCCGGGTGACCGACAGGGAGGAGGTGTTGGTCGCGAAGACGGCCGTCGTGGGCAGGGCCCGCTCCAGCCGGCCGAAGACCTCCGTCTTGGTGTCGAGGTCCTCCCGCACGGCCTCGACGACCAGTTCCACGTCCGGGCCCGCCACCCACGGGTCGTCCAGCGGGATCAGCCGCTCCAGGGCGGCTGCGGAGGCCTCGGCGGACATCCGGCCCTTCTGTACGGCTCGTTCGAGCATGGACCGTACGAAGTCCACGGCGGCCGTCACCGCCTCCGTCCGTACGTCGCACAGCTCGACGGTGTGTCCGGCGGTCGCCGCCCACTGGGCGATGCCGCGGCCCATGGCCCCGGCGCCGACGATCCTGATACGCATGGCGGTTGCGGTCCTCTCGGGGTGTGACATGTGATCCGTCCCCAGCGAAGATAGACGCGGTCCGGGCCCATGTCCTCGCGCGGCAGCCGCAGTTCGGCCACGGTCGGCGGCGGCACCGTGTCAGCGGCCATTGATCGCCGTCCGATATCGAATTAGGGTCCGATCAAGACGTCTGATCAATGAAACCCATCGGTGGGGCCGGTGACCGAAGGGGCGGACATGGAATTGCGTCATCCGTCCGCGTTCGTCGCCGTGGCGGAGGAACTGCGCTTCGGGCGGGTCACCATCGGCTTCGCGGACGCCTCCAGCCACGAGACCCTGCCGCTCCTCACCCGGGCCGTACGCGCCGCCCACCCCGCCCTCGAACGGGTCATGAAGGGGCGGACAGACGCCGACGTCGCGCTCGACCGGGTCGCGGACGGCTCGCTCGACCTGGGGTTCGTCCGGCGGCCGGCGACCCGGCCGGGAGTGACGTACCGGATATCGGACCGACTCGGTCGCCGGGTGCGAGGGTCGGCGACATGCGCCACACGTCATCGAAAGGGCGAAGACGCCCCTCATCACCGAAAGGTCACGCCGTGCCCGACCAGCAGCTCGATGTCGTCATCTGTGAACCGCTGCGCACCCCCATCGGCCGTTTCGGCGGAGTGTTCGCCCAGCAGACCCCGGCCGCGCTCGCGGCTCGCGTCATCGCCGAGGTGGTCGCCCGCACCGGGATCGACCCGGCGGCGGTCGACGAGGTCGTCCTCGGGCACTCCTACCCGTCCGCCGAGGCCCCCGCCATCGGCCGGGTCGCGGCCCTCGACGCCGGGCTGCCCGAGACCGTCACCGGCTCCCAGGTCGACCGCCGTTGCGGCTCCGGCCTCCAGGCCGTCCTCGACGCCGCGATGCAGATCCGGGCGGGCTTCAGCGATGTCGTCATCGCGGGCGGTGTCGACGTGATGAGCGCCGCCCCGTACTACACGCACGAAGGACGCTGGGGCATCAAGGGCCCCGGCCTCCAGCTCCACGACGCGCTGGCCAGGGGCCGGGTGACCGCGGGCGGCGTCAACCACCCCGTGCCCGGCGGGATGATCGAGACCGCCGAGAACGTCCGCCGCGCCTACGGCATCAGCCGCGCCGACCAGGACGCGCTCGCGCTGCGCTCGCAACAGCGCGCCGGCCGGGCCGCCGCGGAGGGGTGGTACGACGCGGAGACCGTCCCCGTCACCGTACGGACCCGCAAGGGCGAGACGCTCGTGACCGCGGACGAGCATCCCCGCCCCGACACCACCGCCGAGCAACTCGCCGCGCTGCGCCCGATCATGGCGAAGTCCGACCCCGGGGCGACCGTCACCGCGGGCAACGCCAGCGGGCAGAACGACGCGGCCGCCGCCTGCCTGGTGACCAGCGCGGCCACCGCCGAACGGCTCGGCCTCGACCCGCTGGTCCGACTGGTCTCCTTCGCCCGCGCCGGGGTACCCGCCGCGACCATGGGCATCGGTCCCGTCCCGGCGGCCCGAGCCGCCCTCGACCGTGCCGGACTCACCCTCGCCGACCTCGACCTGATCGAGCTCAACGAGGCATTCGCCGCCCAAGTGATCGCCTGTACCCGTGAGTTGGGTCTCGGTGACATCGACCACGAGCAGCGCATCAACGTCAACGGCTCCGGCGTCTCCCTCGGCCATCCGGTCGGTGCCACCGGCGCCCGCATCCTCGCCACGCTCACCCGTGAACTGCATCGCCGCGAGGCCCGTTACGGCCTGGAGACCATGTGCATCGGCGGCGGGCAGGGCCTTGCCGCGGTCTTCGAACGCATCGCCGCCTGAGGTGGGCCGTCCGCAGAGGGACGCATGGCGTCCCACTGCGGCCGCGATTCAGTGTCCGCGAAGCCGCGGTGAGTGGTGGAGTCGTTGACGCACTTCCATGCCTGAGGGCTGCGGCGGGGGTGCGTCCGGCGTCCGCGGCGAGGGGCACGGTGTGCCTCGGCCGACGTCGGTCCGGGCGTACGCGCCCCGCTCTGCTTCCACCGGTGCCGCGAGGTGGTCCCTCTCCGCCTCCGGGTCGGTCAGCTGGTTGAGCCGGGCCGGCACATCGAACCCGACCAGCAGCACCACGATCACCGTGCCGGCGAACGTGAGCACGGCCAGCGCCTGTCCCGGATCCATCCCGGACGCCAGGTGCGCGCCCAGGACCGGGGCCACGGCACCACCCAGTGCTCCCACGTTGTAAGTGAAGCCGAGCGCGGCGCCCCGGCTCGCGGTCGGGAAGTGCCCGCCGATGTACCGGGGCAGCAGTCCGGAGATGCCGAAACTGGTCGCCTGGAGCAGGAAGAGCAGGATGCCGAGCAGCAGCAGATCGTCGTGAACGGCGAAGACCGGACAGACGAAGGCCAGCGAGGCCAGCAGCGTCAGCGCGTACGCCTTCTTCGCACCGATCCGGTCGCCCAGGAAGCCCGCGGTCCAGCAGCCGACCATGGTGCCGAAGCCCGCGAAGTACAGCACATCGGTGACCTGGCCGGTGGTGTAGCCGAGTTCGGTCTTCGGATACGTGGGCAGCAGCGCCTGGATCGGCCACGAGTACAGGAACGCGAAGAACAGCGTCACGATCATCGACAGATACAGCACCCAGCCCCGTTTGCCGCCGAGCTGTACGGCGAACGCGGCGAGCGCGAGTCCGGCGACCACCGAGAGCACCGGAATCATTCCGGCACCGCCACCGGGAGCCCGGTACGGTCCGCGAGGCCGGCGCCCAGCGCGGTGCCCGCCCAGCCGCGGATGGAATCGGTGGCGCTGGTGATCACGGCGGTACGGGGATCGACGACCCCGGCCGCCGCGATCCCGAGCGCCGTTGCCAGCCGCCCGGGATCGACGGTGGCGGCGGCCCCGGCGAGCGCGTCCAGTACGGCGGTCGCGCCCTCCAGGGCCGGGGTGGGCCTGGTGTGCCGGGCCAGCACCGCGCCGTCCGCGCCGAAGAGCGCGGCGGCGATCTTCGTGCCGCCCAGGTCGAGGCCGATCACGGGGGCGCCGGTGCCGCCGGGCGAGGTGGCGGAACTCATCGGACCGGCGGCAGACCGGCGGCGCGCAGGCGCTGGGCGACCAGGCCGACCGACTCGGCGCTCAGCCGGATCTGGGGGAAGGCGGTGTCGCCGCACTCGATGATGCCGAGCAGGTGGAGCGCCGCCTTGAACGAGCCGAGCGCCGAGGAACTGCGGCCCATGTCCGCCTCCGGCCCGACGTCGACCATGCCGAACAGCTCGACGAGCCGCTCCTGCTCCTTCGCGGCGAGTGCCCAGTTCCCGGCCCGTGCGGCGTCGTACAGCCGCACGTAGCCGGCCGGATCGACGTTGCCGATGCCCGGTACGACACCGTCGACCCCGGCCAGCAGGGCGGCGTCCACGGTGAGCTCGGAGCCGGTGAGCACACTGAATCGCGGCGCCGGGCCCTCCTTGCGCCCGCCCCGTCCGCCCAGTTCGACGAGCAGCCGGCGCAGTCCGCCCTCGTCGCCGCTGCTGTCCTTCAGGCCGGCCAGCGTGCCGTCCTCGGCGAGCTCGCGCACGAGCGCGGCGGAGAGCTTGCTGTGCACGGCGACCGGGATGTCGTACGCGAACAGCGGCAGATCGACCGCCGCGCGCAGCCGCCGGAAGTGCTGGGCGATCTCCTTGCCATAGGTGCGGGTGTAGAACGGTGCGGTCGCGACCAGGGCGTCCGCGCCCAGTTCCGCGGCGGACCTGGCGTGCTCGACGACGCGCGCGGTGGTGGTGTCGATGACACCGGCGAGCACCGGAACGCGGCCGTCGGCCACGTCGACCACGGTCTCCAGTGCCGTGGCGCGCTGCTCATCGGTGAGGTAGGCGACCTCGCTGGTGGAGCCGAGCGCGAACAGCCCGTGCACCCCACCGGCGACGAGATGCTCGACGAGCCGGGCGAGGGACGAGGTGTCGACCTCCCCCCGGGAGTCGAGCGGGGTGCAGACCGGCGGGACGACGCCGTGCAGCGGTGCGGTCAGAGGCATGTGAGGGCTCTCCAGCTCGGTGGAAACGCCGATCCGTGGCCCGGAGCGGCTACAGGATCGAGACATGAGACGTAAGATGTCCTATGTCTGGCCTCACCTTAAACAGATGCTCCCGCGACCGGTCAAGGGGCAATCGCACCTCAGGAGGACGTTGTGGTCCGCCCCACCATGGCTCAGGACATGGAGCGCCGGCTCAAGGAACTGATCCTGGAGCGCAGACTCGCCCCCGGCGACGCCCTGCCCACCGAGGCGGAGCTGATGGGACTCTTCGGCGTCGGGCGGGTGTCGGTGCGGGAAGCCCTCAAGGCGCTCCAGGCCGTCAACGTCGTGGAGATCCGCCGAGGCACCGGCACCTTCGTCGGCTCGCTCTCCCTGTCACCCTTCGCCGAGGGGCTCGCCTTCCGTGCGGCCGTGCGTCACCGGCAGGGCGAACCGGGCCTCCACGAGCTGATGAAGGTGCGGGAGGCCCTGGAGGCGGGCCTGATCGGGTCCGTCTCGGCCGGTGTCCCCGACGAGGACCTCGAAGTGCTGCGTGGCCTGGTCGCGCGGATGGAGGAGGAGGCGCGCGACGGCGGCCGGGTGGCGCGCGACACCGACCGCGCCTTCCATCTCGCGCTCTACGCCTCGCTCGACAACCATCTGCTCAGTGAGGTGCTGGACGCCTTCTGGGCGGCCATGGACCGGGTCCGCGAAGACCTCGACGACGGCCATCAGGACCCTGCCACCACCTGTGCGCAGCACCGGGAGATCGTCGCGGCGGTCGCGGCGGCCGACGGAGAACGCGCGGTGCGTGCCATGCGCACCCACTTCGACGGCATCCGCACCCGGCTGGAGCCGGTGGCCGACCGGTAACGGGTGACCCGGGGCCGGTCGCCCAGGACCCGCGGAAGTCCGGTGGCCGGACGTCGTCACGCCCTGGACCGCCCGGCCGTCGGGCGCCGGCCTCCTGGAACCGGCATCGGTCCGGTGGGGGTGGCCGGTGAGGGGGCGACCCGAGGTCGCCCCCGTCACCGCCGCGCGCCGGCCCCCGTGATCGCGGTGACCGCCATCCGTACCGCCCGCTCCGTCACCGCCGCATGGTCGTCGCCCGACTCGATCGCCGTCGTGGCGGCGTTGACGATCCCCTGCAGCAGCAGCGCCGTGCGCCGTGGATCCTCCTCGCCCAGGTCGGTGAGCGCGTCGATCAGCGGGGTGAGCAGCTCCCGGTGGGCCCGCACCGCGCTCTCCCGCACCACCGTCGCGTCCCGGACCCCGGCCAGCGCCTGGGCGATCCGGTGTTCACCGCTGCGCACCAGCTCCAGCTGGGACGACACATAGGCGGCGATCTTCTCCTCGGGCGTACCGGCCGCCGACATTCCGGCCCGGATGGCGTCCGTCCAGCGCGGCATCGCGTCCTCCACGACGGCCGCGAGCAGCTCGGGGCGGCCGGGGAAGTACTTGTACAGGCTGTTGCGGGCCAGGCCGGTGGCCCTGGCGACCGCCGTGAAGGTCACGTTCTCGGCGTCGCCGCCCTCCAGCAGTTCGCGCGCCGCCCGCACCAGGGCCAGCCGCTGCTGGGCGTGGTGCTCGACGACCGTGGCGGCTCTGATCCTGGGCACGGGCCCAGTCTAGAAGCCCCGGCGCCCTGTCGACCCCCACTTGGCGACGCCGCGTCCCCATCATCTATGTTGGCGACACATCGTCCCTGACGTCCATCGAAGGGAACCGCTGTGTTCCTCGCTCTGCTGGAGCTGCGCGCCGCCCGAGGGCGCTTTCTGCTCATGGGGTCCGTCGTGGTGCTGGTCGCCGCACTCGTGGGCATCGTCTCCGGCTTCACCACCGGCCTCGGCGACGACACCATCTCCGCGCTGCGCCGGCTTCCGGTCTCGCAGCTGGTGTTCTCCTCCGACGCCCGGTCCGACCAGTTCGCCCGCAGCCTCCTCGACGAAAGGACGGCCGCCGCCTGGCGCAAGGACGCGAACACCGACGCGACCCCGCTGGGCGTCTCCATCGCCCGCGGTACGACGAACCGGGGCACCGAGGTCGATCTCGCCGCCTTCGGAGTCGAGCCCGACTCCTTCCTCAGCCCCTCCGTCACCCGGGGCCAGGGCCTCGCGCACGCGGCGGCGGACAGCCTCGTGATGTCCGCCAAGCTCGCCGACGAGGGCGTACGCGTCGGAGACACCCTGGTCATCGACCGGCTCGGCATCAGGCTGCACGTCGTCGGAGCGACCGAACGCTCCAGCTACGGCCATGTGGCCGTCGCCTACGTGCCGTTGAAGACCTGGCAGCGCATCCGCTTCAGCACTCCGGGTGCGCCGGCCTCGTCCGCCGTCGCGATCCCCGACCAGTTCAGCGCCCTGGCCCTGCGTACTCCGGCCAAGGCCCCGACCGCCGAACTCGACGCGCGGCATTCCACCACCACGCTCACCAAGGAGAAGGCGTACGAGGCCGCGCCCGGCTACACCGGTGAACGCGTCACCATGAACTCGATCCAGGTCTTCCTCCACCTGATCGCACCCCTGGTGGTCGGCGCCTTCTTCGCCGTATGGACCGTGCAGCGCCAGCCCGAACTCGCCCTGCTGCGTGCGCTGGGCGCCTCGCGCCGACGGCTGCTCGCCCACACCGTGCTCCAGGCGGCCCTCGTCGTCGTCCTCGGCACCGCCGCGGGCGCCGTACTGGCCGGAGCGGTCGGGCTGCTGGTCGGTGAACAGGTGCCGTTCAGCCTGCCCGCCGCCACCCTCGCCGCCACCATGTGCACCGTCGCGGCCGTCGGCCTCGCGGGCACCGCCCTGACCCTGCGCCGGGTCACGAGAGCCGACCCGCTGACCATGCTGGGAGCCAACCGATGAGCCTCGAACTGAGCGGCGTCACCGTCGCGTTCGGCCGTGCCGATGCCCGTACGACCGTCTTCGACGGCCTCGACGCCACCTTCGAGCCGGGCCGCATGACCGCCCTCGTCGGCCCGTCGGGCTCCGGCAAGTCCACGCTGCTCGCCGTCGGGGGCGCCCTGCTGCGGCCCACCGCCGGGCAGGTCCTGCTGGACGGTGAGGACCTCGCCGTGCTCTCCGACGCCCAGCGTGCCAAGGTGCGCCGGGAGCGCGTCGGCTACATGTTCCAGAGCGGCAATCTGCTCTCCGGCCTGGCCGCCGTCGAACAGCTCCTGGCCGCCGCCCACATCAATGGCGAACGGCCCCGCGCACACCGCTCGCGCGCCGAAGAGGCGTTGACCGGGGTGGGCCTCGGCCATCGACTGCGCCACCGTCCCGAACAGCTCTCCGGCGGCGAACGCCAGCGCGTCGCACTGGCCCGTGCGCTCTTCCTCTCCCCGAAACTGCTGCTGGTCGACGAACCGACCGCGGCTGTCGACCGCTCGCAGGCCGGCGAGCTGGCCGAACTGCTCGCCGAACGCACCCGGCAGGATCACTGCGTCACGGTCGTGGCCACGCACGACCCGGCCGTGGCGGGCGCCGCCGACCGGGTCGTGGACATGGCCGAGCTGACCGCCGCCGCGGCGGCGTCCGCACGGTCCGTGCGCTGAACACCCGAAGGGCGCTTCGGGCCTTACGGCCTGGAGCACTCTCCATCGTGCACCAGGCCGTTACGGGGGCACGGTCGCCGTTGCGCCGGCTGACGCCTGGAGCCCGCCCGTGCGGTAGGTCGCGGTGAGGGCGGCGCTGCCCGAGGCTCCGGCCGCCACGGTGACCGGAACCTTGATGTTCGCGCCCTGGCCCGGGTTCAGGGCGGGCACGGTCGTCTGCTTCGCCGTCCAGCCGGACGGCACGGTCAGATCGACGGTGCCCGCCCCGCGCCGCACGTCCATCCGGTTGACGAGACGGACCGTCACCGTCGCGTCCGTGCCCGCCTTCAGGGGCGTGGGCCGGGTGATCGTGATGTCCGCGCAGGTGCCGCCCAGCCACTTCAGATCGAACGAGGCGTAGGTGATGTGCGTGTAGTCGGCGCGCTGCCGGAGGCCGCGGACATGCCCGCCCAGGCAGGGTTCTTGATCTGCTTGGTGATTCGGCGATGGGTCCACGTCAGCCCGTCGTCGTCGGAGTAGTTGTAGTCGGCCTGGATGATGTTCGGGTCGTTCTCGTCGTTGCCGGTGCCCGCGCCGAAGAAGCCCTGGTTCACCGAGGCCGCGTAGAAGAGGAAGATCCGGCCGGTGGTGCGGTCGACGAGCAGGCTCGGGTCGCCGTAGCCCTGGGGGGCGGCATCCTTGCGGACCACCTGCTGCGGCTGCCAGGTCGCACCGCCGTCGGTGCTGCGGCGCAGCACGACGGAGATGTTGCTCGGCAGGTCGCCGAGGGTGGGGCGGGCGTCGAAGGCCGCGAGGACCGTGCCCTTCGTCGAGGTGGTGAGCGCCGGGATGCGGTAGTGGGGCGAGCCCACCCGGTCGACGGTCAGGTCCTGGGAGGTCAGTGCACCGGGGGCGGGCACTGCGCCGTGGGCGGTGCCGGCCGCGGGGGCCACCAGCATGGCGGCGCTGAGCAGGGCGACGGAGACGTTCCGCTGCATGGACGATCTCGCTTCTCGGAAGGAGTGGTGCTTCTCGGAAGGGCGGAGACTCGGTGGAACGCCCCGCGAGGCGGGGAGGGGCCCGCCGGGCGGGGCGCGGGGAACAGCCGGTGCCGCGCTACGGGATGCGCAGCGAGCAGACCCGGCTGCCGACGTCGAAGACCCGCAGATCTTTGATCATTTTCAGGGCGAGACGGTGGTGGCCCCGCTCGTTGGGGTGGAGGCCGTCGTTGAGCGGGGAGAGCGGGACCTGCCCGCCGTTGTTGCTCAGCCA
This sequence comes from Streptomyces sp. NPDC088252, assembly GCF_044740965.1. Classification (NCBI taxonomy): domain Bacteria; kingdom Bacillati; phylum Actinomycetota; class Actinomycetes; order Kitasatosporales; family Streptomycetaceae; genus Streptomyces; species Streptomyces sp. NPDC088252. The sequence continues at coordinate 94,785 of NZ_JBIURS010000018.1, read as the reverse complement.
GTCGGTGTAGTGGTCGACGAACACGACGCTCTCCTGCGCCGCGACCTCGCCCATGACCTGCGCGTACTGCGGAAGTCCCACCCTGCCGGGCCACTTCGCCGGATCGACCGGGTTCGGCGGCTGGAGCACCGGAAAGGGTCCGCCGGGCAGTGTGCGCACCGAGCGCACCAGCGAGACGAGGTTCGCCCGGTAGACCTCCGGGCCGAGGCCGGCCGTCGCGATGTCATTCGTACCGATCATGATGGAGACGACCTTCGGGGAGAACGCGGTGACCTGTTCCCCGAGCCGGGCGACGAGTTCGGCACTGGTGCCGCCGCTCACGCCGGCCCGGAGGCATGGCCGAAGAAGGAGTGCCAGGACGTCTCGAACACCGTGCGCCCGCCGGCGTGGAGCCGGGTGCCCGAGGCGTCGACGGTGACGGCGACGGTGTGGCGCAGACCGTCGTCGTACCGTGTCCTGGTCATGACATTGATGAGTGCGGCGCCCTGGTCGCGCACGGAGAACTGCAGGGCACCGCCGGACAGGTTGAGCGTGATGTTGGAAGAGGGGGCGGTCGGGTCGGAGGCGCTGAGCAATGTCATCGCCTCGTTGTGGCTGGTGGTGCGGAAGGTGGCGACGATGGTTCCCGGTGGTGAGCGGGGCGAGTGCACCGAGCCGGTCCGACAGGTCGACGTACCCGCTGCCGTCCAGGTCCACCGGAGTGTCGTGGTCCAGGAGCGGGCCGCTGCGCGCGGCGGCGAAGGCGCTGCTGCCGAGCTGGGTGCCCAGGGCCGCCGCCCCGGTGGTGAGAAGCATGGATCGTCTGCGCACGGAAGAACCTCCGGTCAGGAATGACGGACCCGCCCCGACGGCGGGCCCGCGAACAGAGCGCGCACCCAGGCCGGTTGCTCCCGCTGGTGATGTGCCGCGCCGCCCTCGTGCCCGTTGAACTCGTAGACCCGGACGTCCTTCGGTCCCGCGTAGTGGTTGTAGGCGGTGAAGCAGGTGGAAGGCGGGCAGATCTCGTCCATCATCGCGATCGAGAACAGGGCGGGAGCGGTGGCACGGGTGGCGAGCAGTGCGGCATCGAAATGCGCCAGGGTGGTGAACACCGTCCCGGCGCGGTCGCGGTGGAGCTTCGGATACTCGGCGATCTCGGTGTACGGCGACCGGCCCGAAATCTCCGCGGCCCGCCGGAAGTCGCAGAGGAACGGCACATCCGGCATCACTCCGGCCAGCCCCGGCACAAGACCCGACACGGCCAGGGCGATGCCGCCGCCCTGGCTGACCCCGGTGACGACGATCCGGTCGGGATCGACCTCGGGGTGGGTGCGCATCGCCTCGACGCAACGCACCGCGTCGGTGAACACCCGCCGGTAGTAGTACGTTTCGGGGCTCTCGATGCCGCGGGTGACGAAGCCGGGTACGGTGCCTGCGGCGCCGGCGTCCGTGTCGGCGGTGGAGCCGGACGCGGCCGACCAGCCCTGACCGCGGGTGTCCATGATCAGATGCGCGTATCCGGCGGACACCCAGAGCAGATTCTCGTGGGCGAAGCCGCGTCCGCGACCGTAGCCGAGGAACTCGACGATGCAGCCGAGCGGCCCGGTGGATCCGGCGGGCAGGTGCAGCCAGCCATGGACCGGTCGCCCGGCGAAGCCGGGCAATGTCACATCGTACGTACGGATCCGGTCGAGCCCGGTGTCGACGGGTGAGAACACCGGCTTTCCCGCCGGACCGGTTCCGTCGACCGCGGGTGTCGCGCCCAGGGTGCTCGACCAGAAGGCGTCGAAACCGGCGGGAACAGGCAGTTCGGGCCGGTGATCGAGGCAGTCGGCGAGTGAGAGGTCCGTCAACGGCATGGAGGTGCCCTCCTGGGGTGCGACCGCGGTGCTGAACGCTGGACATCGAGACAGAAGACGTCAGATGTCCTATCGGCACACGGACCCTAGGCAGCCCTCGCGGCGGCCGTCAAGGGCCCCACCCCGCCCGGATCCGCCCCGGTGGGGCCCTGGAGCTGCATCGCTCCGGGAGGAGCGGCGGTCGGGTCAGCCGGAGGTGTTGTCGCGGGCGCGGGCTTCCGAGATCCGGCGTCTGACCGGGGCGTAGTGCTCGCCCAGCGCCTTGAGGAAGCCGCCGATGTCCCCGGCCCGCGCGGCGTCCACGATGTTCTGGTGCGCCGCGATCGTCGCCGTCTCGTCGGCGTGCGTGAATCCGTCGAGGTGGGGCGCGACGATCGTGTACACGTCCCAGAACGCCATCGAGAGCTGGCCGATGAGGTCATTGCCGAGCGGGGCGACGAGCAGGGCGTGGAAGGCCCGGTCCGCCGCCACGAAGCCGTGCCCGTCCTGCGCGCCGGTCTCGCGCATGGTGGCGACCAGTGCGTCCAGCGCGTCGAGCTGCTCCGGGCTGAGCAGCGAGACGATCCGGTCGGCCATCCCGCGCTCGAAGAGCTCGCGCACGTCGACGAGGTCGGCCATCACCTGGAAGTCGTCGTCGGGGGAGAGCAGGCCACGGAAGGTCAGGCTCTCCACCAGCGCGGACAGGCTCAGCCTGCCCACGTAGGTGCCGTGCCCGTGCCGTACCTCCACGATGTCCAGTGCGTTGAGGATCTTGACCGCTTCACGGACGCTGGAACGGCTCGCGCCGAGGGCCTCGCACAGGGCCGGCTCGGTAGGCAGCGGATCTCCGGGGCGGAGTCGCTTCTCAAGGATGTAGCGCTTGATGCCCTCGACGACTTCCTGCCGAAGCAGCTGCCGGCCGGTCCTCGTACCGGACATATGTGAACTCCCCACCTCTTGACCCCTCTCGATTGTCAAGCCACGTTCCCACGCTATCAAGGCATCAGACATCTGACGTCTGATGCCTTAGCTTCCTGGTCTTCGTGATCCCCGCGTTCCCACGCCTGTTCCCACCCCTACGTTCCACGTTCCTGGAGGACCCGTGCCCGAGCTGAGACCAGCCGGTGTCGAGCACCGCACCTTCCTGCGTTGCACCAGCGTCGTCGGTGCGGCAGCCGCCATCACGGCGAGCCTTTCCGCCTGTGGCGGACCGTCATCGACCGCCGACGGCACGGCGGGCCAGGGCAGTGGCAACGGCCTCATCGAGGCCGGTCTCTCGTACCCCCTGTCGACCGGCTTCGACCCGAAGATCACCTCGGGCGCGACTCCGTACGCCGCCAATATGCACATCTTCGAAGGCCTCGTGGATCTCGATCCCGCAACGCTCGTGGCCCGTCCCGCGCTCGCCACCGAGATGCCGAAGAAGATCAACGCCACCACCTACCGGGCCACACTCCGCAAGGGCGCGACCTTCCATGACGGGTCGGCCGTCACGGCCGACGACGTGGTGTTCAGCTTCGAACGCATCCTGGACCCGAAGAACGCCTCGCTGATGGCGCAGTTCGTGCCCTTCATCGACACGGTGAAGGCCGTCGACGCCGGTACCGTCGAGTTCAAGCTCAAGTACCCTTTCGCGCTCTTCCCGTCCCGCATAGCCGTGGCCCGGATCGTCCCGAAGAAGATCGTCGAGCCCGATCCCAAGGCCTTCGACGCCAAGCCGGTCGGTTCGGGGCCGTACAGGTTCGTCGAGGCGACCCGAGAGGACAAGATCGTCTTCGAGGCGTACGACAAGTACAACGGCCCCCACCAGGCCAAGGCCAAGAAGATGATCTGGCGCCTGATGTCGGACCAGTCGGCGCGGGTCAGCGCCATGGAGTCCGGACGGGTCCAGGCCATCGAGGACGTCCCCTACATCGACGTCAAGCGCCTCGCAGGCTCCTCGAAGACCGAGTCCGTGCAGTCCTTCGGCCTGCTCTTCCTGATGTTCAACACCGCCGACAAGCGGTTCGCCGACAAGCGCGTGCGCCAGGCGCTGCACCACGCCCTGGACACGGAGAAGATCATCTCCACCGCCATGGCCGGCAATGCCGCCCCGGCCACCGGATACGTCCCCGCCACCCATCCCGACCAGGACCGCTGGCCCGACCAGCTGTTCCGGGTGCTCTCCATGGCCGGGGTCGCCATCCCGTCGTTCTGGCTCGGTGTGCCGCTCATCCAGCAGTTCGCACTCAACACCCGGATCTTCCCGACCGGTGGATACACCAGCCCCGCCGACTCGGTCAGCGGCTGGCTCACCACCATGGCGCTGCCCGCGATCTCGCTCGCACTCCCGGTCTCCGCCTCCCTCGCCCGACTCGTACGGACCTCGATGGTCGCCGAACTCGACCGCGACTACGTCCGGACCGCCCGCGGCAACGGCCTCCCGCCGCTGCTGGTGATCCGCTCGGTGCTGCGCAACGCACTCGTCACCCCGCTGACCGTGCTCGGCATCAAGGTCGGATACATGCTCAGCGGCGCGGTCGTCATCGAAGCGATCTTCGACCTGCCCGGCATGGGCAAACTCATCCTCGAAGGTGTCACCGGAGGCGACGTCGCCCTGGTCCAGGGCACCGTACTGACCATCGCCATCGCCTTCCTGATGGTCAACGTCATCGTCGACCTGCTTTATCTGCTGGTCAACCCGCGCATCAGGACGGTGTGACATGTTCGCCACCGGCCGTCTGGCCAACAAACTGTCCCGACCGGGCATCGCGTTCCGCGCCCTCCCGGTCACCTCCCGCATCGCCCTCGGTGTACTGATCGTCGTCGTCCTCGGCGCCGTCCTCGCCCCGCTGTTCACCCAGGACCCACTGACCACCGGTACCCCGGTCCAGGCCCCCGACGCAGCCCACTGGTTCGGCACCGACCGGGCCGGCCGGGACGTCTTCGCCCGGGTCGTGCACGGCTCGCGCTACTCGCTGATCATGGGCCTCGGCGCGACCGCCTGCGCCCTGCTCGGCTCGATCGCCGCCACCTCGCGCAGACTCGGCGACGAGTCCGTGATGCGCACGTTCGACGTGGTGATGTCGTTCCCGCCGATCGCGCTGGCCGCCGTCCTCGTCGCGGTCTTCGGCACCAGCATCCCGGTGATCATCTTCACCATCGCCTTCGTCTGCACCTCCTCGTTGGCCCGCGTGGTCCGCGCCAACGTGCTGTCCCAGTACGGCGAGGACTACGTCGCCGCCGAGAAGGTCATCGGTGCCCGACGCGGCCACATCGTGCTCCGCCACGTCGCCGTCAACTGCATGGCCCCGGTCATGGTGTTCGCGACCGTCATGGTCGCCGAGGCGATCATCTTCGAGGCCGGCCTGTCTCCACGAGGCCGCGGTACGGGGCGACTGGGCCGCTGCCGCGGCGGAGCAGGACCGCCTCGTCGCGCTCTTCGGCGTCGTCCGCGCGGCCCGTCCCGGCACGGCCTCGGCCACCGCCGCAGGCCTCGGCGCGTTCAAGACGGCCCTCATGCTGCGCGGAATCATCGCCACCCACGTGATGAGCCCGCCGATGCGTCCACTGGACGTGGCCGAGACCGCCACGATCGCCGCCTGTCCGGACCGCGCGGGGCTCTCCCGGGCCTGACAGGTTCCGAAGAACGCACAAGGGTGCGTGGGTACAGCCCCGGCTGTACCCACGCACCTGTCTGTTCCCGCCCGCTACCCAGGGCCTCTCGGCCGGATCACGCCGGGCTCGTGTGCCTTAGTTCCGCGTGGCGCGGGCGCGGGTGCGACGGAGCAGCAGGGCTCCGCCGAGCACCATCGCGGCGCTCGCCCCGCCGGCCAGGCCCAGGTTGGTGTCGGCACCCGTGTGCGCCAGCTGCGCGGTGGTGACCCCGCCCCCGGAGGTCGCCGTGGGGTCATTGCCAGGCCGCGCTTCATCGGTGACGGGCGTGACCGGCGGCGTGACCACCGGGGGCGTCACGACCGGAGGCGTGACCGGGGGCGTCACGACCGGAGGCGTGACCGGAGGCGTCACGACCGGGGGAGTGACCGGAGGCGTGACCACGGGGGGAGTGACCGGAGGCGTGACCACGGGGGGAGTGACCGGGGGTGTCACGACCGGAGGTGTGACCGGGGGCGTGACCACCGGCGGCTCGGTGCCCGGCCCGCTCTCGTTCGTGCACTCGTTGCCGACGGCAGGGTTCAGCACTCCGACGACATCGACGGAGTTGCCGCACGCATTGACCGGCACGTCCACGGGAACCTGGGCGAGGTTGCCGGACAGCACACCGGGAGATTGGGTCGCGGCGCCTTCGGCGCTCGCCCCCTGGCCCTGACCGCCGTTCCCGCTACCGGACCCGTTCCCGCACTTGTTGCCGAACGCGGGGTTGAGCAGCCCGATCACATTCACCGTGTTGCCGCACACATTGACCGGAACGTGCACCGGCACCTGCACGGCGTTGCCCGAGCCGACGCCTGGCGAACCGACGGCGGCGCCATCGGCGGAGGCGTCCGCGAACGCGTATCCGCCGGCCGTGGTCAGAATGCCTGACGCCGCAGCCATCACCAGCACGCTCTTACTCAAGGCTTTTCGCATTGATTGCCCTTTCTTAGGGACACCTCGCGCGAGCGGATCGCTCGCGCTTCATTCACCGGACAATGGGGCTCATACCGGGGACATCACCCCGAGGGCTCCCAAGCCACACGCCTGATGACACCCATAACGAGGAGGTGGTGTCGAAGAAACGCGTAATTCGTGGAAGTCTTGTGATCACTCGGACGGATTACGCACAGGTGTTCACTCCGATTACGGGTCCCCGTATTTCAGGTGCCCGACTCGACATGCTTGAGCGAGTCGTTGACGCCATCACAATATTTCGGCACACGCATGCTCGGGCGGTAGCTGGGACACCCATTCGTACTGTTGTCCGTGCGATCTCGGCATTCGAGTGAAAGGAGAGAACCAAACATCCGGTCACGAGTTGGGCAGGGGGCTCCGGTGCTACGGGGTATCCAGTACGAGAAGGGTTAATCGTGATCAAGAAGGTTCTGGCTACGAGTGCGGTGGCCGCCTCCGTCCTCGGTCTGGGCGCGACGCAGGCCATGGCGATCGGTGACGACGGCGGTACGACCTCGGTCAATGGCAACGGAGCCTCGCAGTCCTTCGGCAACGCCGAGACGCACGGTGACGCAAGCCCGCAGTTCGGCCTGGTCCAGGGCAGCCTGAACAAGCCCTGCGTCGGCCTGCCGGCCAAGGTCAACGCCGGTTCGCTCGTCGGCCTGGTGCCGGTCGCGGTCCAGGACGCCAACGTGCTGGCCTCGCCGCAGAACCAGCAGTGCACGGAGAACTCCACCCAGGCCAAGGGTGACGAACCGTTCTCGCACATTCTGAGCGGCATCCCGGTGCTCTCCGGCAACGGTGTCGGCAACAGTTGATCCAGCCGCAGTGACAGGCCCGGGTCGCCGACGTTCCTCCTCTGCGCGGCCCGGGCCCGCTGCTGTCGTTTCCCGCTATGGACGTATCGGATTCTCCGATGAACTCATCCACGGCGGCGATCGATCGATGTTACGTCATTCGGGCGATTTTTCGAGAAATTTCTTCTCGGAGCGTTTCGCCTACGGTCTTAAATCGTTACGAATTGCAGCGGCGGAGCTACGAGTGATCAGGACCGCGCTCGTGCGGCACGAAAGACGTGGCCGCTCCGGACTCCGTCAAAGAAAGGGATCAAAGTGAAGTACACCAAGGTTGCCGCCATCGCCGCCGGAACCCTGATGGCGATGGGTGCCGCCGCGCCCGCATTCGCCGACTCCGGTGCCGATGGCAGTGCCACCAACTCCCCGGGCGTTCTGTCCGGAAACACCGTCCAGGTCCCGGTCCACATTCCGCTGAACGTCTGCGGGAACACGGTCGACGTCATCGGCCTGCTCAACCCCGCGTTCGGCAGCACCTGCGCCAACAGCTGATCTCTGGTCGGTCGCGCCGAACGCTCGACCGGAAGGCCCCGGCACGCATCCGATGCGATCCGGGGCCTTCCCCGTTTCCGGCGATCGTTCGAGTGGTGGCCGAGAAAATGCGATCCCGTCCAGTTGCCGTGTCGCAACCGCATCGTTACCCAAGATGAAAGCGGCAGAAGTCACAGCTAAAGAAGGCTGGTGCGGCGTGGAGAAGCGACCGAAACGAATGCCGCTGCAGAAGGGATCCTGAAAGTGAAGTACGCGAAGTCCGCTGCGTTCGTTGCCGGTTCCGTGGTCGCTCTCGGAACGGCTGTTCCCGCCTTCGCCGTTACCGCCGCCACGGCCCCCGGTTTCAGCCTCAACGGCGGCATCAACCAGGTGGTGGAAAGTGCGCCGCAGGCTGTCGACCCGGTCGTCGACCCGGTCGGCGGCGCCGCCGACGCGATGCAGGAGAACGGCGGCGTCACCAAGCTGACCGGCCAGGCCACCGCTGCGGCCAAGGGGGCGGCCCCGCTGATGGGCGGTCTGCCGCTCGGCGGTTGATCCGTCGCGCCACGGTGTTCCCGGCTCGTCCGGGGCATCGGTATTGCTCCGGCGCCGGACATTCGGCGAACCGTCCGCCGGCAGAAGAATCGTTCGAGTGAATTGGCACAACCGTTCCTCTCGCCGTGAGTTGATCAGTGCGCTCCGGACAGGCGAGCGAGAGAAGAACCAGAAGGGCTATTTCGTGATCAAGAAGATTATGGCCTCGGCAGTCGTCGCTGCTTCGGTCGTCGGTGTCTCCGCCGCGATCGCCCCGCAGGCCATGGCCGTCGGCAACGACGGTGGTACGACATCGGTCAACGGCAACGAAGCCGTCCAGTCGTACGGCAACTCCGCCACCCACGGTGACTGGAGCCCGCAGTTCGCCCTCATCCAGGGCTCGCTCAACAAGCCCTGCGTCGCCCTGCCGGCCAAGGCCAACGTCGGTTCGGTCCTCGGTGCCGTTCCGGTCTCGGTCCAGGACATCAACGTCCTGGCCTCGCCGCAGAACCAGCAGTGCACGGAGAACTCCACCCAGGCGAAGGGTGACGAGGCCCTGTCGCACATCCTGAGCGACATTCCGATCCTGTCCGGCAACGGCACCGGCAACAACTAGGGTCGTTCGTTCGGATCGAGTCCGGCATGATCCGAACGAGAGGCCCTGGGACCGTGAGGCTCCGGCCGCTCGGCGCTGATTGCTCGGACCTGCCGAGAACGGCGCGACGCGCGGCTTCGAGCCTGCCTGCCCGCGGGGCGTGATACACCCGTGGGGTCGGCACATCCACGAGGCAGCCGTTCTTCGGCGGCTCGGATGCGCCGGCCCCACGCCGTGCGTCCGGGATGCCGTCGGCCCCTCGAAGGGGCGGGCGGACTGGGCCGGTTGCCGTAGTGATGGCGGGCGTCACCCGTCACACCGGGTAGGGGCCCTGCATGGACGAGTACGACAGCCAGCGGCCCCGCGGCCGGCAACGGCCCGCACAGGACGCCACACCCATCTACGACCGACTGCTCGCCGAATGGCAGGCGGCCCACGGCGGCCCGGAGCAGAGCCCTTCAGCACGGTCGGACCTCCCCTGTGCGGGGAGCCGTGTCCCCGCCGCCCGTACCTCCGACGAAACCGTCGACGGGTGAGAAGGGGGTGCCGAACTCACGCCGGACCGAACCCATTTGGGTGGCACTGCGGCACTCGCGCTTCGGTGGTGGGTTGATCAGTACGTTCCACAACGGGACGCTCCGAAAGGTGAAGCGTGATGAAGAAGACGATGGCCGGGGCGGCGGTGGCCGTGTCCCTGGTGGGCCTGTCCGCCGCCGTGGCCCCCGCGGCCATGGCGGTCGGCAACGACGAGGGCACCACGTCGGTCAACGGCAACGACGCCGTGGACTCGTTCGGCAACAGTGTGACCCGCGGCGGCGGCAGCCCGCAGGTCCAGCTCGTCCAGGGCTCGCTGAACAAGGCCTGCGTCGGCGTTCCGCTCAAGGCCAACGCCGGTTCTCCGGTCGGTCTGCTCGTGCCGGTCGCGGTCCAGGACGTCAACGTCCTCCACTCGCCGCAGAACCAGCAGTGCGCCGACAACTCCACCCAGGCCAAGGGCGACGAGGCGCTGTCGCACCTCGTCGACGACATCCCGGTGCTCTCGGGCAACGGGACCGGCAACAACTGACATCCGGTCCAGTGCGGTGATCGCGGGCGGACGCCCTCCGTGATCACCGGCACGCCGGTGTGCGGCGGCACGGCCGCGTGGTGTCCGGGGCGCAGTGCCCGGGGCCCGCACACGGCGATGCCCACCGCTCCACGGGGGGCGGTGGGCATCGCCGTGTGCGGTGGCGGATCAGCCCAGGCTGCGCACCGGGAGGACGCAGTGCGCGGAGGTCATGACGACCTCTTCGTCGGCTGCGAACGACCGCAGCAGTTCCTCACTGACCGGCCGGCCGGGCGCGCCCTTTGGCCAGGGACGCGTGGCGAACATCGCGTTCACCTCGCCCCGTTCCTCGGCCGCGGCCAGCCATTCGGGCGGCACGGGGTACTGGGCGGTGAAGTGAGGCAGCGTCAGGACCGCCTGGCCGGCCTGGACGAGCAGCTTCACCGGAAGGCCGGGGGTCTCGGCCGCGTACACCGGACCGGCGCCGACCGGCAGTCCGCTGCGGTCCAGGGCCACGCGCATGGCAGCCTCACCGGCGGCCGGGCCGTCCGTCCCGTCGCCGAGCGAGTAGACGAGAAGGAAGGCGGCATCGGGGCCGCCGTCGGGGTGTCGGCCGCTCCACCCGATCAGTGCGATCGTGCCCAACCGGGCTTGTGTGAACGTGCCGGTGGCGGTCTGGGGTGAGGTCATGCTCGGCACCCTAACGGCCTGGGACCGGTCGTTGTGCATGTGTATCACCTGATCGAGGGAGATCTACGGATATCTCGGAGAAGTGCGGTCGAGGTGCTCTCCTCGTCGCAGCCTGAGAGCGCCGTGAATCAAATGTGTTGACGTCACCTGTGGGCCGGGGGCTAAGGTGTGACGCGTTCCGGACGGCGGACAGGAGCCGTCGGCCGGTGTCGACCCGCGCTTGAACCAGGAGGTGAGGACATTGATGACTGTCGTTGCGATGGGCGCTGCCCACAACCGGAAGAGCATCGTTCCCACCCCTGTGGCCGTCGGCTGACCTTCACTCAACTTCTCGCGCCCGAAGGCGCGTTGCCGGGGCCACCCTTTGAAGGGTTTCCCTTGTCTTTCCCGACCTCCTGGTCCTCTCCGTCCTTCTCCTCCTCTCTTCAGGGCCTCTCCGCGTCGCATTCGCTGTCCCCGTACGGCTGGGACGACGACTGGGCCGCCGCATTCGCTCCGTACGCCGAACAGGGGCTGCTGCCCGGACGCGTGGTGCGGGTGGACCGCGGCCAGTGCGATGTCGTCACCGCGCACGGCACGCTCCGCGCCGACACCGCGTTCGTCGTTCCGCGCGATCCGATGCGGATCGTGTGCACGGGCGACTGGGTCGCCGTCGATCCCGACGGTGATCCGCAGTTCGTACGGGCGCTGCTGCCGCGGCGTACGGCCTTCGTCCGCTCGACCTCGTCGCAGCGCTCCGAAGGGCAGGTGCTCGCCACCAATGTCGACCACATCGCCATCTGTGTCTCGCTCGCCGTGGAACTGGACCTGGGGCGGGTGGAGCGCTTCCTCGCGCTCGCCATGTCCAGTGCCGGCGGCGATGCGCTGCTGCGGGACGGGACGTCCGCCGCCGACGGCGCCGCCCAGCCGATCGTGGTGCTCACCAAGGCCGATCTGGTGCCGGACACCGCCACGCTGTCGTACCTCGTCCAGGACATCGAGGCCATCGCCCCCGGGGTGCAGGTGCTGCCCGTCAGTTCTGCCTCGGGGGAGGGTCTCGATGTGTTCGCCGCCATCGTCTCCGGCGGTACGAGCGTGCTGCTCGGGGCGTCCGGCGCGGGCAAGTCGACCCTCGCCAACACCCTGCTCGGCCGCGACGTGATGGAGGTGCAGGCCGCCCGTGATGTCGACGGCAAGGGCCGGCACACCACCACGACCCGTAATCTGCTGGTGCTGCCCTCCGGAGGCGTGCTGATCGACACCCCCGGCCTGCGCGGGGTCGGCCTCTGGGACGCGGAGACCGGCGTCGGCCAGGTCTTCTCCGAGATCGAGGAGCTGGCCGAGCAGTGCAGGTTCCACGACTGCGGCCACCGGTCGGAGCCCGGCTGCGCGGTGCTCGCCGCGATCGAGGACGGTTCGCTGCCCGAGCGGCGCCTCGACAGCTTCCGCAAGCTTCTCCGTGAGAACCAGCGCATCGTCGCCAAGACGGATGCCCGGGTGCGGTCCGAAATACTGCGTGAATGGAAGCGCAAGGGGGCCGAGGGCCGGGCTGCCATGGACGCGAAGCGGGGCCGGGTCCGGTAGGGCGCAGCCGCCCGGTCGATGTCCGAAAGCCGCCAGTGTGCTGTCCGGGGGTGCCGCACACTGGACGGTGTGATGGACGAACGGACCAGATACGAGGCGGTGAGCAGCCGCGACGCCCGTTTCGACGGGGAGTTCTTCTTCGCCGTCGAAACGACCGGCATCTACTGCCGGCCGAGCTGCCCCGCCGTCACTCCCAAGCGGAAGAACGTCCGCTTCTTCCCGACCGCGGCCGCCGCCCAGGGCAACGGCTTCCGGGCGTGCAGGCGCTGCCGACCGGATGCCGTGCCCGGCTCGGCCGACTGGAACGTGCGGGCCGATGTCGTCGGCCGCGCCATGCGGATGATCGGCGACGGCGTGGTCGACCGGGAGGGTGTGCCCGGTCTCGCCCACCGGCTCGGATACAGCTCACGCCAGGTGCAGCGGCAGCTCAACGCGGAGCTGGGCGCCGGACCCGTCGCGCTCGCCCGCGCCCAGCGGGCCCACACCGCGCGGGTCCTGCTCCAGACGACCGTGCTGCCCGTGACCGAGATCGCCTTCGCGTCCGGCTTCTCCAGCGTGCGCCAGTTCAACGACACGATCCGGCAGATCTACGCCCGTACGCCGAGTGCGCTGCGGACCGAGGGCGGAACGGGGCTGGGAGCCGGGGTACGGGAGGCCCGCACCACCGGGATCCCGCTACGGCTCGCGCACCGGCGGCCGTACGCCGTCCGCGAGGTCTTCGACCTCCTGGCCGGTGAGGTGCTCGCCCGGATCGAGGAGGTCAGCGGGGAGCCCGGGGCCCGAACCTACCGGCGCACTCTGCGACTGCCTTACGGCACCGGCATCGTGGCGGTGGACGAGCGGTCCGCCGGGTCCTGGCTGGAAGCCCGGATCCACCTCACGGACCTGCGGGATCTGACGACGGCCGTGCAGCGGCTGCGGCGGCTCTTCGACCTGGACGCCGACCCCTGCGCCGTCGACGAGCGGCTCGCCGCCGATCCGGCACTCGCACCGGGCGTCGCCGCCCGCCCCGGGCTGCGCTCACCGGGAGCCGCGGACCCCGAGGAGTTCGCCGTACGGACGCTGGTGGGCAGGGCCGGGGCGGAGCGGCTGGTCGAGACGTACGGAAAGGTCCTCGACATCCCCTGCGGCGGGCTCACGCATGTGTTCCCCGAGCCCGGGGCGCTGGCCGGCGCGGTGGACGAGCCGGTGCTGCGGGCACTGGCGGCCGCGCTCGCCGACGGGGACGTACGGCTCGACGCGGGCGCGGACCGGGAGGAGGCCGAGCAGGCCCTGCTGCGGCTGGGGATCGGTCCGGTCGCAGCAGCGCTCATCAGGATGCGGGCGCTCGGTGACCCCGACGTGGATCCGGACGGGAGGCCGGAGTCGGAGCGGTGGCGGCCCTGGCGCTCGTACGCCGTACGCCACCTGAGTCGCTGAGATCTGCCCACGGAGCCGGGAGCCAGGGAAGGTGCCGGGCTCCCGGGCCGGGCTCAGCCCGGCAGGCCCCAGCGTGGCGCGGGCGCGTTCGCCGTGACCGGGCGGATGGTCAGGTCCGGGCGGTCGCCCCGGGCCGTGATCAGCGCGGAGTCGCCCTTGCGGAGATGGATACGTACCGTTTCGTCGGCCGTCTCCTCGTGACGCAGCGGGCGTCCGTGCCGGTCCCGGATCTCGATCGGACCCTCGATGCCATGGCGCACGACGCAGGGCGCGCCCGCCTCGCTGGTCAGCCGCACCCAGCGGGTCCGGCCCTCTTCGCGTACCGCACTGAGCAGGAACGCGCCCTGGGTACGGAAGTCGTGGACGGTCATGTCCCGCCAGGCGGCGGGCAGGGCCGGGAAGACCCTGATCGTGCCGCCCCATGACTGGCAGACCATGTCGTGCAGCGACTGGGCCGCCGAGAGCGGGGTTTCGATGACCGGACCGGACTCCTTGTACATGGTGTTCGCCTGGATGAACCGGCTCATCAGCTGGCCGAGATACTTCAGCGCGTCCTCGCCCTTGCCGAGCAGTGCGGACATCGACGCGGCCCCGGTGAACGTGTAGCCCTGCAGGGCGCCTTCGAAGCCCACCCAGTGGGCGAGGGACTTCTCGATCAACACGCGTTCGTCGGGCGTCGCACCCGTCAGCTCGTACAGCGGGTACACCGCGAGCATGTGCGAGTAGTGGCGGTGCGACATGGCGAACGGAACCCCCGCGCCGATCATGAACCCGTTGGCGTCGACGGGATAGGGCGCGAGCCTGGCCAGCACCTCCTGCCAGCGGGCGGTCAACGGGTCGTGGACGCCCAGTTGCTCCGCCGAGTCGAGCAGGGTGCGGCAGCCCCAGCGCAGCAGCATCAGGTCGTAGTTGCAGTCGGGGGCGTTGACCCCGTACTCGGGGGAGAACGTGGCCGGGAGATGCAGTCTGCCGTCAGGTCCCGGGGTCAGGAAGTGCAGGTAGTAGTTGACGGCCTTGCGCAGCAGCGGGAAGAGCGTGTCGCGCAGGATCGACTCGTCCATGGTGTGGCGGTAGGAGAGCCACACGTTGTGCAGCGCCCAGGTCAGATTGCCGACCTCGGGGGTGGGCGGGTCCTGGCCGGGGATGCCGACGCCGTAGCCGCCGTCGGTGACCGACGCGCCGTTGACCAGGTGGGGGTCGGTGGTCCGGGGGATGCCGGCCGAGTCGGCCCGGTAGGGGGCGGCGACCTCGCGGGAGAGCTGGTCCCGGAACTCGCTGAGAGCGCGGGTGACGGCGTCCAGCTCCAGGTGGTTGGAGCCGTGGATCAGCCAGTACTCCAGCTGGACGTTGAGGTTCCACCAGGTGTTCGGCCAGGGCGTGGGCTCCAGCCAGGGGCCGGAGGTCGCCATCACGGGTGCGTCCTTGCGGGCCGCCGACGCCGTCTTGTACAGCTGGATCCAGTAGAAGCGCTGCAGCCGGGCATCGGGCAGGGACAGGAAGCTCTTCCGGTAGAACCGGTCCCACCAGGTGCGATGGGGCGCGGCCAGCTGACCGTACGGGTGCACCGAGGCGGTCTTGACGGTACGCAGCGCGCGGTCACGGGCCGTCGTCCTCGGGTGGGAGTGCGTGACCGTGACGTAGAGGGTACGGCTGGTGCCCCTGGTGCGTTCCCGCCATGCGGTGACGTGCTGACCGCCCGCGAGCAGCGGCTGGACGGCCGCGGTGATCGCGCCGTGCTGCTCGGTCTCCGCGGGCGGGTTGCCGGTGTAACCGTCCGGGAGGGGCTTGAAAGCGGCGCGCGGGCTGATCGCGTCGGCCGGGTGGAACACCCAGCGGAAGTCGCGCTCGCCCGTGCTCGGGGACACCTCCACGGCGAGCAGATCGCTGGTGGAGTGGACGAAGGCCCGGAGCTTCAGGGTGCCCGCGGTCGTGGTGATCGTGCCTTCGAGTTCGGCGGTGCGCAGCCGCATCCACCACTCGATGCCCGTGATCGTGCCGACCGGCTCCAGCGTGAAGTGGCCGATCGGGAGGCGGGCGAGGCCGAAGAGGGAGCCGAACTCGGGCCGGTGGTCCTGGACCTCGGAGTGCTGGACGTTGAAGCGGATGGCCGTGGTGGTGGCACCGGGCTCGGCGTAGATGCCGGAGCCGAGACGGCCGTTGCCCAGGTATGGGCCCTCGTACCAGGTCTTCGGCAGTTTCTGCCAGAGCAGGTCGGCATCGTCCAGGACCGTGCGCCAGGCGTCGTCGGGGGAGTGCACCGTGACGGGGGCCGGGGCGGTGCCGGTCGGCACGGCAGGGACGGCGGCCTGGGCGGGGGCGGCAGCCGCACCGCCCACCACGAGCGCGCCGCCGATCGCGGTGCCGGTGGCGAGAACACTTCTGCGGGAAGGGGCGGGGGCTGCGGGGACTTCGTTCCGGGACGGGCGGGAAGGGTCCGGTGCTGTGGGCAAGGCGTCTCCTGGCGACTCGTACGCAGGCACATCAATTCATCCGAGCTATTTCTCCAGGGAAAGTAGGCATGAGACATCCATGCGTCAATAGAGCGGAAGAGATCCGATGTGTTTCCTTCCATCTGGACAGTGTCCACTTGGATGTCCATGAGGGTGAGGAGGGTCAGCCCCAGACCACCGCGCCCAGCCACGCCCCCGTCACCAGCAGGCACGCGAAGAGCTCGACGAGCACGGACCAGCCGGTCGCCCGCATCACCGAGCGGACCGACGCCCATCCCGCCCCGCGGCTGCCGAGCCGCAGTCGCTCCGCCCCGTAGATCACGCCCACGTATCCGGCGATCCCGCCCACCACCGGCACCACGAAGAAGCCCACGATCGCGCCGATCCCGCCGAGCATCAGCGTCTTGCGCGGCGCCCCCGACTCATGGGGGCGCCGCGGCGGCAGCAAGGGCTTCAGCGCCTGGTTCAGCAGCAGCAGGGCGGTGGCGCCGATCAGCACGCCCCAGGCCACCGGAGTCACATCCGCCAGTGCCCACCACAGCACGGCGGCCCAGACGATCGCCTGCCCAGGCACCCCCGGGACCAGCACACCGACCAGGCCGAGGAACATGACCAGGCCGACGGCGAGGAGCTGCCACACACCCATCTCACCAGCCTGCCGGAGTCCGGCCGCTCCCGCCCGTCAGCGCGCTCCGGGTGACAAACGTCGGCGCAGCTCAGAGCCGTACCGGCGCGAGGTGAGCACCGCGCCGGGGCATCCGGTGCGACCCCCGCTCAGGCGCGCGGCGTCCGGGACACCCAGCCCCGTTCGTACGCGTGCCAGCCCAGTTGCAGCCGTGTCGACACCCCGGTCATTTCCATCAGACCTTTCACCCGCCGCTGTACGGTCCGCAGTCCGAGTTCCAGCTGCTTCGCCACGCTCGCGTCCGTCAGCCCGGCCAGCAGCAGCGACAGGATCTCCAGGTCCGTCGGATCGGGCCCGTTGGACTCCTCCTCCAGCCATCCGCTCTCACCGAGCCTGAGCGGCATGGCCTCGCGCCACACCGCCTCGAAGAGCCCCATCAGCGACTCCAGCAACCCGGAGGCGTGCACCACCAGTGCCGCGGGCTCGGCGCCCCGCCCGGTCAGCGGCACCATCGCCAGGGCGGTGTCGGCGATCACCAGCTTGGTCGGGACCCGGTCGACGACCCGGCACTGCTCGTCGCGGCTCAGCGCGGCCGACAACTCCAGGATCCCGGACGGGAGCGAGAGGACCTCGCGCTCGACCACCACCCGGAACGACACCCCGCGCGTGGCGGCCTGCTCCTCGGACTCGTTCTCCATCCCGCTCACCGCGATCGGCTTCCCGGTGACCAGGGCGCACACCTCGCTCGTCGCCCCCAACTGCAACTGGTGGAAGCGGTGCGCCACCGCGCTCGCGCCCGTGACCACCTCGACCAGATCGTGCACCGCCGAGTCGGTGGCCTCGGCCCGGTACTCCTCGGCGAGCAGCGCCGCCGCCAACTCCGCCTGCTCCAGCTCGTGACGCTGCTGGGTGAGCAGCGCCCCCAGCGCCACCCCCGGCGGCGCCGCCACCCAACGGCCCGTGCGGGACGAGGACTGGGCGGCCAGCCCGTGCTGTTCCAGTCGGCGCAACGCCCGTTCGGTGTCCGATTCGGGAAGGGTCAGCCGGTGCGCGAGATCGGAGACCTCCGCGGCTCCCACCGCCACGAGCGCGCGGTACGCCGACTCCTGCATCTCGTCGAGACCTATGGCTCCCAACATCCCGAACTCCTCCCGGACGCGTTGATTCCGCACGTGTCTCCGTCGTCGGGCGCCCGGACGTGGCGGAAAGCGGCCACGGCGTAAACCCGCCGTGTACATCATCCCTTTACTGCCCGTCGCTCTGCCAATGTGGCGCCACCGCAGTACCAACAACCTCCGGAAGATTGCGGTTTGCGCAACTTGGTTCCGGATTCACTTGGGGAGAGCGATGCGTCCGATATCGCGTACGGCACTGGGAGCGGCCACCGCCGCCGTCCTCGCCGTCACCGCGATCGCACCGTCCGCGGCAGCGCCGCAGGACGACACGACCGCGAAGAGACCACTGACCGGCAGTGCGGCCGCCGCCGCCAAGGCGACCAAACCGGTCACCGTCACTCTGGTCACCGGGGACAAGGTTCTGGTGAGCACGGACGGTTCGGGGGCCGCGTCGGTCACCGCACTGCCGCGCGAGGACGGCACCGTCCCCCTCGTACAGACCCGGCAGTCCGGCAAGGACCTCTACGTCTACCCCGACACCGCCGCCGCCGCGCTGGGCGCGGGCACGGTCGACGAAGAACTCTTCAACGTCACCGGGCTCATCCGCCAGGGCTACGACGACGCGAGCACCAAGTCGCTGCCGCTGATCGCGGTCTACGGCAAGGGCACAGCCCGCTCCGCGCCCGCCACCCCGCGCGGCGCCAAGCGCGGACTCGCACTCGACGCGATCGACGGCGTCGCGCTCAAGGCGGACAAGGAGAAGGCCGCCGACTTCTGGTCGGACGTCACCGACACCCGTTCCCGCTCGGCCTCCGGCCTGAAGAAGCTCTGGCTCGACCGCAAGGTTCAGGCCACTCTCGACAAGTCGACCAAGCAGATCGGCGCAGACCTCGCCTGGGCCGCCGGATACGACGGCAAGGGCACCAAGGTCGCCGTCCTCGACACCGGTGTCGACGCCGAACACCCCGACCTCAAGGGCCGGATCGCCGCCTCGGAGAACTTCACCGACTCCGACACCACCGACGACCGGCAGGGCCACGGCACCCACACCATCTCCACCGTGGGCGGCTCCGGCGCGGCCAGCGACGGCAAGAAGAAGGGCGTCGCCCCCGGCGCCGACCTGCTCGCGGGCAAGGTCCTCAACGACAGCGGCTCCGGCGCCGAGTCCTGGATCATCGCCGGTATGCAGTGGGCCGTCGACCAGAAGGCCGATGTCGTCTCCATGAGCCTCGGCAGCCCGGAGCCGACCGACTGCACCGATCCGATGAGCGTCGCCGCCGAGGAACTCGCGCAGAACAAGGGCACCCTGTTCGTGATCGCGGCCGGAAACTCGGGACCGACGCTGAACACCGTCTCCTCGCCGGGCTGCGCACCGAGCGTGCTGACCGTCGGCGCCGTCGACCGTGACGACTCCACGGCCCAGTTCTCCAGCCGTGGACCCGTGATCGGCTCGCACACCCTCAAGCCCGAGATCTCGGCGCCCGGCGTCAACATCTCGGCCGCCGCGGCCGGCGGGCGGGGGATCTACGCCTACCGCACCATGTCCGGTACGTCGATGGCCACCCCGCATGTCGCGGGCGCCGCGGCCATCGTGAAGCAGCGTCACCCCGACTGGACGGCCCAGCAGATCAAGGCGGCCCTCGTGTCGTCCGCGAAGAGCGACATCCCCGGCGACGTGCGCGAGACCGGCGGTGGCCGCCTCGACGTGAAGGCCGCCATCGACACCACCGTCGTCGGCGCTCCCGCCGTCCAGGCCGGCACCTTCAACTGGCCGCAGGACAAGAGCGACCGCACGACGGTCGACGTCCCGTACACCAATTCCGGCTCCAAGCCGGTGAAGCTGTCGCTGAAGGTCCAGGGCGTCACCGGCAACGACGGCTCGGCCGTCCGCTCCTCGGTCGCGAAACTCGACGCGAGCACCGTCACCGTCCCGGCCGGGGCCACCGTCGAGGTCCCGCTGCAGATCGACCCGACCGCGAAGCTGAAGGCCGCCCAGTACGGTGATGTCACCGGACGTGTGCTGGCCACGGGCGCCGACGGCGTCAAGGTCTCCACCCCGTTCTCGCTGTACGTCGGCGCCGAGACGGTCACCCTGCGCGTCAAGCTGATCGACCGCACCGGCAAGCCCGCCGCGGGCTCCTCCTCGCTGGACATCATCGGCACCGACACCGCCAGCGGTGAGCGCCGTTTCAACGACGGGGCCACCGATCAGGTCTACCAGGTGCGCCCCGGCGCGTACTTCGTCTCCAGCTTCATCATCTCGCCGGACACCGAGGACGCCACCGGCAGGATGGCCGAGTCCGTCGGCTACCTCGCCAGGCCGCAGCTGGACGTCACCAAGGACACCACCCTGGTGCTGGACGCCCGCAAGGCCCATCGCCTGCAGGTGAAGACGGAGGACCGCACGTCCGAGAACCGCTCCACGACGCTCTCCTTCGGCCGTAGCTGGGACGGTGTCTGGCTGCACTCCGGCTCCGTCACCGGCGGATCCATCGTCAAGAACTACCTGGCCGATGTGCAGGGCAGGGCCAGCGACGGCGACTTCGAGTTCGCCAGCTTCTGGCGCGCCTACGCCCCCCAGATCGAGAAGCTGTCGGTCGTCGGCGGCACCGAACTGCACCCGGTCGCGGCCGGCACCGGCTCCGTCGGCCTCGACGGCACGGGTGAGGCCGCGCTCGTCGACGCGGGCACCGGCACCCCCGACGAGCTGAAGGCCGCCGATGTCCAGGGCAAGATCGCCCTGGTCGCGGTCACCGACGACGGCTCGCTGCTGACCCCGGCACGGAACGCCAAGGCCGCCGGCGCAAAGGCGATCATCGCCCACCGTCCGTCCGCGGGTCCGTGGCAGCCGTCCGTCGGCTACGGCTCCGCGCCGCTGCCCACGCTCGGCATCGAGTCGGGCGAGGCCGATGCCCTGAAGGCCGCCCTGGCCCGGGGCACGGTGAAGCTGAGCTGGAAGGCCACCGCCGCCAGCCCGTTCGTCTACAACCTCGCCTTCCCCGAGACCGGCCCGGTCACCTCGGACCGCACCTACAAGGTCCGCGACAGCAAGCTCGCCAAGTCCACCGCCCATTACGAGGCGATGGGCGTCGCGGCCGACTACGTCGACACGATGATCATCACCCGGCCCTACGGCGGAAGCTACTCCGGCGGCTTCGACACCGTCGCCGTCCCCGGCAAGCGCACCGAGTACTACTCGGCCGGCGACACCGCCTGGCAGCGGTACCTCTCCTCCAGTTTCCCCTGGGGCGAGCTCATGGCGGACCAGCCCCGCACCTACACGGCAGGCTCCACGCGTACGGAGAACTGGTACCGGGGCATCCCGGCCCCGACCGCTCCGCGTGACGCCCAGGGCAAGGCCATGCTCGCCGGCGAACGCCAGGACAACCTGATCGGAGTCGCCCCCGGCTTCTGGAGCGACACCGAGCACGAGGGTCTCCAGGGCTCCTTCGGAGACGCCGGCAACATGCGGCTGACCAGCGGCGGCGTGGTGCTGGGCGAGTCCGGCTGGCCGTCCGGGGTGTTCACCGTCCCGGCCGCGGACGCTGCGTACGAACTCACCATGACGACCGCGAAGTTCGGCCAGCCCGCTGCCGTGTGGAAGAGGTCCACCCAGACCGAGACCACCTGGAAGTTCCGCTCGAAGCGGGACGAGAACGTCTACTCCCAGGGCATTCCCATGCTCTTCCCGGGCTACGACCTGGAGACCGACGGGCTCAAGTCCCTTGCGGCGAAGGACGGTCAGACGATCGGCCTGAGCGTCACCGGGCACGCCGGCTACACGCCCGGCAAGCTGGTCGCGGCCAAGGTCTCGTACTCGTACGACGGCGGCAAGACCTGGACCGGGGCCACCACCGCGCAGCACAACGGCCACTGGACCGCGACTGTGAACCACGCGGACGCGGCCGGCAAGCCGGTCACCCTGAAGACCGAACTGACGGACGCCAACGGCAACTCCGTCGTCCAGACCGTGACCGACGCCTACGCCGTGCGTTGATCACGTCCTGACCGGTCCGCCGGGCGTCCTTCCCGTGGGGGGTGGGGCCGCCCGGCGGACCTTTCGCATGGCCACTTTTCCGGATGCCCCGTTTTCGTACGGGCCGTGCGGTGGACAATAAGGGCATGAGTCAGCAGGGGGAGACGCCCGCCGCCCATGAGGACGACTGGTGGCGCAGGCTGTACGACGAGACCGCCCGGGACACCGGGGCGAGCGATGCGGGCGACAGCCTCGACGACCGCTTCGACTCGGCGTCGGGCACGGTGGGCTCGGGCGGGCACGGAGGGAACAGTTCCGCCACGGTGCATCCTCGGTCCGGCCGGCCGGTCGCCGAGGGCCCCGTCGCTCCCCGAACCGCGGACGTCCCTCAAGGCCCGGCCGTTCCTCGATCCTCCGCAGTCCCCCAAGGCCAGGCCGCTCCTCATGCCTCCGCAGTTCCTCAGGGCCGGACCGCTCCTCCCGCCTCCGACGCCACCGTCACCGCACCGGCCCAGGCGCAGGCACCTCTGCCGGCTCGCGGGCCCGAGCCCGACCACGAACCAGCGCCCGCCGCGCGCCCCGTGATCGGCCATGTGGGTGACCGGCCGCCGACCTACGACGCCGAGCCCACCACGCTGCCCGCCACCGTCCCCCAGGAGCTGGACGGGCTCGTCGCCGACACCGTGCTCGACGGCGCCCGCTACGGGACGTACACCCTGCGCGCCGCCTCCGTACGCGGGGACTCCGCACGGTTCCGGGGCGACCCCCGCCGCGACGCACTGCTCACCGTGCGCTTCGGCACCGAGAGGAACGCGCTCGTCCTGGTCGCCGTCGCCACCGGGGCTCGGGCCACCGGGCGGGCACATCTGGCGGCGGCCGATGCCTGTCGCTGGATCGGCGGTGCCGTGGGCCGTAGTCATTCGAGGCTCGCCGAGGACATAAGGGCGGGCCGCCGCGACGATCTCAAGTCCGGCCTGCACCGGCTCACCGACCGTGGTTACGGGAAATTGCGCGCCCGCGCGGCCGAACTCGGGCTCGAACCGCGCGAGTACACGGCGGACCTGCGCTGCCTCCTGCTCTCGGCCGATCCCGACTGTCGTACCAGGATCTTCTTCGGCGTCGGAGCCGGTGGGCTCTTCCGGCTGCGCGACGGTGTCTGGCAGGACCTCGAACCGGAGGTTCCGGACACCGGTGGTGCCGGGGGCGTCGTCGGCGAAGCCATGGCCGGATTCGGCGCCCCGCCCACCGGGAGCGGCCCCCGGAGAGGTTTCGGGAGTCGTTCCGAGAGCAGCCCCGGGGGCGTCCGCGGCAGTGAGTCCGGCAGTGAGGGCCTCACCACGGATCCGGGGACCACCGCACACCCGTCCTCGTACACGGAGAGCCTTTTGCCGACGCCCGTGGAACCGTTCCGGTTCCGGGCCTCGGTGGCCCGGCCGGGCGACACGCTGTTGCTGTGCAGCACCGGGCTCGCCGAGCCGCTGCGCGGCGAGCCCGCGCTGGCCCGGGAGCTCGCCGAACGCTGGAGCGACGACCTGGCACCCGGGCTCGCGACCTACCTCGCGGACACCCAGCTCAGAGTGAAGGGGTACTCCGACGACCGTACGAGTGTCGGCGTCTGGGAGGCGTAACCGCCCGCGTCATGGGTTGATGGATGCGGAATCCGGAAGCCGAAGCGCGGAAAGGGTACGCACCCATGGCCAAGCAGAACGTGTCGGAGCAGTTCGTCGACATCCTCGTCCGGGCGGGCGTCAAGCGTATGTACGGCGTCGTGGGCGACAGCCTCAACCCGGTCGTCGACGCCATCCGCCGCAACTCGGCCATCGACTGGATCCAGGTCAGGCACGAGGAGACCGCCGCGTTCGCCGCCGGGGCCGAGGCCCAGATCACCGGCTCTCTGGCGGCCTGCGCCGGATCCTGCGGCCCTGGAAATCTGCACCTCATCAACGGTCTCTACGACGCCCACCGCTCCATGGCACCGGTCCTCGCCCTCGCCTCGCACATCCCGTCGAGCGAGATCGGTCTCGGCTACTTCCAGGAGACCCATCCGGAGCTGCTCTTCCAGGAGTGCAGTCACTACAACGAGATGATCTCCAATCCGCAGCAGATGCCCCGGCTGCTCCAGACCGCCATTCAGCACGCGATCGGACGAGGCGGGGTCAGCGTCGTCACCATGCCGGGTGACATCGCATCGCAGCCTGCCCCGGAGAAGTCGATCGAGCACGCCCTGGTCACCTCGCGGCCGACGGTACGGCCCGGGGACGAGGAGATCGAGAAGCTCTGCAGGATGGTCGACGAGGCGAAACGTGTGACATTGTTCTGCGGCAGCGGCACCGCGGGCGCCCACGCCGAGGTGATGGAGTTCGCCGAGCGGGTGAAGGCTCCGGTCGGGCACGCACTGCGCGGCAAGGAGTGGATCCAGTACGACAACCCGTACGACGTCGGAATGAGCGGGCTGCTCGGCTACGGCGCCGCCTACGAGGCGACGAACGAGTGCGATCTCCTCATCCTGCTCGGCACCGACTTCCCCTACAACGCCTTCCTCCCCACCGATGTGAAGATCGTCCAGGTCGACGTGCGCCCCGAGCACCTCGGCCGCCGCTCCAAGCTGGATCTGGCGGTCTGGGGCGATGTCCGCGAGACTCTGCGCTGTCTGACCCCGCGGGTGCAGGCCAAGACCGACCGCAAATTCCTCGACCGGATGCTGAAGAAGCACGCCGACGCGCTGGAGGGCGTCGTCAAGGCGTATACCCGCAAGGTCGAGAAGCACATCCCGATCCATCCGGAGTACGTCGCCTCGGTGCTGGACGACCTGGCCGACGAGGACGCCGTGTTCACCGTCGACACCGGTATGTGCAATGTGTGGGCCGCGCGCTATCTCTCACCCAACGGCAAGCGCCGTGTCATCGGTTCGTTCAGTCATGGCTCGATGGCCAACGCGCTGCCGCAGGCCATCGGTGCCCAGTTCATCGACCGGAACCGGCAGGTGGTGTCGATGTCCGGCGACGGTGGATTCACCATGCTGATGGGGGACTTCCTCACCCTCGTGCAGTACGACCTCCCGGTGAAAGTCGTGCTGTTCAACAACTCCTCCCTGAGCATGGTCGAGCTGGAGATGCTGGTCGCCGGTCTGCCCTCGTTCGGTACGACCAACAAGAACCCGGACTTCGCGGCGATCGCCCGAGCCGCCGGGGCGTACGGCGTACGGGTGGAGAAGCCCAAGCAGCTCGAAAGCGCCCTCAAGGACGCCTTCAAGCACAAGGGCCCGGCACTCGTCGACGTCGTCACCGACCCCAACGCGCTCTCCATCCCGCCGAAGATCAGTGCGGAGATGGTGACCGGCTTCGCGCTCTCCGCCAGCAAGATCGTGCTGGACGGGGGAGTGGGCCGGATGGTCCAGATGGCCCGCTCCAACCTGCGGAACGTGCCCCGCCCCTGATGAACGAACCCGCGGGCCGGGAGGGGCACGAGGGGCGTGGGATGTCACACCTCACGCAGGGGTCAGCCGCACCGTCAGGATCTGGAACGGCCGCAGCGACAGTACGAGACCGTGCTCATCGGCGTCCGCCTCGTGCAGCGGCCGTTCCAGCAGGTCGGTGATCAGGGCCCGCACGACGGGGAACCCGACCCGCATCGTCGTGCGCGCGCGCCCGCCCGCCGACTCGTACAGCCGCACGACGACGTCGCCGCTGCGGTCCTCGGCGAGCTTCACCGACTCCACCGTGACCGCCGGATGCCCCGTGCTGATCAGTGACGGCAGGGCCGGTGCCACCGCCGCTCGCAAGGGCAGATTGAGTGCAAGCCCCTGCTGTACCGCATCCGTGACCTCGCTGCCCGGGGCCAGCGCGTATCCGAACCGGTGCCTGCCGAGGTCGGTCTCCGGGTCCGGACTGTGCGGGGCGCGGAGCAGCGTCAGCCGTACGGTTGTGCCCAGGCCTGCGGCGTGCGGGGTCCGGGTCACGTCGTGTCCGTACGTCGAGTCGTTGAGCAGGGCGATGCCGTAAGCCGGCTCGGCGACCCGGAGCCAACGATGGGCGCAGATCTCGAAGCGGGCCGCGTCCCAGCTGGTGTTGTCGTGCGTGGGCCGGTGGATGTGCCCGAACTGGATCTCGGCCGTGGACCGTTCGGCATGCACATCGAGCGGGAACGATGCCTTGAGGACCTTCTCCGACTCCTGCCAGTCCACCTCCGTGTCGATGTCGATCCGTCGGCTGTCCGCGGTCAGTCGGATCTCCTGCACGAGGCGCGACGCCCCGAACGACCGCGTCACGCGGACGGCGGCCCGCAACGGCCCCTCCTCGATGAGCTCGACGGAGTCGGCCTCGGTGAGATCGGTGTGGGTGCGGCGGTAGTGCCGGTCGATGTCCCACGCGTCCCAGTGATTGGGGTGATCCGGATGCAGCTGGAGGAGGTTGGCCCGATGGCCGGGGACGAGCACGTCCCGCCGCGCGCCGAGATCGCGCACGGCGGCGATCAGCCCGTCGCCGTCGACGACGACACGCAGCAGTCCGTTGTCGAGCACGAAGCCCCCGCCCGACAGGCCGTTCTTCGGCCTGTCCGCCGCCCCGTCGACCGACCGATCCGCCGGCCGGCCCGACGCCCCGTCGACCGGCCGATCCACCGGCCCGTTCGTCGGTTTCTGTGCCGTTTCCGTCGTCGGCCCGCTCCCGGGTCCGGATTTCGTGGGCTCGTCCGCACGCTCCGTCGCAGGCCCGTCCGTGTACCGGGTCGCCATGACCGCGTGCTCGGGGACCGCCGAGCCGTCCAGCCGGCCCGCGCCCAGGCCGGGGGCCTGCGCCAGCACTGCCGTGCGTCCGCCGCCCAGCGGCTGTGCGTACGCGCCCGAGGGCAGCACCGCACTTGCCTCCGCGTCCAGCTCCATCACCTGACTGCGCTGATACGGAGAGGAGTTGAGCGCTACCAGGTCTCTTGTCCCACCCAATGCCGCCACCGCTTCCGCCACCGCATCGGCCAGCTCCCTCCGCACCAATTCATAGGTCTCGCGCGCTTCGCGGTGCACCCAGGCGATCGACGAGCCGGGCAGGATGTCATGGAATTGATGGAGCAGTACCGACTTCCACAGCCGGTCCAGCGTCTCGTACGGGTAGCGGTGGCCGGGTGAACGCAGCGTCGCCGCCGTCGCCCACAACTCGGCCTCACGCAAGAGGTGTTCGCTGCGTCGATTGCCCTGTTTGGTCTCGGCCTGAGTGGTGTACGTGCCCCGGTGCAGCTCCAGATACAGCTCGCCCGACCAGACCGGCGCGTGCGCTCCGTACTCCGCCTCGGCCGTCGCGAAGAACGCCGACGGACTCTCGATCCGGACCCGGGGCGAACCCTCCAGATCTCTGAGCCTGCGCGCCTTCTCCAGCATCTCGCGCGTGGGACCGCCCCCGCCGTCGCCCCAGCCGAACGGCACGAGGGAGCGGGTCGCGAGGCCCTTCTCCGCGAAGTTCTTTTCTGCGTGGGCGAGTTCGTGGCCATGGAGCTGTGCGTTGTAGGTGTCCACGGGCGGGAAGTGGGTGAAGACCCTGGTCCCGTCGATGCCCTCCCACCAGAAGGTGTGATGTGGCATTTGATTGCTCTGGTTCCAGGACAGTTTCTGGGTCAGGAACCACTTCACCCCTGCCAGTCGTGCCAGCTGAGGGAACGCGCCGGTGTAGCCGAACGAGTCCGGCAGCCAGATCTCCTCGGTATCCACCCCCAGCTCCTGTTCGAAGAACCGTTTGCCGTGCACGAGCTGCCGGGCCAGCGCCTCGCCGCCCGGCATATTCGCGTCGGACTCCACCCACATCGATCCGACGGGTGTCCATCGGCCTGCTGCCACGGCCTGCTTGACGCGCTCCCAGATGTGCGGCTGATGCTCCTTCACCCATGCGTAGTGCTGAGCCTGCGACGCGGCGAAGACGAGCTCCGGATAGTCCTGGGTCAACGCGGTGACATTGGCGAAGGTGCGCGATGTCTTGCGCACCGTCTCGCGCAGCGGCCACAGCCAGGCCGAGTCGATGTGCGCATGACCGATGGCCGAGATCCGGTGCGCGCCGGCCGCCGCCGGACGGGACAGAGTCTCGGCCAGCTTCGCCCGGCCGGCCGGCGCCGTGCCCGTCACGTCGTGCAGATCCACTGCATCAAGCATGCGTTCGAGTGCCCGCAGGATCTCGTGCCGTCGGGAACGGTCCACGGGAAGCTCCCGCATCAGCTCGGTGAGCACCTCGATGTCCAGCACGAGATGCCAGACCTCCTCGTCGAGCACGGCGAGGTCCGCGGAGGTGAACCGGTACAGGGGTCGGTGCCCCGCCGTCGTCACGTCCCCGAGCGGCGTCGGCACGAAGCCGTGCTCCAGCACCGACGGGTTGGCCGCGGCCTCCAGCAGCAGTGAGACCGGTTCGCCGCCCATCGCTGGGGACGCGACCGTCAGATGCCGATTGCGCGGATGGACACCCTTGAGGGGGACCCCAGCCGCGTCGTACAGCATCCCCTCGGCCTGGAATCCGGGCCCTTGGCCGGAGAAGCCCGGGTCGACGACCACCTCGACCCGTCGCCCCGCCCATTCCCGGGGCACGCTTCCCTCCAACCGGAACCAACTGGTGGACCACGGCTCCCCCCACTCCGTGCCGGTCCTGAACGGTTCGAACGTTCCTGCCAGTGCCTGATCCACCGGTACGGGCTCACCGGGGATGTGCCGCACGGACAGCGCGAGCGGGGTCCGGTCCGGGTACTGGGCGGGGCGGATGAACTGGTGAAGGGCCCGTTCGAGCCGGTCCTCCACCTGGGGGCGGTCGTCATGCATCGCGGCTCCTCGGGATCGGTGCCTCGGGGTGTCCATGGCTCCACTTCCCCGGAGGCCGGGCCGGCACCCGTGCGAGCACGCCGACAGGGTGACGGCTGATCAACTGCCCCCGCACACACCCTTGGCGCCCCACAAGCAATGTGACATATTACTGCCGTGCTCATGAGACAGCCCCTGGATGTCGTCATCGTCGGGGCCGGAGTGGTCGGTGCCGCCTGCGCCTACTACGCCTCCCGGTCCGGACTGTCCGTAGCCGTCGTCGACCGCGGGCCGGTCGCCGGAGGCACCACCGGAGCCGGGGAGGGCAACCTCCTGGTCTCCGACAAAGTGCCCGGCCCCGAACTCGAACTCGCCCTGTTTTCCGCAGCACTATGGGGCCGACTGGCGCAGGACCTGCCGCCGCGCATCGAGTACGAACTCAAGGGCGGCCTGGTCGTGGCGGCGTCCGAGGATTCCCTGGCCACCCTGTCGGCGACGGCGGACGGACAACGGGGAGCGGGGGTCGAGGCGTACCACGTCACATCCGATCGACTCCGCGATGTCGAGCCCCACCTCGCACCGAGCCTTGCCGGAGGCTGTCACTACCCACAGGACGCTCAGGTCCAACCTGCCCTGGCGACGGCCGAGTTGCTGCGGGCGGCCGGTCGGGCCGGGGCGCGCCTGTGCCCGGGGCAGGAGGTCGTCGGGATACTCAGGGGCCGGGGCGGGGCGGTGCGGGGGGTGCGTACCGCACGGGGCGAACTGATCGCCTCCGTCGTCGTCAACGCGGCGGGCACCTGGGGCGGTGAGCTCGCCGCGCTGGCCGGGGTGGACCTACCGGTCCTGCCGCGCAGGGGGTTCGTGCTCGTCACCGAGCCGTTGCCCCGGCTGATCCGGCACAAGGTCTATGCGGCGGAGTACGTGGCCGATGTGTCGAGCGGGTCCGCCGCGCTGCAGACCTCGCCCGTGGTGGAGGGGACGCCCTCGGGGCCGGTCCTGATCGGCGCCAGCCGCGAGCGGGTCGGCTTCGACCGGACGTTGTCCGTGCCGGTGGTCGCCCGGCTGGCCGCGCAAGCCGCCGCCCTGTTCCCGGTACTGGAGGACGTTCGGGTGTTGCGCGCCTACCACGGGTTCCGCCCCTATCTGCCCGATCACCTGCCCGCGATCGGCCCGGATCCCAGAGTGCCGGGCCTCTTCCACGCCTGTGGTCACGAAGGAGCCGGGATAGGCCTGGCCCCCGCGACCGGTCGGCTGATCGCCGACGCGATCCACGGGCGGCGCTCCGTACTCGATCTCGGTCCGTTCGCGCCGGACCGGTTCGATACCGCATGCCATGTCACATGACGGCGGAGACGGCGCGGATGCTCCAGGAGGGGGCGCCGCGTCCGGCGCGAGCACCCGCGCGGCGCGGGGGAGGGCTCCTGGTGCACAGGGAACCCCCGCCGTGCCCCGAAGAAGCCCTGTGTGCCCGAGGAAGAGAAGGCGTTCTGCCCCAGGAGAGGACCCTGTGAGACGCACCCGAGCGCGTACCCCGGCCGAACTCGTCGGGGCCGAGCCCGAACCGGAATTCCAGCTGACCTTCGACGGACGCCCGATCCGGGGACTGCCGGGGCAGAGCATCGCCGCCACACTGTGGTCGGCGGGCATCCTGACCTGGCGCACCACCCGGGTCCATGGTCGGCCGAGAGGAGCCTTCTGCGGTATCGGTGCCTGCTACGACTGTCTGGCCACCGTCAACGGCAGACCCAACCAGCGTGCATGTCTGCTCCCCGCCCACCCCGGCGACGCCATCACCACGCAGGAGGGCGACGGCCATGCCTCGATCGACGGATGACCGCCGGCCACGGGACGCGTACCGTGCCGAACTCGCCGTGGTGGGTGCGGGTCCGGCCGGCCTGGCCGCAGCGGTCACGGCGGCCGACCACGGCTTGGACGTGCTTCTGCTGGACGCGGCCGACACACCGGGCGGACAGTACTACCGCAGCCCCGCCGACGGGCTCGGCGCCACTCGGCCCGATGCACTCCACCACGGCTGGTCCGTCTTCGCCGGACTCTCCGCGCGGCTCGCGGCGCACCGCGAATCGGGCGCGATCAGGCATCTCGCCGGCCACCAGGTGTGGTCGGTCGAACGAGCGCGTGACGGCGACTGGATCCTCCATGCGGTCACCGGAGCCGAGGGGGAGCGCCGGCATGCCGTCACGGGGCGCCGACTGCTGCTGGCGACGGGCGCCCATGAACGTCAACTTCCCTTTTCCCGTTGGACACTTCCTGGTGTCGTCGGTGCGGCCGGCGCCCAAGCCATGCTCAAGTCAGGCCTGACGCTGCCGGGCCGCCGGATCGTGGTCGCGGGGAGCGGGCCGCTCCTGCAGGCCGTCGCACTGTCGCTGACGCGTGCCGGTGCGAGCGTTCCGGCACTGATCGAGGCGTCCGGTTACGTGGCCTATGCGCGCGCTCCCCACGTGCTGGCAGCCAACCCCGGCAAGGCGGCGGAGGGAGTCCGGTACGGTACGGCGCTGGCCCGCGCCGGGGTCCGGGTCCTGACGCACCGGGCGGTCACCGAAGTGCACGGCGACACGCGGGTGGAGGCGGTGACCGTCAGCCGGGTGAACCGTCGTTGGAGTCCCGTGCCGGGGACCGGACGCGAGATCCCCTGCGACGTGCTCGCCGTGGGACACGGGCTCGTCCCTCAGCTGGAACTCGCCGTGGCACTGGGCTGCACCACGCGCGTCTGTGCCGACGGTACGCATGCGGTCGCTCTCGACGAACAGCTCCGGACCACCGTGTCGGGGGTCTGGGCAGCCGGCGAGACCGGCGGCATCGGTGGCGTGGAACTCGCCCTGTGCGAAGGAGAGCTGGCGGCGCTGTCGGTTGTTCGCGAGGTACGGGGTGGGGTGCGGAGGGGAGCGGCGCGCAGGGCGATCGCCCTGCGCCGGTCCCGGAGTCGTCTGCGCGCCTTCGCTGCATTGATGGGCGCCGTGCACCGGCCGGGGGAGGGGTGGAGCGAGTGGCCGGCCGACGACACGGAGGTCTGCCGTTGCGAAGAGGTCACGGCGGGCCGGATCCGAACCGCTTGCGAGGAGCTCGGGGCCGGTGACGCCAGGACCGTCAAGCTGCTCACCCGTGCCGGAATGGGGTGGTGCCAGGGCCGGACCTGCGGATTCGCCGTCCGAGAACTCTCCGCTGCGCACGGCACCGGACGCGGCGCCGGAGCAGAGCCGGACGGCCCGGACCGGCGCCCACTGGCCTGTCCCGTGAAACTGTCCGCACTCGCCGATCTGGCCGACCCCGGGTAGGCCCGCGGCACCCCGACTCCCCCGGTACCGCCGACACGCCCCTGCCACTCCACGGCACCGCGCCGCCGATCGCTGCCCACTCATTCATCACACCGTGACATGTCACACCCTTCAAGGAGCCACGATGCAGACGAACGCACACCCGCGCACCCGACCCTGGCACGGCGTCATGGTTGCCACCCCGCTCACCCTGCGCGACGACTGCACGATCGACTACGACGCCTATGCCGAGCACGTCCAACAGCTCATCGATGCGGGCTGCGACGGTGTGGTGCCCAACGGGTCACTGGGGGAGTACCAGACCCTGACCGAAGGCGAACGCGAGCAGGTGGTCCGGGTAGCCGTCGAAGCGGCGGGCGACGGCAGCCGCGTCATGCCGGGCGTCTCCGCCTACGGCAGCGTGGAGTCACGGCGCTGGGCGGAACAGGCCGCGGAGGCGGGCGCCGGTTCCGTGCTGCTTCTGCCACCCAACGGCTACCGCTGCGAGGACGCGGCGGTCCGCGCCCACTACTCGGAGGTCGCCCGTGTCGGGGTTCCGGTCGTGGCGTACAACAACCCTTACGACACCAAGGTGGATCTGACCCCCGGCCTGCTCGCCGCGCTCCACCAGGACGGCAGCGTCGTGGCGGTCAAGGAGTTCAGCGGTGACGTCCGACGGGCGTACGAGATCGCCGAACAGGCGCCCGGTCTCGATCTGCTCGTGGGTGCCGACGACGTGCTGCTGGAACTGGCACTCGCCGGGGCCGTCGGCTGGATCGCGGGCTGCCCGAACATGTTGCCGTCCTGCTGCGTCGAGCTGTACCGAGCCGCTGTGACAGGTGATATGGCAACAGCGCTCCCGCTGTACCGGGAACTGCACGCCCTGCTTCGGTGGGACTCGAAGCCGGAGTTCGTCCAGGCCATCAAGGCATCCATGGATGTCGCCGGACGGCACGGCGGGCGTACCCGTCCGCCGCGCCTTCCTCTGCCCGACGAGGACGCGGCCGCCGTACGTGCCGCGACGGAGAAGGCACTGGCCGCAGGTCTCGGGTGACCGCCTGACCGCCTGACCGCCGTTCCGTACGCATACGCCGGATCGCCACCTGACCCGGCCCCGTTGCGTACGCCGACCTCGGGTCGCGGCTCGCCCCGGCCGCGTTCTCTCCGCGTACTCCGCGTACTCCGCGTACTCCGCGTACTCCGCGTACTCCGCGTACTTCTCGTTCATCGTTTTCGTCGTGACGAACCAGGGGGAGCCTTGCAGACACGTCATATCTTCCATGCGGTCGACTCACACACCGAGGGCATGCCCACCCGCGTCATCACCGGCGGCATCGGCACCATTCCGGGCGCCACCATGGCCGAACGGCGCAGATACTTCCAGGAGCACCGGGACGCCGTGCGCACCCTGCTCATGTACGAACCGCGAGGCCACGCAGCCATGAGCGGCGCGATCCTTCAGCCGCCCACCAGGCCCGACGCGGACTTCGGCGTGCTCTACATAGAGGTCTCCGGCTTTCTGCCGATGTGCGGTCACGGAACCATAGGGGTCGCGACCGTTCTGGTGGAGACCGGCATGGTCGAGGTCACCGAACCCGTCACAACCGTGCGGCTGGACACCCCGGCCGGACTCGTCGGTGTCGACGTGCACGTGCGGGACGGCGCGGCGACGGCTGTCACCCTGACCAACGTGCCCGCGTTCAGCGTCGGTCTCGACCGGACGGTGGACGTACCCGGCCACGGAACGGTGCGGTACGACCTCGCCTACGGCGGCAACTTCTACGCGATGGTGCAACTCTCCGACCTCGGGCTGCCCTTCGACCGGGCGCGCAAGGACGACATCCTGTCGGCCGGACTCGCCCTGATGGACGCGGTCAACGCCGCTGATCGGCCCGTCCATCCGGAGGACCCCGGGATTCACGGCCTCAAGCACGTGCAGTTCATCGCACCCGGTTCCGACGCGCGCCACTCCCGGCATGCGATGGCGATCCACCCCGGCTGGTTCGACCGGTCGCCCTGCGGAACAGGTACCTCGGCACGCATGGCGCAGTTGCACGCCCGCGGTGAACTCCCGCTGGACCGCGACTTCGTGAACGAGTCGTTCATCGGCACCTCGTTCACCGGGCGACTGGTCGAGCAGACCACCGTGGGCGGTCTGCCGGCCGTCGTCCCGACTGTCACGGGCCGCGCCTGGATCACCGGTACCGCACAATTCTTCCTGAACCCGTCCGATCCGTTCCCAGAAGGATTCCTGCTGTGAAACTGCCCCTGCTCGGCGCCGACGACATCGAGGCTCTGGGACCGACCGGAGCCGTGAACGCCCTGGAGGCGGCGCTGAGCGGGGGACTCGATCCGGAGACGTCCCCGGCCCGGCACCATGTCACCGTGCCCGGCGGTGAACTGCTGATCATGTCTGCCACCACGCAGCGGATGACCGGGGTGAAGATCGCCGGAGTCGCTCCCGGCAATCCGGCACGTGGCCTGCCCCGGATCACCGGAAGCTATTTGCTGCTCGACGGTTCCACCCTGCTGCCGATCGCCCTGCTCGACGGTGCCGCGCTCACCACGCTGCGCACACCGGCCGTGTCCGCACTCGCGATCCGGCACCTCACGGAGCCCGTGCTGCGTCACGCGGTGCTCTTCGGAACCGGCCCCCAGGCGTACGGCCACCTTGCCGCGTTGCTCGCCGAACGGCAGGTCGAACGGGTCTCCGTGATCGGCCGTACCCCGCAACGCGTCGCCGCACTGGTCGAGCATGCCCGCCGACTCGGCGTGGACGCCCGTGCGGGCGGGCCGCACGGGGCGCAGGAGGTGCCCACGGCCGATCTGGTGCTCTGCTGCACCACGTCCGCCACCCCGCTCTTCGACGGCACCCTCGTGCCGGACGGGGGGACGGTCGTCGCGGTCGGTTCGCACACCCCGGACGGCAGGGAGGTCGACACCGCTCTGGTGTCACGTTCCGCCGTGTTCGTCGAATCGAGGGCGGCAGCCCTGGCGGAGGCGGGAGACCTGCTGATCCCGATGTCGGAGGGAGCCTTCAGCGCCGAGGACATCGCCGCCAACCTCGCCGAGCTGGTGACCGGGGGCGGCCTCGTCGGACGACCGGCCGGGTGCGTGGGCCCCCGGTTCTTCAAGAGCGTCGGCATGGGCTGGGAAGACCTTGCGGTCGCCGCTGCGGTGCACGGGAGGCCGGTGTTCTGACCGAGTTGTCCACAGGCCGGGAACGACAGGCCCGAGCGGAAACGTGACATTGTATTCTGAGGGCCCGTACGGCGCTGGAGGAACACATATGGCCCGCCTGACGACGCTCAACGCCATCTCGGCGCAAGAGCACTTGCGCGACAGAGTGGCGAACGCCCTCCGAGCGGCCCTGATCGCCGGCGACCTCCGTCCGGGCATGATCTACTCCGCTCCCGCACTCGCCGCCGAGTTCGGGGTGTCCGCCACCCCGGTGCGCGAGGCCATGCTCGACCTGGCGCGTGAGGGCCTGGTCGAAGCCGTCCGCAACAAGGGCTTTCGGATCACCGAGTTGACCGAGCAGGACCTGGACGACTTCACCGAACTCCGCGCCATGATCGAGGTACCCACCGTCGGCCGCATCGCCAGGATGGGCAAGACCAGGGAGCTGAAGGCGCTACGGCCGCTCGCCCTGGCGATCGTCGACGCGGCGGCCGACCACGACATCATCGGTTATCTGGAGGCGGACCGTCGCTTCCATCTCGAACTGCTCGGGCTGGCCGGCAACCGCCGGCTGGTGGAGGAGGTCAGCAGCCTGCGCAAGCGATCGCGTCTCTTCGGGCTCAACCGGCTGGCTGCGACGGGGCAGTTGACCGTATCGGCCGAGGAGCACGTCCAACTGCTCGACCTCGTGATCGCCGGCGAAGCCCAGCGCGCCGAGACCTGCATGCTGACCCATATGTCACATGTCAGATCGCTCTGGGCCGAGGAGGAGGACGGGGATCCCGGCGAGGGCGGCATCCGGATCAGCAGGGTGTCGATGCCGGTCGCCGAGGTCTGAACCGCCTGACCGGCTGCGGGACCCCTGGGTGGTCTCTCCGCCCCCTCGGCCGCCCCATGGCAGGGGCGGCCGTTGAAGCGAACCGTTGGGCTCAACCGTCGAGCAGGGAGCCCATCCACTCCTCGACTCCGTCGGCGGTGCGCGGCAGCGCGGACGACATGAGCCGGGCGCCGTCGGCCGTCATCACGAGGTCGTCTTCGATCCGCACCCCGATTCCGCGCAGTGACGGGGGCAGGGTCTCGTCGTCGGGCTGAAGATAGAGCCCGGGTTCCATGGTCAGTACCTGGCCGACTTCCAGGCGCCCGTCCAGATAGCTGCCGGCCCGTGCGTGGGCGCAGTCGTGAAGGTCCATACCGAGCATGTGTCCGCTGCTGCAGAGCGTGTACCGGCGGTAGAGGCCGTTGTCGGCGTCGAGTGCCTCATCGGCGGACATCGGCAGCACGCCCCACTCGTGCAGCCCTTCGGCGATGACTCGCATGGCGGCCAGATGGAAGTCGCGGAACCGTGCCCCGGGGCGCAGGGCCGCGATGCCGGCCTCCTGAGCGGCCAGCACCAGTTCGTAGACGCTGCGCTGCACGGGGGAGAAGCGGCCGGACAGCGGCAGGGTACGGGTGATGTCGGCCGTGTAGAGCGAATCGGTCTCCACTCCTGCGTCCAGAAGAAGCAGTCGGTCGCGGTCCAGCGGCCCGTCATTGCGGATCCAGTGCAGGACGCAGGCGTGCGCACCGGCCGCGGCGATCGTGGAGTAGCCCGGACCGTTCCCCTCCAGCCGGGCCCGCAGATCGAAGACCCCCTCGATCCAGCGTTCTCCTCTCGGGTGTCGCAGCGCCTGTGGAAGGCTCCGCACCACATCCTCGAAGCCGGTCACCGTCGCATCGACGGCATGCTGCAACTGATCGATCTCCCAAGGGTCCTTGACGAGGCGGAGCTCGCTGAGCACTGCCGCCAGTCCGGCCGGGGCCGACCGCCGGGGCGCAAACGAACCACGACTGCACAGCAGTTCGTCGACGGACGGGTCTACGCCGCCCAGCGCCCGTATCGGGGGCTGCCGCCCGGTCAGCAACTTCTCCCACGCGTCCAGGTGCGCGCAGCGGATGCCGGTCATCCGGGTCGCCTCCGCCAGGTCGGGCCTGCGCCCGACCCAGAACTCCCCGTATCGGCGGTCACGGTAGAACTCGTGGCCGGTGCGTGATGACCGGGGCCGCAGGTACAGCACCGCCTCGTGCCGCTCGTCACCGTCGGGTTCGAGGACGAGGACATGGCCGGCCTGGTCCTCGCCGGTGAGGCCGGTGAGCCAGGCGTAGCCGGTGTGCGGACGGAACCGGTGGTCGGTGTCGTTGGAGCGGACTGTGAGCGCACCCGCCGGGATGATCAGGCGCTCGCCCGGGAAGCGGGCGGCGAGCCGGGCGCGGCGGGCGGGTGTGAGGTCGTACGCGGGGACGCGGATGTCCGCCGGTAGCGGGGTGTCCGCCCATGCCGTGCTCATGAAGGCGTCCAGCGCAGGCGACACCGGCAGGTCATGACTGCTGGTACGGGGTGCGGAGAGGGAACGGGGCACGGGCATGACTCCTCGGTGCTCTGTCGGTAAGCCACTGAAGTCTGTTGCTGTGGCGACGAGTTGGCGCGGAGATGTATGTGCGTCAGAGGGCTTCCAGAGAACATGTGACATGTGCCATTGTACAGCGCGCAGCGAGGAAGAGGTTGTGTCCATGCCATGACCTATGGATGAACCCGGCCCGGCCTCACCCCCCGCGCGATCCCCCACATCCGCGCGCCATCGCGCGGTCATCACTCCGCTGGGAGGCGGCACGTGAAGAACCGAACGGTTCGACAAAGACTGACCGGACTGTCAACTGCGGTCCTGGCGGCATGCCTGGGCGTGGGCCTGCTCTCCGCACCGGGCCAGGCTGTCGAGCGACACCCCACCGCATCGACAGCGACCGGCCACACCCGGACCGGCGACACCGGTCCGGGCCGTACGGGCAGCGGGCCTGCCGCAGGGCCCGGCGGCCCCTCCGCCGAGGCGCCGACCGCACCCGCGGACGACGCCGACCACTTCGGCCGCAAAGCCCTCAAGGCCGCCGACCGCCCGCCGTTGTCCGCATCCAAGGACGCACTGCGGCGGGACTACGACGATCCGGGCGCCACGCTCCCGAGCCACCTGGCGCCTTCGATGAAGGCCGACTCCAAGGCGAAGGCCAAGGCCGGCTCCAAGGCCCGGACCGCGGCCGCGTGCAATGTCGGCGACTTCACCAGCCGCACCGGAAGCGACCTGGTCAAGCAGATCAAGTCATCGACGACCGACTGCGTCAACACGCTGTTCCGCGTCAAGGGCAACGACGGCAATCTGGCCTTCCGTGAGGCGCAGATGGTCACCGTCGCCAACGCCATGCGAGAGGGATCGGCCGCCTACCCCGGCGACAGCAGTACCGGCATGCCCCAGCTGGTCCTCTATCTCCGAGCCGGGTACTACGTGCAGTATTACGACCCCGACACGGTGGGCAGCTACGGGCCGGAGCTGCGTACGGCCATCCAGGGCGCGCTCGACGCGTTCTTCGCCTCCTCGCACGCCTTCGACGTCACCGACGCCAACGGGGAGACCCTGTCCGAGGCCGTCATATTGATCGACAGCGCGGTGGAGAACGCCCGCTACCTGTCTGTCGTCAAGCGGCTGCTGGCCGACTACGACTCCTCGTACAACAGCTCCTGGTACATGGTCAACGCCGTGAACAGCGTGTACACGGTGTTCTTCCGCGGTCACCAGGTGCCGGAGTTCATCGCCGCGGTGGAGGCCGACCCCAGCCCGCTGGATGCCCTCAGCGACTTCGCGTCGCGCCATCTCGACCTGCTGGGCACCAAGCAGTCGTTCCTCGCCTCCAACGCGGGACTTGAGCTCGGCCGCTTCCTTCAGGAAGACTCCCTGCGCCCCAAGGCGAGCCCGTTGGCCGCCGGACTGCTCGGCAAGAGCTCCATGACCGGCCCCACCGCCCCGCTCTGGGTCGGCGTGGCGCAGATGGTCGAGGCCTACGACAAGGCGAACTGCTCGTACTACGGCACCTGTGACCTCGCTCAGCGACTGAAGAGCGCGGTCCTCCCCGTCAGCCACACATGCAGCGACAGCATCCGCATCCTGGCGCAGCAGATGTCCGCCGAGGACCTCGACGCGAGCTGCACCAGTCTGCGCAACCAGGACGCCTACTTCCATGACGTCGCCCGGGACAAGGGACCGGTCGACGGCGACCGCAACACCACCATCGAAGTCGTGGTCTTCGACTCCAGCACCGACTACCAGACCTACGCCGGTGCGATCTACGGCATCAACACGAACAACGGTGGGATGTACCTGGAAGGCGACCCCGCCGCGGAAGGCAATCAGCCGCGTTTCATCGCGTACGAGGCCGAGTGGGTCCGCCCCGAGTTCCAGATCTGGAACCTGAACCACGAATACACGCACTACCTCGACGGCCGCTTCAACATGCACGGCGACTTCGAGGACGGACTGACCACGCCGACCGTCTGGTGGGTCGAGGGCTTTGCGGAGTACGTCTCCTACTCGTACCGCAAGGTCAACTACGACGCCGCCGCAGCCCAGGCCGCGAACCACACCTACACCCTGCGGACCCTGTTCGACACCACCTACGAGAACGCCGACCAGACCCGAGTCTACAACTGGGGTTACCTGGCGGTCCGTTACATGCTCGAGTCCCACCGCGGGGACATCGACACGCTCCTCGGCCTCTACCGCAAGGGTGACTGGGACGGTGCCCGCACCCTGCTCACATCGACCATCGGCGACCGTTACGAAACCGACTGGAACACCTGGCTGACCGCCTGTGCGAGCGGTGGCTGCGGCACCGGCACCAACCCGCCCACCGACCCCCCGGCCGAGTGCACCGGAAGCGACGCGAGGGAGCTGGGCAAGGACTGCAAGCGCAGCGGCCTGACGGCCACCAAGGGCAACTACGCCTATATGTACCTGTACGTACCGGCTGGTACCACCACGTTGGAGATCAGGGCAACGGGCGGCTCGGGCGACGCCGACCTCTACTACAGCGCGGACGGCTGGGCGATGACCGACCACTACACCAGCCGTGACAGCGGTGCCGGTAACGTGCACACGCTGACCATCGACCGCCCGGCGGCCGGACCCCACTTCATCAGCCTGTACGCCGTTGAGAACTTCGACGGCGTGACCGTCTCCACCAAGTACTGAGCACCTTCGGGCGCACGAACACGGCCGGCCTGCGGAGGGACCCTCCTCCGCAGGCCGGCCCTGTCGAACCTCACCGGCTCACAGAAGCCGCAGCGTGCCGGGTGCCGTTTCGTCCGTCAGGATCTCCACGAGCAGGTCGAACAGCGTCGGCCCCCGTCCGGCCAGGGCATCGTCCAGTCGCTTCTGGACCGATGGCCTGTTGGTGGGGTGCACGCGGCTCAGGCTGTGTCGCAGATAGCGCGCCGTCTCCTCGTGCGCCAAGGCCTGTGCGGAGAGGGCGTGCTCCCGCCACTCGAAGACGAAGTCGCCGTCGTCCGGAGTGCCCATCCCACCACCGAGGCAGTCGGCGAGGGCATCGAAGTTGCGGCCGAAGTATCCGCCGGGGCCGTTCACCGCCTCGCCGATCACTTTCCAGAACTGCTCCAGGCCGGTGACCCGGGAGCCGTCGATCACATAGGTCACGGTCATGGGTGGAGGGTACAAGCCCGGCTGCTTCGGCCGGTCCGTGATCCGCGCCGCAGGTGGGGGGGCTACGGCGCGGATCGGTCCGGAGGGTTGAGCCTTCAGCAGCTCTGGTTGATCAGGTCGAATGTGGCGTAGTGGTCGCTGGTGTAGTAGTCCTCCCGCACCCTTTCGCCCGTGACGATCCGACGGGCGCCGCGGGTCGGGGAGCCGGGGGTGATGACCGTGTACTCGTGGTAGTAGCCGGTGCCCTGACTGGGCAGGACACCTTCACGGTTCTGGAAGACGGCACCGTCCTGTGAGTACGGGAAAGGTCCGCCGGCGTCGATCAGGTCGAGGGTGTCGTGTGCCTGGGCCGGCAGCGCCGAGTAGCAGATGCTGCCGACCGAGGCGGTGGCGGCCGTGGCCGGGGAGGCGACCGGGCCGCCGACGAGGAGAACGGACAGAAGGGCGGCAGAGCCACCGAGCGTGGTGATCCGTGGGGGGATTCGCATAGCCACCATGATGACGCGCGTAGACATGGTGCCGTCAACGCCAACCGATGTGAATTTTTTGGGAGTTAACCGGAGAGGAGGAAATGTGACGCCGATGTGTCCGAAGGCTCGTGGGCCCCTCGGCCCAGCTGTTCATTTATTGATGAGTCGACAAGCGTGGCGGCCGGTCTGTGGGGCATGCATCCCCGTGGAGGCGTTCCGCGAAGCCGTTCGACGAGAAGGAGTCGGAAGGAACGAGAGGGAGCCGGAAGGAACGAGAAGGGGCGAGCGGAACACAAGAAGCCGCAGGACGACAACAAGGCGCGACAACGGGGCTCGACAACAAGGGTGCGTCGACAGGACACGACAAGGGCGCGGGAAGACGAGACGGCGAGCAGGGGGATTCACTGTGCGTACGGGGGAAACGATGGAGCGTCGGGGCGAGGCCGATTTCGTGATGGACGGCACGGCGCGCGCGCCGGGGGAGCAGGGACCGCAGCCGG
The DNA here is from genome assembly GCF_044740965.1 of Streptomyces sp. NPDC088252. Lineage (NCBI taxonomy): Bacteria > Bacillati > Actinomycetota > Actinomycetes > Kitasatosporales > Streptomycetaceae > Streptomyces > Streptomyces sp. NPDC088252. The sequence goes on along the minus strand of NZ_JBIURS010000018.1, from coordinate 53,337 downwards.
TCCGGCTGCATCGCAGACTGGCCCACACCGATCTGGCGGGCGTGAGCGAAGTGCGTGGCGCGTTGCGGGAGTTCCTGCGCTACCGATGGCGGCCGGAGTCGGCCGAGGTGGCGGAACTGCTGCTCAGCGAGCTGGTGACCAATGCCCTGATCCATACGCGTCACGGCGCGGTCGTCACGGTGAGTGTGGCGCCCGCCAGACTGAGGGTGGAGGTGCGTGACTTCGTGTCCGGGCTGTCCTCGTCGTACGTACCGAACGCCGACGACGGTACGCACGGCCGAGGGCTGGTCCTGGTGCGGAATCTCGCGGATGCCTGGGGGGGCGGCGGGCAGGCGTTGGGCAAGGTCGTCTGGTTCGAACTGGACGGCGAAAGGCCCTGAGAGCCCGGGAGAACCGGGCCGTCAGGGCCTTGTGCGGCGGACGGATCAGCCGAACTGCTGCTCCAGGTCCTTCAGTTTCCGCTCCAGCGAATCGAGCCGGGGCAGTGCCTGGGTGTCGTCCTCGGCGGTGAGGTCGACGGTGATCGGCTCACCGGGGTTTCGGTCCGATGCCTCTCGGGCCGGACCCGTCACGGCCTGCAGGGAGGGCCGTGAACGCAAGGGCAGTTGTCCCGGCTCGGATAGGGCAGGCTCCACGGCGGACTGAGCGGAGGCCGTCGCCGGGGCGAGGGCCTGGACGTCCACCTGGGTCCCACCCCGACCGACCCGGCGCCAGGCCCGGTTCTGCCGGTTCAGTGCCTTGATGCGGGCCCGGTCCAGCTTGACCTGGTCCTTCCTGCGCAGACGGTTCTGCTCCTTCTCGCGCCGGTCCTCACGTACCTCCTCGACCGCCTCGTCCAGAGTGCGTACGCCCTCCAGCAGCATCAGCGACCAGGCGCCGAAGGTCTCCCGGGGGGCGCGCAGCCACCGTACGATCCGGATCTGCGGCAGCGGCCGGGGCACCAGGCCCTGCTCGCGCAGCGCGGCCCGGCGGGTCTGCTTCAGTGCCCGGTCGAAGAGCACGGCCGCCGAGAGCGACATCCCCGCGAAGAACTGCGGCGCGCCGGCGTGGTCGATGCCGCGCGGCGCGTGCACCCAGTTGAACCAGGCGGCCGCACCGGCGAACAGCCATACCAGCAGCCGGGAACCGAGCGCCGCGTCACCGTGACTGGCCTCGCGCACCGCGAGCACGGAGCAGAACATGGCGGCCCCGTCCAGGCCGAACGGAACGAGATACTCCCAGCCACCGGAGAGGCCGAGGTTCTGCTCGCCGAATCCGACGAGCCCGTGGAAGGAGAGCGCGGCGGCGACCGCCGCGCAGCAGAACAGCAGGACGTACGAGGCGGTGGCATACAGCGCCTCCTTGCGTCTGCGACGCTCCTCGCTGCGTTCCCAGCTGTCGTCGGCAGCGGAATTGTCAGCGGCACGCTTGCCGCGTGCGACCACCGCCACCGCCGCCAGGACCCCCACGAGCAGCACGGCGCCCGGAAGCAGCCAATTCAGCGATATGTCGGTCAGTCTCATGCGCGGTCCCTTGCGTCGCGTAGGGCATTTCGGGCGCCATGATTGCCGAAACCCCGTCATGCTCAGGGGGTTTCGGGGCAAGAGAACGCCATTGGGTTGGCAGGGCATACGGATATCCGAGATCTGATCGAATATTCGTACGCGGCCAGTGATCTGCGTTCGAATAGTACTACCCGTACGAGGGGTGTGGATCAGTGAGCGGGCGTCAGTTTCCGTACCCGGTCCGCATCGCAGGTGCGGGGGCAGGTGACGCAGGTGTCCTCGGGGCGCAGCGTGTAGAAGAGGCAGCAGCTCGTCCGGTCGCGGGTGGGCAGTGATTCGCCGTTCGGACCGGTCAGTTCACGGAAGCCCGCCGATCCGACGTACGGCTTGGTGGTGCCGGGCAGGAGCTCCTCCAGCTCGGTCATCGCCCGTCGCTCCTCCCCGAGCAGATGGGCGATGTACCACAGGCCCTCGACGACCTCGTCCGTCGCCATCCCCCACAAGGCCCTCCCGCCGCGCCGCATCCGCGGACCGAAGCCGTTCAGTACCGGGCCGATGTGCTCGGCCACCGACGCCAGCACCTCGGCCCGCAGCGCTGTCTCGTCGGGAACGACGCGGGCGCCCGGCAGTCCGGCCGCCGGATCGTCGGGAAGGCAGGCGAACTCCCTCAGGCGCACCGTGAGATGGCCCAGCGCCCGCTGGAACGCCACATCCTCGACGGGGATCCGGGGGACCCGCCGGTGCAGGAACCACGGCACCGTCACCAGCAGGCAGGCGGGCCAGGCGTACCGGTGCAGGCCGAAGCCGGCGACCACATCGGGGCGCGGCTGCTGCCCGTGGTCCCGCAGCACCTGCGCGTGGTCCCGGGCGAGGAAGGCGTCCAGTGCTGCGCCGCCCGCCGCGAGCTCGTGAGCACCCACCCAGCCGGCACCGCGGGGAGCGGCCTCGTCGTCCGTCAGCACCTCTGCGCGCAGGCCGGGGAACACCTCGCTCAGGCGCGCGTACGCGCCCGTCACGGCGGACGCGGTGGTGCCGGGAAGAAGGGTGGGGAGTGTCATGCAGGGACCACCGAATCGCGATCGTTTGCAGGTAAGCCTTACCTTACCCGAACGGATCGATGTTTGAACTGCGGCCTGCTCCGCCTATGGTGCACAAGGGGCATGGCGCACGCGAGCCGCGCCCACGGCAGGCCGGGGAGGTCCGAGTGGAGCAGGGCAGAGCGCGTGAACAGACACGGCCGTCGTACTCGTCCGCCGCGTCCGCGACCGCCCCTTCGTCCGTGCAGGTGCCCGATGTGCGGGTGCCCGAGCAGGCACGCGGCGAACACACGCACGGCGAGCCGTCCGCCCCGCGGCCGGTGGTGCAGCGGCACTCCGTACGCGGTCAGATCCTGGACGCCCTGCGCGCCGCACTGGTGGACGGTCAGCTGGTCCCGGGTCAGGTCTACTCCGCCCCGGCTCTGGGCGCCCGCTTCGGGGTCTCCGCGACGCCGGTGCGCGAGGCGATGCAGCAGCTGGCCATCGAGGGTGCCGTCGAGGTCGTACCGAACCGCGGCTTCCGTGTCTCCCGGCGGGGCCCGCGCGAGCTCGCGGAGCTGGCGGAGGTGCGGGCCCTGATCGAGGCCCCCGTCATGCTGCGGCTGGCCCGCACCGTGCCGCCGGCCCGTTGGTGCGCCCTGCGTCCGCTGGCCGAGGCCACCGTGGCGGCCGCCGCCGTCGGCGACCGGGCCGGCTACGCCGAGTCCGACCGCGCCTTCCACGGCGCCGTCCTCGCCCTCGGCGGCAACGAGCAGTTGGTGATGGTCGCCGACGACCTGCACCGCCGTTCCCAATGGCCACTGGGGCACAACCCGACCACCCGCCGCGCAGACCTGCTGGCCGACGCCGCCGAGCACACCGCGCTGCTCGACGCGCTCATCGCCCAGGACCTGGCCGTCGTGCAGTCGCTCGTACGCGAACACTTCACCGGCGCCGAGAACTGAACCGGACGGTGCCGCGGGCTCCGTCGGCCCCGCCGTGGGAACGGGTTACGCTACGCCTCTGATCACATGATCGTTCTTGGGGGCGGGAATGGCAGGAAGCCGGGCGTCGAGACCGGTGTCCGGGCTGCTGATGGCGGCGGTGGCGCTGGGCACGGCCGGCTGTTCGCAGGAGGCCGGCCGGGGTGCGACCGTCCCGGCGGGCGAGAGCCCGTCGGTCGCGTCCGCACAGCCGTCCGTGACACCGTCGCCGATGCCCACGGGCACCCCTGTCGCGACACCGGGACGCACGCCCGTCGCGAGTCCGCCCGAACCGGCCCCGGACGCCTCGCACACCGTCGCCGTCGTGGTACCACCGCCACGCGAGGCCGCGCCGCCCGAATCCCCGGTCCCGCCTCCGCGACGGGACAGCGGCGGATCACGGGACGATCCTCCCGCCGTACCGCAGAACCCCAACCGGGGTCCCCATCCGCCGCCCGCCCCGGACCGCCCGTCTCCGACTCCGGAGTGGAGCGACGCCGGCTGGAAGCCCGGTGATCCGGTCGTGGATCTCACGTGACGTGCGGCGGAGGGGCCGGGAACGCTCCGGTCCCTCGTCCGGGCGGTGCCGCGGATTCAGTTCGCCTCGGCCGTCTCCGGGGGCGGCGGGTCCAGGTGCGGCGCCAGCCAGGTCGGTACGCCGCCGAGCAGCCGGAAGAGCCGGCCCGCCTCGGCGCGCAGCCGGGTCGCCGCCTCGGGCTCGGGCTCGGAGTCCGCGAGGGCGATGAGGGCCGGAGCGGTCCCGATCAGATAGCCCAGCTCCTCCCTGATCCGCAGGCACTCGGCGAAGCCGTGACGCGCCTCCGCCAGTTCGCCCTCGCGCAGGGCGAGCAGGGCGAGATGGCGCCAGGTCGAGGAGAGCAGCAGCGCGTCCCCCTGGGCGGTGGCACCGGCGTGGGCCCTGCGGTAGGCGGCCCGCGCGGCCTGCGGCGAGTCGGCGATGTTCTGAGCGATCAGACCTCGGCGGAAGTCCAGCAGCGGGCGGCCCGGCGCGGACGGGGCGAGCAGCGCGGCGGCGCGGCTCAGGGCGACGCTGGCTTCGTCCGCCCGGTCCCGGACGCCCAGAAGTGTCGACGCGTACGCCAGATGGCCGCGTTCGCAGGCCGCCGCGCCGCGTTCGGCGTCGTCATGGGCCAGTGCCTCGGCGGTGCGCAGGGCGTCCTCGGCGTCGGTCCAGCCCTGTCCGGTGTACAGGCACCGTTCGGTGAGCAGCGCGGTCCGCTGGAGTGCCGCCGCCGGATCGGTGGCGGCGTCGTGTTCGAGCAGCGCGGCGGCGTCCGTCCAGCAGGCGCGTGACCGCAGGCGCCATACCGCTGTCCGGAGCGGCGGATCGTCATCGGCTGTCGTTCCGGAACCAGACATGGCGGTATGCGCCACATTGCCCTCCCCGAGCGCGCCATCGAGCTGTTGAGTCTGGCCGCATCTCAGCACGGAATGGCACGCCGGGCCAAGGGGTCGGGTCGATGTCAGGTGAAAGATTTCACAAACGAGCCGACGCGCCCGCAGGGGTGGTGGCGCCCGGAAGTCAGCTCATGCGCAGGGCGAGGAAGAAATCGAGCTTGTCCTCCAGGCGCGAGAGGTCACGCCCCGTCAACTGCTCGATTCGCCCGACCCGGTAGCGCAACGTGTTGACGTGCAGATGGAGCCGGGCGGCGCAGCGCGTCCAGGAACCGTCGCAGTCCAGGAACGTCTCCAGCGTCGGGATCAGCTCCGCGCGATGGCGCCGGTCGTAGTCGCGCAGCGGGTCGAGCAACCGTGCGGTGAACGCGCGGCGCACGTCGTCGGGGACGAACGGCAGCAGCAGCACGTGCGAGGCCAGTTCGTGGTGCCCGGCCGCGCAGACCCGGCCGGGCCGGGCCGCCGCGACCCGGCGGGCGTGCCGGGCCTCCTCCAGTGCGCCGCGCAGTCCTTCGGGCGAATGCACGGCCGCGCTGACACCCAGTGTCAGCCGCCCGTCGTCGGCGAGGCCCGCGGAGAGCGGCTCGCGGACGGCGGCGAGCAGCACACCGGCGTGCAGCGCGGGGTCGGGCTCGGCGGGCGGGCCGGACGGTGCCGCTCCCGGCTCGCCGCCCGGTGCGGGCACGGTGACGGCGGGCAGCGGTACGAGCGCCACGGCCTCGTCGCCGGTGTGGGCGACCGCGATCCGGTCCGCGGAGTCGGGGCCGGTGACCGCGGGGTCGACCAGGATCTCCTCCAGCAATGCCTGGGCCACCGGGCCGCCCGCGACGGCGGGACCGGAGCCGGCCCGGCCGCCCGTGGCGGTGGAGCCCGCCGCGTCGCCCCACTCGACGCGTGCCACCACGACCTGCCAGTGCGGCGCCGCCCCGAGCCCGGGGAGCAGTACCGGGGCGGCGACCCGCAGCCGGGCGGCGATCTCGGCCGGCGGCGCGCCCGTCTGGACCAGCTCCAGGACTTCCTGGGCCAGCCTGCGGCGTACCGTACGGGCCGCGTCGCGCCGGTCCCGTTCGACGGCGATCAGCTGGGTGACGCCCTGGAGCAGGTCCAGCCGGGCGGGCGGCCAGTCGCTCGCGTCCGCCTCGACCGCGAGGAGCCAGTCGGAGAGCACCGACTCGCGCACGTCCCGCGAGGCCGGCACCGCGCCCCGCCCGGTGTTCCGGATCGGGAAGAGCGAATACGTGACGCCGTCGACGGCGGTGCGGTGCGGGGCCCGGCGGCCGCCGCGGGTGGCGGCCAGATGGTGGCCGGCGAGCGCCGCGCCGACCGGCCCGGTCAGCGGCGCGTCTCCGGCGCCCGCGATCTGCCGCCCGGTGGGGGAGAGCACCCAGGCGTGCAGGTCGAGATCGGTGCCGAGCAGATCCAGCACCACCTCGGGACCGCCGCCCGCCGGGCCCGGGGTCATGAGCCTGCGGTGGCGGTCCACGACGGCGGCGAGATCGCCCGCACGCTCGCCCGACACCTGGCGCACCACATGTTCGGTGATCGTTGCGAAAGCGACGGTCTCATGGACGGCGAAGAGCGGCAGCCGGTGTCGTCCACAGGCCTCCACCAGATCGCCGGGGACGTCACCGAGCTCCGCCTCGCCGGCCGCGAGCCCGGCGACCCCGGCGGCTGCCAGGATGCGTACGAACGGCTCCGAATCCGTCGCGTCCCGGCGCCAGGCCAGACCTGTGAGGACCAGCTCGCCGCCCGACAGATAGCGGCTGGGATCCCGCAGGTCAGTGGTCATCACGCCACGGACGGAGCGGTCCAGCTCGTCCTCGCCGCCGAGCAGCCGCAGGCCCAGCGCGTCGGTCTCCAGCAGTGCGCGCAGCCGCATCTCGTCGCCGCCGATCTCTTTCGTTGGTGCGGGTGAAAACTGGGTATTGCGGTGAGGTCACTGATCCTCGCCATTCGTTCGAATCTACAAGACGGAGAGAGCGGCCAGCCAACTCCTTCATGGTTTCGGTGACTGCACCGGGTGGAGCACGGCTTGTGTACTTGGCCCCACACCGCGTTAACAACACATGAACGACCAGTCGAGGGCCGGCCGTCCCCAGCCCCAGCGAACGACCGATTGAGAAGAAGAGAGCCACTCATGGACTTCCTTCGCCCCGCCAGCTGGGAGGAGGCGCTCGCCGCCAAGGCCGAGCACCCCACGGCTGTGCCCATTGCGGGTGGCACCGATGTGATGGTCGAGATCAACTTCGACCACCGGCGGCCCGAGTACCTCCTGGATCTGAACCGCATCGGAGAGCTGTCCGAATGGGAGGTGGGCCAGGAGAGCGTACGGCTCGGCGCCTCCGTACCGTACAGCCAGATCATGGAGCACCTGCGCGCCGAGCTGCCCGGACTCGCGCTCGCCTCGCACACCGTCGCCTCGCCGCAGATCCGCAACCGCGGCGGTGTCGGCGGCAACCTGGGGACCGCCTCGCCCGCCGGTGACGCCCATCCGGCGCTGCTCGCGGCGGGCGCCGAGGTCGAGGCCGAGTCCGTACGCGGGACGAGGATGATCCCGATCGACGCCTTCTACACCGGCGTCAAGCGCAACGCCCTCGCCCCGGACGAGCTGATCCGGGCCGTGCACATCAAGAAGGCCGACGGGCCGCAGCAGTACTCCAAGGTCGGCACCCGCAACGCGATGGTCATCGCCGTCTGCGCCTTCGGCCTGGCCCTGCACCCCGAGACCCGCACGGTGCGCACCGGCATCGGCTCGGCCGCCCCCACGCCCGTACGGGCGAAGGAGGCCGAGGAATTCCTGAACGCCGCGCTCGAAGAGGGCGGTTTCTGGGACAGCCGCACGATCATCACCCCGTCGATCGCCTCGCAGTTCGCCGCGCTCGCCGCCGGTGCCTGCAACCCGATCGACGATGTGCGCGGCACCGCGAGCTATCGCAGACACGCGGTGGGGATCATGGCCCGCCGCACCCTCGGCTGGACCTGGGAGTCGTACCGCGGCAACGGCCGCAGCACCGAAGGAGCTGCCTGATCATGCGCGTCAATTTCACGGTCAACGGCCGCAGGCACGAGGCGGACGACGTCTGGGAGGGCGAGTCCCTCCTCTACGTGCTGCGTGAGCGGATGGGCCTGCCGGGCTCGAAGAACGCCTGCGAGCAGGGCGAGTGCGGATCGTGCACGGTCCGTCTGGACGGTGTCCCGGTCTGCTCCTGTCTGGTCGCCGCGGGGCAGGTGGAGGGCCGCGAGGTCGTCACCGTGGAGGGCCTCGCCGACTTCGCGGCCCACCGTTCCCAGGAACACCCCGGCAGTGGCTGCGCCTCCGGCGCCTGCGGCACCGCACTCGACAAGGCGCGGCGGTGGGAGGCCGCGCCGACCGGCGAGGAGAGCTGGGACACCGGCGAACTCTCACCGATCCAGCAGGCGTTCATCGACGCCGGAGCCGTCCAGTGCGGCTTCTGCACCCCCGGCCTGCTGATCGCCGCCGACGAGCTGCTCGAACGCAACCCCCAGCCGTCCGACGCGGACATCCGCGAGGCGCTCTCCGGCAACCTCTGCCGCTGCACCGGCTACGAGAAGATCCTCGACGCGGTCCGCCTCGCGGCCGCCCGCGCGGAAGAAACGGTCTGACGATGGGCGTTACCGGCAACCCCACCAGCATCAACCAGGGCACCCGCACCAAGGGCGGCATCGGCGAGTCCACGCTGCGCCCCGACGGCATCCTCAAGGTCACCGGAGAGTTCGCGTACTCCTCCGACATGTGGCACGAGGACATGCTCTGGGGCCACACGCTGCGCTCCACGGTCGCGCACGCGGAGATCGTCTCCATCGACACCTCGGAAGCGCTCGCCACGTCCGGCGTCTACGCCGTACTCACCTACGACGACCTGCCGGCCTCGGTGAAGAACTACGGGCTGGAGATCCAGGACACCCCGGTCCTCGCCCACGGCAAGGTCCGCCACCACGGCGAACCGGTGGCGCTCGTCGCCGCCGACCACCCCGAGACGGCCCGGCGCGCCGCGGCGAAGATCAGGATCGAGTACCGCGAGCTGCCCGTCGTCACGGACGAGGCCTCGGCCACCGCCCCCGACGCGCCCCTCGTCCACGAGGGTCGCGACGACCACCACGCGGGGCACGTACCGCACCCCAACATCGTCCACCGCCAGCCCATCGTCCGCGGCGACGCGGACGCGGCGGCGGCCCGTGCCGATGTCGTGGTCAGCGGCGAATACGTCTTCGGCATGCAGGACCAGGCCTTCCTCGGCCCCGAGTCCGGTCTGGCCGTGCCCGCCGAGGACGGTGGCGTCGACCTGTACGTCGCCACGCAGTGGCTCCACTCCGACCTGCGCCAGATCGCTCCCGTCCTCGGCCTGCCCGAGGACAAGGTCCGCATGACGCTCTCCGGAGTCGGCGGCGCCTTCGGCGGCCGCGAGGACCTGTCGATGCAGATCCACGCCTGTCTGCTGGCCCTGCGCACCGGCAAGCCGGTCAAGATCGTCTACAACCGGTTCGAGTCCTTCTTCGGCCATGTGCACCGGCACCCCGCCAAGCTCTGGTACGAGCACGGCGCGACCCGCGACGGCAAGCTGACCCATATGAAGTGCCGCATCGTGCTGGACGGCGGAGCATATGCTTCCGCCTCACCGGCCGTCGTCGGCAACGCCTCCTCGCTCAGCGTCGGCCCGTACGTCATCGACGACGTCGACATCGAGGCGATCGCGCTCTACACCAACAACCCGCCGTGCGGCGCCATGCGCGGCTTCGGCGCGGTCCAGGCATGCTTCGCCTACGAGGCCCAGATGGACAAGCTGGCCGCCGAACTCTCCATGGACCCCGTCGAGTTCAGACAGCTCAACGCCATGGAGCAGGGCACCCTCCTGCCGACCGGCCAGGTGGTCGACTCGCCGGCCCCGGTCGCCGAGCTGCTGCGCCGGGTGAAGGCCAGGCCGCTGCCGCCCGAGCGCCAGTGGGAGGTGGCCGGCGAGCAGGCCGACGTACGGGCCCTGCCCGGCGGGCTGTCCAACACCACCCACGGCGAAGGCGTCGTACGCGGCGTCGGCTACGCGGTCGGCCTGAAGAACGTCGGATTCTCCGAGGGTTTCGACGACTACTCCACCGCCCGCGTGCGCATGGAGGTCATCGGTGGCGAACCCGTCGCGACCGTGCACACCGCCATGGCCGAGGTCGGGCAGGGCGGCGTCACCGTCCACGCACAGATCGCCCGGACCGAACTCGGCGTCGCCCAGGTCACCATCCACCCGGCCGACACACAGGTCGGCTCGGCCGGCTCCACCTCCGCCTCCCGGCAGACGTATGTCACCGGCGGCGCGGTGAAGCACTCCTGCGAGGCCGTGCGCGAGAAGGTCCTGGAGATCGGCCGTCGCAAGTTCGGTACGTACCACCCCGCGTGGGCCACCGCCGAACTGCTCCTGGAAGACGGCAAGGTCGTCACCGACGGCGGCGAGGTGCTGGCCGACCTGGTCGACGTACTGGAGGACGAGGCGGTCGACATCGAGCTGGAGTGGCGCCACCGGCCCACCGAGGCGTTCGACCTCCGCACCGGACAGGGCAACGGCCACGTCCAGTACTCCTTCGCCGCCCACCGCGCGGTCGTCGAGGTCGACACCGAACTCGGTCTGGTCAAGGTCATCGAACTGGCCTGCGCCCAGGACGTCGGAAAGGCACTCAACCCGCTGTCGGTCGTGGGCCAGATCCAGGGGGGCACCATCCAGGGAATGGGCATCGCCGTCATGGAGGAGATCGTCGTCGACCCGAAGACCGCGAAGGTGCGCAACCCCTCCTTCACGGACTATCTGCTCCCCACCATCCTCGACACGCCGACCATCCCGGTCGATGTGCTCGAACTCGCCGACGACCACGCCCCGTACGGGCTGCGTGGCATCGGTGAGGCGCCCACCCTGTCGTCGACCCCGGCCGTCCTCGCGGCGATCCGGAACGCGACGGGCCTGGAGCTCAACAGGACACCGGTACGACCCGAACACCTCACGGGCACCTGAGTCACAGCCCCCCGAACCCTCCGGGCGGTGCGTGCCTCCCAGGAACGTCGCACTTCCGTCGCCCGCACCGCCCGGAGATCCCAAGTGCCGTACCGCTCACGGCCGTTGTTCCACCGAGCAGTACCGCAGTACCTGCACATTCCACTCTGCATGAACAGTTCGTCTCGGGCCGTCCCCCGGGTCGTGCCGCCAGCGCAGTCATCCCAAATCCCGCATATCGATTCTTCATCGCGGGTGCCCCTGTGAACCTTGGGAGTCAGGCATCATGACCCAGCAGTCAGTGGAGTCCGAGACCACCGCGGAGGAAGCGGGCCACGGCTCGCGCGTCCCCGCCGGAAGATCTTGGCTCGACCGGTACTTTCACATATCCGAACGAGGGTCCACCGTCGCGCGCGAAGTGCGCGGCGGCGTCACGACCTTCATGGCCATGGCGTACATCCTTCTGCTCAACCCGCTGATCCTGTCCGGCAAGGACGCCGCGGGCGACACACTGGGCCAGAAGGCCCTGATCACCGCCACCGCGTTCGCCGCCGCGCTCACCACGCTCCTGATGGGCTTCGTGGGCAAGGTGCCGCTGGCCCTCGCCGCGGGCCTGTCGGTCTCCGGTGTGATCTCCTCGCAGGTCGCCCCGGCGATGACATGGCCCCAGGCCATGGGCATGTGCGTGATGTACGGCGTGGTGATCATGCTTCTGGTCGTCACGGGTCTCCGTGAGATGATCATGAACGCGATCCCGCTCGCGCTCAAGCACGGCATCACGATGGGCATCGGCCTCTTCATCGCCCTGATCGGTCTCTACAAGTCCGGCTTCGTGCACACCGGCAAGGCCACCCCGCTCGCCCTGGGCCCCACCGGTGAACTCGCCGGCTGGCCGGTCCTGCTCTTCGCGGGCACCCTGCTCCTGATCTTCATGCTGCAGGCGCGCAACATCCCCGGCGCGATCCTGGTCGGCATCATCACCGGCACGATCGTCGCGGTGATCCTCAACGCGCTCGACGTGATCAACCCCGGGCAGTGGGCCAACGGTGCCCCCGAACTGCACGGTGGCGCGGTCTCGACGCCCGACTTCTCGCTCTTCGGGCACGTCGAGTTCGGCGGCTGGGGTTCCGTCGGCGCCATGACGGTCGGGATGATCGTCTTCACGCTGGTCCTCGCCGGGTTCTTCGACGCGATGGCCACCATCATCGGCGTCGGCACCGAGGCCGAGCTCGCCGACGACAAGGGCCGCATGCCGGGTCTGTCCAAGGCCCTGTTCATCGACGGCGCCGGCGGAGCCATCGGCGGCATCGCGGGCGGCTCCGGCCAGACCGTGTTCGTCGAGTCGGCCACCGGCGTCGGCGAGGGCGCCCGCACCGGCCTCGCCTCGGCCGTCACGGGGCTGTTCTTCGCGGCCTGCCTGTTCTTCACGCCGGTCACCGCGATCGTCCCGCAGGAGGTCGCGTCCGCCGCGCTCGTCGTCATCGGGGCCATGATGATGATGAACGCCCGGCACGTCGACTGGGCCGACCGCGCCACCGCGATCCCGGTCTTCCTGACCGTGGTCCTGATGCCCTTCACGTACACCATCACCACCGGTGTCGCCGCGGGCGTCATCTCCTGGGTCGCCATCAAGATCGCCCAGGGCAGGGTCCGGGAGATCGGGGCCTTCATGTGGGGCCTGACGGTGATCTTCCTCGTGTACTTCGCACTGCATCCGATCGAGGGGTGGCTGGGCGTCCACTGACGCGCCCGAACAGCCCTTCACACAACCGCTGAGGAGACCGACAGATGCTGGACATCGCCGCAGAGCTCAACCGGTGGGTCGAGCAGGGACGGGACTTCGCCGTGGCCACCGTCGTGGCGGTCGGCGGGAGCGCGCCCCGGCAGCCGGGAGCCGCCCTCGCCGTCGACCGCGACGGCACGGCGATCGGATCGGTCTCCGGCGGGTGTGTGGAGGGCGCGGTGTACGAACTGTGCGAGCAGGCCCTCGACGACGGCGAAACCGTGCGGGAGCAGTTCGGCTACAGCGACGAGGACGCCTTCGCGGTCGGTCTGACCTGCGGCGGCATCATCGACATCCTGGTGACACCGGTCCGTGCGGACGACCCCGCACGGGCCGCGTTCGCCGCGGCTCTCGCCGCCGCGGCACGGGGGGAGGCGGCGGCGGTGGCCAGGGTCATCGAGGGGCCCGCGGAACTCCTCGGCCGCCCCCTGCTCGTCCGCCCCGACGGATCGTACGAGGGAGGGCTCGGCGGGCATCCGGAGCTGGACCGCACCGCGGCGGCCGATGCCCGCGCGATGCTGGACGCCGGCCGCACCGGTTCCGTCACCATCGGTGCCGACGGTTCGCGCTGCGGACAGCCGCTCACCCTGCTCGTCGAATCGAGCGTCCCACCGCCCCGGATGATCGTCTTCGGGGCCATCGACTTCGCCTCGGCGCTGGTCCGGGCGGGAAAGTTCCTCGGGTACCACGTCACACTGTGCGACGCCCGCCCCGTCTTCGCCACGAAGGCCCGCTTTCCCGAGGCCGACGAACTGGTCGTCGACTGGCCGCACCGCTATCTCGCGGCCACCGATGTCGACGCGCGCACGGTCCTGTGCGTCCTCACCCATGACGCCAAGTTCGATGTCCCGCTGCTGGAAATGGCGTTGAGGCTGCCGGTGGCGTACGTCGGCGCGATGGGCTCGCGCCGCACCCACCTGGAGCGCAACGACCGGCTGCGCGACATCGGCGTCACGGAGCTGGAACTGGCCAGGCTGCACTCGCCGATCGGCCTCGACCTCGGCGCCCGTACCCCCGAGGAGACCGCGCTGTCGATCGCCGCCGAAATCGTCGCCGACCGGCGTGGCGGCAGCGGCGTGCCGCTCAAGGGCGCGCACACCCCGATCCACCACGAGGGCGGCCGGTCGCCGAACGGAGTGATCACGTCCGTGGCCTGAACCGCGCCCTGAACCACGACTGATCGTGGGCGGGTTGCCGCCACGGCGGCTTCACGCCAGGTGTGAACTCATCCGTAGCCGTGCTTTTGCCGGTAGATCAGCTGCATGACATTCACACCCTCCTCCGCTTCCGGTCGGGCGAGACCCGCTCGTGCGGGTCGCCGGGCTCTGCTCATAGCGACTTCGGTCGCTCTGGTGAGCGGCGCGCTGCTTCCCGCGGCGGGCTCCGCCTCCGCCTCGGTCCCCGCCTCCTCCGCGGACCGGCCCGGGTCCCTCGGACGTCAGGCCGCCGCACCCCTCAAGGACCCCGTCAAGGAGTACGACATCACCCTGCTCACGGGCGATGTCGTGCACTACACGGACGGCGTCGGCAAGCAGGACACCGTCACCGTGGACCGCCCCGACGGCGCGGTCGGCGGCGTGCACGTCCAGCAGGCCGGTGACGATCTCTACGTCCTGCCCGACGAGGCCGGTTCCCTGCTCGCGGCGGGGAAGCTGGACCGCCGGCTGTTCAACGTCTCGGCTCTCGCCCGGATGGGGTACGACGACAGGAGATCGGGCGGCATCCCGGTGATCGCCACCTACCCGGCGAGCCGGGGCCGTTCACTGCCCGCCGCCCCGCGCGGCGCCGAGAAGATCCGCACCCTGGACAGCATTCACGGTGCCGCGCTGAAGGCCGGCAAGGACACCGTCCGGGCCTTCTGGAACGACATCGCTCGCACCTCCACGGCCCGTTCGCTGGACAACGGCATCGACAGGCTCTGGCTCGACGGCCGGGTGGAAGCAGCGCTCAAGGACTCCGTTCCGCAGGTCAACGCGCCCCAGGCGTGGGCCGAGGGATACGACGGCAAGGGTTCCAAGGTCGCCGTGCTGGACACCGGTATCGACGCCACCCACCCGGACGTCAAGGACCGCATCCTCGAAACCAAGAGCTTCGTGCCGGGCGAGGAGGTCGTCGACAAGAACGGCCACGGCACGCACGTCGCCTCCACGATCGCGGGCTCGGGCGCCGCGTCGGAGGGGGTCAACAAGGGCGTGGCGCCGGGCGCCGGGCTGATCATCGGCAAGGTGCTGGGCGACTCCGGATCCGGTGAGGACTCCGGCATCATCGAGGCCATGGAGTGGGCGAAGGCCGAAGGCGCCGACGTCGTCTCCATGAGCCTCGGTTCCAGCATCCCGGACGACGGCTCGGACCCGATGTCCCAAGCCGTCGACGCACTCTCCGCCGACGGCGGGCCGCTCTTCGTGATCGCCGCGGGCAACTCCTACGGCGCGGGCACCATCGGCTCGCCCGGCTCGGCGCAGAAGGCCCTGACCGTCGCCGCCGTCGACAAGAAGGACAAGCGCGCGGACTTCTCCTCGATGG
This sequence comes from Streptomyces sp. NPDC088252, assembly GCF_044740965.1. Classification (NCBI taxonomy): domain Bacteria; kingdom Bacillati; phylum Actinomycetota; class Actinomycetes; order Kitasatosporales; family Streptomycetaceae; genus Streptomyces; species Streptomyces sp. NPDC088252. Next base: position 38,142 of record NZ_JBIURS010000018.1, on the reverse strand, counting down.
GCCCGCTCGTCAGGTCCTACGGTCTGAAGCCCGACCTGTCCGCACCGGGTGTGGACATCAACGCCGCGGCCTCGCAGTCGGTCCCGGGCATGAACGGGATGTACCAGTCGATGTCCGGTACGTCGATGGCGACCCCGCACGTCGCGGGCGCCGCGGCGCTTCTGAAGCAGCGTCACCCCGACTGGTCCGGCCAGCGGCTCAAGGACGCGCTGATGAGCTCGTCGAAGAGGCTCGACGCCTACACCCCGTACGAGCAGGGGACCGGCCGGCTCGACGTGAAGGCGGCGGTCGACACCACGATCGAGGCCACCGGATCCGTCGAGGTCGCTTCCTACCAGTGGCCGCACTCCGCGTCCGACCCGATCGCCCGGCGGACCATCACCTACCGCAACACCGGGGCGAAGGACGTCACGCTCGACCTGGCCATGGACACGGACGTCGAGGCCTACACCCTGTCGACGAAGCGGCTGACCGTCCCGGCCGGTTCCACCGCCGAGGCCGTGCTCTCGCTGGACCCGTCGAAGGTCGCGAACGACACCCGGTTCTCCGGCCAGGTCATCGCCACGGACGCGGCGGGCATCACCGTCGCGCACACCGGATTCGCCCTGTACAAGGAGCAGGAGCTGTACGACCTGACGCTCCGGCTCCGCGACCGCGCGGGCAAGCCGATGGACGGGCTGGTCGTCATTGGCGCGCTCGGCGACCGGGACCTGGGCCTGGTCCAGGTGTCCGGAGAGACCACGCTGCGGCTGCCGCCGGGCAACTACACCGCCTGGAGTTCTGTCGACATCGCCGGCGACCGCGCCGACTCGAAGGCCGTGGCCTTCCTCGCAGCCCCGGAGACCATCCTCGACAAGGCGACCACGGTCACCCTCGACGCGTCCAAGGCCCACAAGGTCAGTGTGCGGACCCCGAAGGAGACCGAGACCCGGCAGCTGCGATATGACATGGCACGCACCGCACCGGACGGCACCGTCCAGCGCGACGCGTACCAGATCCCGTTGATCTACGACCAGCTGTGGGCGAGCCCCACCAAGAAGGTCACGCAGGGCCGCTTCTCCTTCCTGACCCGCTGGCGGCAGGGCGAGAAGCAGCTGGATGTGTCGGCCGACGGCCGTGACGTGCCGGTCTTCCCGCAGGGTGGTGCGGCCATCGCCGAGGGCGGTGAGAAGAAGCTGGCAGGCGTCTTCGCGGGCAACGGCGCCGCGGCCGATTACAAGGGCCTGAACGTCAAGGGCAAGGCCGTCGTGATCCGCCACAGCGACGCCGTCGCTCCCGCCGACCGGCTCGCCAACGCGGTGGCCGCGGGTGCCGAGGCGCTGTTCGTCGTCAACGACGGCGATGGCGTCCTGATGGAGAGCTACACCCCCTGGGGAACCAAGGGCACCATCCCCGTCGCCTCGGTCCAGCGCCTGGCGGGCGAGAACCTGATCAAGTCTGTACAGAACAGCAAGAAGCTGACCATCGACCAGCGCAGGTACGCCCGCTACATGTACGACCTGGTCGACCGCCACGACGGTACGGTCCCGGACCGTTCCCTGGAGTTCGCCCCGTCGGTCCGTCAGCTGGCGAAGGTGGAGAACACCTTCTACGGCCACAAGGACATGCTCGGCGGAGGCTACCGCTACGACATCCCGGACTACGGCCCGGGGATCGGTTTCGAGGAGTACGAGAAGTTCCCCGGCACCCGCGACGAGTGGGTCACCCCGCTCCCGGGCGCCTCCTTCTGGTACGAGAACCACTCGATCCTCGACGCCACCGAATCGGGCAGCGCGCAGGAGATGCGCAGTGGTGAGCTGGACTACGCGGCGGGCCGCACCTACCCCGCGCAATGGTTCGCGCCGATCACCCGTCCGCGTCTGGGCACCGGCTACTGGGGCCCGTTCCGTTCCGTCTACAACGACATCCAGTTCAACTTCACCCCGTGGACGGACTCGGGTGCGGGGCACTCGGGCTCCATGCCGGAGGACGAGTACGACACCACCACCACCGCCTTCTACCAGGGCGACACCCTGATCAAGAAGGTCAAGGGCCGGGCCGGATTCGCCTGGGACGTCTCGCCCGAGAAGCTGCCGTACCGCTTCGTGCTCGACTCCACCCGGGACGGTGACATGTGGAAGACCTCCACGCGCACGCACACCGAGTGGAACTTCGTCTCGGGCGCCATGGACGAGAACGGCCCGTACCAGGCCGACATCCCGATGCTGCAGCTGGACTACAAGGTCGACACCGACCTCGCCGGTGACGTCGGGGCCGGCAAGTGGACCGAGATCGGTCTCACCTCCGGTACGCAGGAGTGGCTGGAGGGTGCGGTGAAGGCCACCGAGGCCTCGCTGTCGGTCAGCTACGACGACGGCAAGACCTGGGAGGCGGTTCAGCTGCGCAAGGACGCGGCCGGTTCCTGGACCGCCAGGTTCAGGACGCCGAAGGCGGGCAGCTCCTTCGTTTCGCTGAAGGCGCACGCCGAGGCGGCCGACGGGCTGGGCGTCGACCAGGAGATCACGAGGGCGTTCGGCCTGAAGTGATCTGCCGAGGTTCGCCCTTGGGGCGTGGGGGCGCCCCCCCCCCCCCCGGGGGGGGGGGCCGCGGTCCAGGGCGGCGCACTGTGCGAAAATAATTGTGTTGTGGGGTGCCGGGGCGGGGGGGAGGGGGTCATAGGGGAGTTGGCGGGGGGGGGGGGCCTCCCGGTTTTCCTGGGGGGGGGGGGGGTTGGTTGTGGGGGGGGGGGGGGGGGGGGGGGGGCCCCCCCCCCCCCCCGGGGGGGGGCGCCCCACGCCTCTTTCCATGCTCCTTCCATGACCAAAATTTGTCTGCTTTGCCCGTACATGGCGGTCGATAAGGATAGAAAGGGACTTATCGCGGTGCGATGCAAGTTGCCACGGCGGCATCGAGAGGCTTATAAGAGGAGCGTGAGCGAAGCGATTCCGGGAATTCCGGGGATTCCGGGGACTGCCGCCACGGAGGTTTCCCATGTTTCTGACTCCGTCCGACACGGAGAAATTGCTGCTGAGCGTAGCTGGAATGGTGGCTCGTGACCGACGAGAACGCGGGGTGCGGCTCAACTACCCCGAGGCCGTCGCGCTGCTGGCCTGCTGGGCCGTGGAACGCGCCCGCGAGGGTGCCCGTGTCAGTGACCTGATGACTGCCGGGCGGGCAGTCCTCACCCGCGCCGACGTGCTGGAAGGCGTCCCCGAGATGCTTCATGACGTGCAGGTGGAGGCGACCTTCCCGGACGGGCGCAAGCTCGTCACGATCACCTCGCCGATTCCGTGATCCCCGGTGAGATCCGGACCGCGTCCGGCGTACTCAAAATCAATGACACCCGCACTCAATTGAATGTGACCGTGGTGAATGACGGCGATCGCCCCATTCAGATCGGATCGCATCTGCATTTCTCCGACGCGAATCCCGCGCTTTCTTTCGACCGGAATCTGGCCGAGGGATTCCGTCTCGACATTCCCTCCGGTACGTCCCTGCGCTTCGAGCCCGGAGTCGGTGCCGAGGTCGCCCTCGTCGAACTCGGAGGCCGTCGGAAGGTGCCCGGCATCGTCGCGCCCGGCACCCGGACCGGACGAACGGACGACATGTGACATGGCACAACTGACCCGCGCCGCCTACGCGGCGCTCTACGGCCCCACCACCGGCGACCGCGTCCGCCTCGCCGACACCGATCTCTGGATCGAGGTCGAGGAGGACCGCTGCTTCGGCGGCGACGAATCCGTGTTCGGCGGCGGCAAGTCCATCCGCGAATCCATGGGACAGGCCACCACCTCGCGCGCCGACGGTGCCCTCGACCTCGTCATCACCAATGTCGTCGTTCTCGACCACTGGGGCATCGTCAAGACCGATGTCGGCGTCCGGGCCGGGACGATCGTCGCCCTCGGCCGCTCCGGCAACCCCGACATCGGCGACGGTGTCCACCCGGACCTGGTGATCGGCCCCGGCACCGACGTGGTCTCCGGCGAGGGGCGCATCCTCACCGCCGGAGCCGTCGACACCCATGTCCACTTCCTGATGCCGCAGACCCTGCACGAGGCCCTCGCCACCGGCACCACCACCGTCATCGGCGGCGGTACCGGCGCCACCGAGGGATCCAAGGCCACCACGGTCACCCCCGGCGCCTGGAACCTCGCGATGATGCACCGGTCCCTGGACGGCATCCCGCTCAACATCATGCTGTTCGGCAAGGGGTCGACCGTGGGCGAGGACGCCCTGCGCGAGGCGGCCCTCGGCGGCGCCGGCGGCTACAAGGTCCACGAGGACTGGGGCGCCACCCCGCCGCCATCGACGCCTCGCTGAAGGCGGCCGACGCGTACGGTCTCCAGGTCGCCCTGCACGCAGACAGCCTCAACGAGGTCGGCTATGTCGAGGGAACCCTCGGCGCCATCGCCGGACGAGGCATCCACGTCTTCCACGCGGAAGGCGCGGGCGGCGGTCACGCCCCCGACATCATCACCGTCGCCTCCCACCCCAACATCCTTCCGGCGTCCACCAATCCGACGCTCCCGCACACCGTCAACACCGTCGCCGAACACCTCGACATGCTGATGGTCTGTCACCACCTCAACCCGCGCGTCCCCGAGGACCTCGCCTTCGCGGAGTCCCGCATCCGCGCCACCACGATCGCCGCCGAAGACGTGCTGCACGACATCGGCGCCCTGTCCATCACCTCCTCCGACGCCCAGGCCATGGGCCGCATCGGCGAGGTCGTCTGCCGCACCTGGCAGGTCGCCCACACCATGAAGCAGCGCTTCGGCGACCGCGGAAGCGCACTGCCCGCCGACAACGAGCGCGGCCGCCGCTATGTCGCCAAGTACACGATCTGCCCCGCCGTCGCCCATGGCATCGACCATGTCGTCGGCTCCGTGGAACCCGGCAAGCTCGCCGACCTGGTGCTGTGGGACCCCGTCTTCTTCGGTATCCGCCCCGCCGCCGTGATCAAGGGGGGCATGGTGGTGTACGCGCCTCTCGGCGACGCCAACGCCGCGATCCCCACCACCCAGCCCGTCCTGCTGCGCCCCACCGCCGCGGCCGGCGCGGCCCCGCATCTCTCGGTGAGCTTCGTCGCCCAGGCGGCCCTGGAGGACGGACTCGCCGAACGGCTCGGTCTCGTACGGGAGCTGGTCGCCGTCCGGCCCACCCGCCATCTCACCAAGGCCGATCTGCCGAACAACACGGCGCTCCCGGACATCGACGTCGACCCGGAGACCTTCGCCATCCGCATCGACGGAGAGCTCGTCGAAGCCGCCCCCGCCACCGAACTGCCGCTGGCCCAGCGGTACTCCCTGTTCTGATGGCGGGCCTCGCACCCCTTCTGCTCGGTGACGGCCGGCTCCCGGTCGGCGCGTACACCTACAGTGCGGGACTCGAACCGGCCGTCGCGGCGGGCCTCACCCGCGACGGCGTCCCCGTACTGCTGCGTGCCCGGCTGCGCACCGCGGCCGTCACCGAGGCGGCGGCCGCGGTACTCGCCCTGCGGGCAGCCCGGCAGGACCCGGTGGACTACGGCCCCGTACAACAGGCCCTCGCCGCCCGCACCCCGGTCGCGCCCCTGCGAGAGGCATCGGCGACGCTCGGCCGCGGCGTGCACCGGCTGGCGAGACGGCTGGCGCCGGACCATCCCGCGGTCACCGCGCTGTCCGCCGTCCGCCCGCGCCCGCTGCGGCCCGTCACGCTCGGCGCGCTCGGGGCCGTCATGAAGGTGTCGGAGGAGGAGTTGGCGTACGGCGTCGTCTACGACGAACTGCAGACCATCGCCTCCGCCGCGCTCAAACTGCTGCCCGGCGACCCCCTCGACACCGTCGCCTGGATCCTCGCCGCGGAAACGGACGCCACCGCCGCGGTGACCGCGGCCCTCGCCGTACGCACCCCGGCCGCACTGCCCGCCCGTACACCCCTGCTCACCGAGCAGTGGGCACTCGAACACGCACCACGAGAACGGAGACTCTTCCTTGCCTGACCAGCACCCGGACGCACGCCCCGCCCTGAACCCCCACCAGCACCACGACCGGCCGCGCGCCCTGCGCCTCGGTGTCGCGGGCCCGGTCGGGACCGGCAAGAGCTCGATCCTCGCCACCCTCTGCCGCGAACTGGCCGGTGAGCTCGCCATGGCCGTCGTCACCAACGACATCTACACCGACGAGGACGCCCGCCTCCTGCGCTCGGCCGGAGTCCTGCCCACCGAGCGCATCCGTGCTGTCGAGACAGGCGCCTGCCCGCACACCGCGATCCGTGACGACGTCAGTGCCAACCTCGACGCGGTGGAGGACCTGGAGGAGGCGTACGGACCGCTCGACCTGGTGCTCATCGAGAGCGGCGGCGACAACCTCACCGCCACCTTCAGCCCGGCCCTCGCCGACGCCCAGCTCTTCTGCATCGACGTGGCGGGCGGCGGCGACGTCGCCCGCAAGGGCGGGCCCGGCATCACCGGCGCCGACCTCCTGATCATCAACAAGACCGATCTGGCACCCCATGTCGAGGTCGACGTGGAGGCGATGGTCGCCGACGCCCGCGGCGCCCGCGACGGTCTGCCGGTCCTCGCGCTGTCCAAGCACGACCCGGCGTCGATCACCGAACTCGGCGACTGGGTACGGTCGGTGCTCGCACGTCACCGCGACGGCACCCATGTCCCCACCGATCCGGGACCGATGGCACCGCACAGCCACAGTCACCACTCGTGACCGGTGCCACGGCGGCCCCCGCCGAACCGGCCGACCCCACGGTCGTCGCCGTGAAGCGCGATGCCACGGGCCGCCATGTCGTCCGCGACCTGTGCCCCGGCGCCTTCCTCGCGCCCCGCCCGCTGCTGCCCGCCCCCGACCGGGTGCGGATCGCCCTGGTCGGCACCCGGGCCGGGCTGCTCGCGGGCGACGACCTGCGGCTGCGCGTCTCGGTCGGCCCCGGGGCCCGCCTGGAACTGGTCGAGCCTTCCGGCCTGGTCGCGTACGACCACCGCGGCGGCACATCGACGTGGCGGGCCCGGGTCGACATCGCCGAGGGCGGTGAACTGCACTGGAACGCGAAGCCGTTCGTGGTCTGCGACGGCGCCCGCGTGGCGCGCTCGATGGAGGTCGCGCTGGCGGCCGGGGCACGCATGCTGTGGCGGGACACCCTGGTCCTGGGGCGCTCCGGGGAGCGCGGCGGCAGCGTGCGGGCCACCACTCGGGTCACGTACGACGGTCAGGACCTGCTGGTCGAGGACCTGGACCTGACCGAGCCGGAAATCCGTGAACTCCCCGGCATCCTGGGCCCCCATCGCATCATCGGTTCGGTCACCTCGCTCGGCGCCGGGCCGGCGGGCCCGCCCCACCCGTACCGCACGGAGCTGGCGGGACCGGGGGCACAGGTGCGGCTGCTGGACACGGTGGCGCCGGCGATCGAGGCGGAACTGGCGCTCGTCCGGGACGACTGGCTCGTCGCCTGAGTCGAGCGAACTCGGTCACGGGGGCCGAGTAGTGGAACCGACCTCCCGGGCGAGGATCGCGTAGACGTACTCACTGCCCCAGCCCCGGTCGTCGCGGTCGTTCTCGATCAAGTGCGCCTCACGACGCATCGACAGCCGCTCGCAGATCCGCTCGGAGGCCGTGTTGTCCGCATCGATGCGGGCGAACAGGCGGTGCACGGAAAGCTGTTGAAAGGCCAGGTCACGCAGAGCGAGTGCGGCCTCGGTGGCATAGCCCCGGCCCCCGTGGTCAGGGTGGAAGACCCACCCGATCTCGGCCTGCCGCGCGTGCGCGCTCGACAGCGAGACCATCACCTCGCCGATCACCCCGGGAGAGTCGCGACGGCAGACCGCCAGCGTGAGGCTGTCGCCGTCCTTCTTCCAATAGGTGCCCTGCCCGATACGTTCGATGACCTCCGCGCAGCGCGCGCGGTCACGCGGCGGCCGGTAGAGGAACCTGGCCACCTCGGGCAGCCCTTGATACGCGTACATGTCGTCGAGGTCATTCCCCGTGAACAGACGGAGGACCAGCCGATCCGTTGTCAACGGCTGTGCGAAGGCAGTCGCATTCATGCTCATCCGGTTCCCCGTAGTGGATTATCGGCAGGTGCACGTTCAGGCGAGTCCTGCCATGAGTTCGGCGAAGGCGAGGGAGGAGGCACGGGAGCGGCAGAGCCGATCCAGCCGTGCCAGCGCCAGCTTGCGGCGGAAGGGGCCGGTGCGGGAGTCGTCGCCGGCGTCGTGGAGCATCTCGGTCATCCAGCGTGAGAACTCCTGATAGTTCCATGTGCGGTGCAGGCAGGTGCGGGAGTAGGAATTCAGTCCGGACTCGTCTCCGTCGGCGATGAAGTCGCGTACGGCGCGGGCGAACACCTCGGCGTCGTACAGGGCGAGGTTCATTCCCTTGCCGCCCACGGGGGACACCACATGGGCCGCGTCGCCGGCCAGGTACAGCCTGCCGTAACGCATCGGCTCGTGGACGACGCTCCGCAGCGGAAAGACAACCTTCTCAGTGATCGGGCCTGCCACCAGGCCGTCCTCGCCGAGCCGGGTCCGCAGGTGCTGCCATACCCGGTCGTCCGGCCAGTCGTCCGCCTGGTCGGTGGGCGCGCACTGCAGGTAGAAGCGGCTGGCGAGGGGACCGCGCGCGAAGTGTCCGGCGTAGCCATGGCGGCTTATCGCCATCAGAGGGTGAGGCGGGGGCGGTGCCTCGGCGAGTACGGTCAGCCAGGAGATTCCGTGATCGAACGGGTAGGCCGTCAGTTCCCCCTCGGGCACGGCGGCTCGGCTGGCCCCGTGGTCGCCGTCGCACCCGGCTAAGAAATCGCATGCGATCTCGTGCATGGTCCCGTCCGGACTGCGGTAACGGACAGTCGGACGCTGACCGGTGAGCCCGTCCAAGGCCACTTCGGACGATTCGAAGCGCAGGTCGCCACCGCCGTCGAGGAAGGTCGCGATCAAATTGGCAACGAGTACCTGCTGGGGGCACAGCAGCGCCTGAGGGCCGTCGTCGTCGGTGCCGAACCGCAGCAGGCGGTGCCGGCCGTCCACCCGGACCTCCAGGACGTCGTCGGACGGGGCACCGCCGAGGACACGGGCATCCAGTCCCCAGTCCTGGAACATGCGCACGGCGCGTGTCTCGACGATGCCGGCGCGCTGCCGCTGCTCCGCGTATGCACGGCTCTGCCGTTCCAGCACCACGCATGGAATTCCGGCGCCGTGGAGCATGTTGGCCACGGTCAGACCGGCCGGCCCCGCCCCCACCACCACTACGCAGGTCTCCTCCTGCACCGGCTGCGTCACGTCGGCTCCCTCTGCCTGGACAGCCCATGAAAGACCCACCAACTTACGGCATTGGTAAGCCCGTTGTCAGGGCGGCCGCCGTGCAGCGAACCGCCCCGGCCGTCAACCGGATGGACGCACACGCAGCCGTTGTACCTCGCACCCCAGGGCGACCTGGCGACCTCCACCGCAGAAGACGTACGCTCGACCGCCGCCCACGGCGACTCCGGCCCACTCGTCGCGGCCCACCGGGACCGGCATCCGGCCGCCGGGTACGGCGAGGTGCGCTCAGCGATCCTCGGCGACGCACTGTTCGGTGCCGGCAGCCGGAGACTGGCCGAGGCTCACGGCCGCGCCCACGTCTACGGGTTCGCCTGGTGCTCACTCGCCATCGACGGCCGACTCGGCGCCGCACACACGGCGGAGCTGCCTTTCGTGTTCGACCGGCGCGGCCTTCCGGCGCTGCGGGGGCAACGAGGACTGCTGGGGCCGGCCGAACCGCCCGCCGCGCCGGCCGAGGAGATGCATGCGACGTGGGTCGCGTTCGCCCGGACCGGCGACCCCGGCTGGCCACCGTTCACCCGGGAACGGCGGATCCGCCGATTCGACGGGGTGGGAACAACTGACCGGGGCACGTGAAGCGGAGACCCTCGCCAACCGAGAACGTCGCGCGGCAGACGTCGATCCGACGGAACCGGCAACAGTTGCCTCGCGCTTTCACGAGGCGAGCCGTCCGGCCGCTGATCAGGAAAGCAGAAAGCGCCTCTGACCGGCGAGGGCCGAATCCGGGCCGCCCGGACCCACCGGCCTGGGGCCGGTTCAGGGGCAATGAGCGCCTACCGGGTCGACGACGCGGCGGCGCTCTCCCGATGGACCCGTCCGTGGCTGCGCCGATCGGCCACGGACGGGTCTCCCGGCCCCACTGCCGACCCCGTTCGCCGGGGTGGCCCCGCAGCCCCCGAATGCCGACGGCCCTCAGCCGGACGGCGATCACCATGGGACGGACTCGAACAGTGCCTTCTCGTACGGACGTTGCCGGTTCGTCACGTCCCCGGTCGTGGCGGCCTCCTCATCGTCGCGACCGGCCGACCGCGCCGCGCGCCACCACCGCCGCACACAGCAGCGCGGGCAGCGCGGCGACCGCGAAACAGGCGGCCGGCGGCAGCCGGTCCACCAGCAGCCCCACCAGCGCGGTGCCCACCGAGGACCCCGCGTTGACCGCGGTGTTGACCCACGCACCCGCCTGCGTGCGACTGCCCTCGCCCACGGACTCGTCGGCGACGAGATACGCCGTGGTCAGGGCCGGTGCGACGAACGCCCCGGCCGCGGCGACCACCGCGACCAGCACATACACATCGGGCGACAGGCCGGCCACCGCCATCGCCAGCCCGAGGCCGGCGGCCGGTACGGGCAGCCGTACCCGGTTCGACGCACGCCAGGAGACGGCACCGTGGACGAGTCCGCCGACCGCGCTGCCGGCGGAGAGCGCGGCCATCACCCACGCCACCGCCGCGCCTCGGTGGTGCTGCTCGGTGAACGCCACCACCAGCAGATCCAGGGACCCCAGACAGAGCCCCACGGCGGCCGCCACCACCGCGGCGTGCCGCAGCCCGACGACGCCGAGCAGCCGCTGCGCGCGGGGCGCGCCCCGCGGTGCGACGGCCTTCGCGGCCGACGGCCTCGTGCCGACGTCGCGCACCACGGGCGAGGACACCAGCGCCAGGGTGCCCACCAGCACGAGTGCGGCACTGATCGCGACGCCCGCCGCGGGCGCGGCGAACCCGATCACCACTCCCACCATCAACGGCCCCGTCACGAAGAGCAGTTCCTCCGCGACGCCGTCCAGGCTGTAGGCGCGCTGCAACAGTTCCCGCTCCGGTACGAGAGTGCTCCACAGGGTCCGCATCACCGGGCCCAGCGGCGGAGTGCAGGCACCCGCCGTCACGGCGAGCGCCCCCAGCAGCAGCGAGGAGGTGCCCGGCCGCCAGGTGGCGTACGCCAGGGCGGCGAGCAGTGCCGCGTAGACACCGGCCATCGGAGGCAGGGCCCGGCGCGGCCCGTACCGGTCGATCAGCCCGGCGCGGGCGGGGGACAGGAAGACACTGGTCGCCCCGAACAGGGCCATGACCGTGCCCGCGACGGAGAAGGAGCTGGTGGTGTCCTTCACCGCGAGCATCAGGGAGAGGGAGACCATCCCGTAAGAGAGCCGCCCCAGCAGTGCGGAACCGAAGGTGCGGGAGGCATGACGGGTACGCAGGACGGCGGCGTACGAAGGGGCGCGCGAGGGCGCGGGCGAGGGTGAAAGCACGAGGACGTTCCTCAGTCGGGCAGCGCTGTGCACGGCACTGCGGGCATGCGGGGACACCGAAGGGCCGCACCCGGTGGGACAGGGTGCGGTGAGGGCGGAGTCCTACGCACGGGAGAGGAACATGCCGGTCAACGTACCAGGGCGAGTCGAGCGCCAGGAAGGGTGCTACAGGGGAGGGGCGAAGGTCGAAATCCGCTGTGAGGTGTGACGTGGCGTCGGGTAGCGTCGGGGCCCATGTCACCCTTCCCTTCCCGTCGTCTTCCTGCCTACGACGCGGACGAGCGGATCCAGCTCGTCGGCTGGCTCGACATGCAGCGCGCGGTCGCCCGCTGGAAGTGCGAAGGGCTGACGGAGGCGGACGCCCATCGGCCCGTCCTGCCGTCCTCGCCGCTCATGACGGTGGCGGGTGTCATGTCACACCTCCGTTGGGCGGAGCACCTCTGGTACGAGGTCGTCCTGCTGGGTCGCCCGGCCGTGGGGCCCGTGTTCGACGGGCCCGAGGACGCCGACATGATGGTCGAGGGCGTCCCGCTCGCAGAGCTCCTCGACGACTACGACCGGCAGATCGCGTTGTCGAACGAGATCATCGCGGCACGTTCGCTCGACGACGTGGGCCGGCACCCGGACTTCGACGCCTCGGCCGCGAGCCTGCGGTGGATCACGTTCCACATGATCGAGGAAACTGCCCGGCACGCGGGTCACCTGGATGCCATCAGAGAGATCCTGGACGGCGAGACGGGTCACTACTGACCGTGCTCGGCCGCTCCGGCCCGTACCGCTCGACGAGATGCCGGATCTCGCCGATGGCGGTCGGCCGCGCCTCGGTGGCGAGGTACTGGAACGGCCGGTCCGTCACCTGCTCGTGGCACGGTGCCGAAGCATCGAACGCGGCGAGGCGACCCGGGAACGGCGCTCCGAGCCCCGGCGCGAGCGGTGGCCCCGGCGCGGCTCGCAGGGCCGACCGCCCGGAATGCGGGTCTGATGGAATCGCGGCATGACAAAGCCGCCGAACCGGGTCCTCCAGGCACTGGATCGCTTCCACGCCGCCCACCCCTGGGACCACAATGCTCACTACCACCGGTGGATTCTGCGGCAGTTGCCCGGGGGGTGCGACAGGGCCCTCGACGTCGGCTCGGGCAGCGGAGATCTGGCCCGGCTCCTGGCGAAGCGCGCGAAGGCGGTGCACGGTATCGACTCCGACCCGGGCATCGTGGCACGGGCGCGTGAACTGACCGCCCCGCGCGCCCCGGTGGCCTTCACCGTCGCGGACGCGCCGAGCGGGATACCACCTGGCCCGTACGACGTCATCACCTGCGTCGCCACGGTCCACCATCTGCCGTTCACCGAGGCGCTCACCCGCTTCCGGGGGCATCTGGCTCCCGGCGGAACCCTGGTGGTGGTCGGCCTGTCCCGGGAGTCGACCCCCGGTGACCGCCTGCTGGCTCTCGCTTCCGTTCCACTGAATGCCGCCATGGCCCTGATCAAGAACAAGGGGCGCAAGGCGTCCCGCCCCGACTCGATGACCGCCGCGACCCGGCCGGCGGAGATGACCTTCGCCGACATCGTTCACGAGGCGCGTCGGGTGTTGCCCGGTGCCCGGCTGAGGCGCAGGCTGTTCTGGCGCTACACACTCGTATGGCGCGAAGGCTTCGGCGAGCGCTGACCGCAACGAGAGCCGGAAGCCGGGCGCACCGTGACGAGGAGAGGGAACGGACTGCGATGAGGAAGATCGTTCTGATGATGTCGATGTCCCTCGACGGCTTCATCGAGGGGCCGGAGCGTGAGATCGACTGGCACCTGGTCGACGACGAACTGCACCGCCACTTCAACCAGCAGCTCAAGACGATGGGCGGCTTCCTGGACGGCCGGGTGACCTATGAGCTGATGGCGGAGTTCTGGCCGACCGCCGACGCCGATCCCGCGCATGCCGGACCTGTCGCGGAGTTCGCCGGCATCTGGCGGGACATGCCCAAGATCGTGTTCTCCCGGACGCTGGAGCGGGCCGACTGGAACACCACCATCATGCGTGCCGTCGACGTGGACGAGATCACGGCTCTCAAGGCACAGCCGGGTGGAGACCTGGTCGTCGGAGGTGCCGGTCTTGCCGCGTCGTTCATGCGGCACGACCTGATCGACGAGTACCGCCTCTACGTCCATCCCGTTCGCATCGGGCGGGGCAAGCCCCTCTTCCCGGCTGAGGATGCCCGGACCCACCTCCGCCTGACCGGGAGCCGGACCTTCGGCAACGGGGTCGTGCTCCTGCGCTACGAGCGCCCCGCGGCTGCTCCACCGGAATGAACTCCGCGGGTCGCGACGGCGTCCCCGCCGTTCCGCCGGGCCTTGAGGGGAGTTCTCACCGTATAACTGCCGCACCGTCGAGAGAGCCGACGAACCGAAGAACCGAAGAAGCGGCGAAAGGACTGGCGATGACACTGGGCGTCGAGGACCGCATGGCCATCACGGAACTGATCGGCCTGCACGGGCACCTGGTCGATGACGGTGAACTCGACCGGTTGGAAGAGCTGTTCACCGCCGATGTCGTCTACGACGCCACCGATCTGGGGCACGGGGCGTTGCATGGTCCGGCGGCCGTCCGGGATGCGGCACGAGCGATGAGGGAGCACGGCACCGTGGGGCACCACGTCACGAACATCATCCTCACCGAGGTGAGCGAGGATCAGGTGCGCGCCCGGTCCAAGGGGATCGGGACCAGGGCGGACGGCACGTGCGGAAGCGTGACGTACGAGGACCTGATCGTGCGCGGTGCGAAGGGGTGGCGCATCAGCCGCCGCAAGGTCGCCGCACGACGCAAGCCGTCCGACCGGGACCAGCCGCCAGCATGACATGTCACATGTGCTCGAACACCGCGGGCCGACATCGGGTGTGAGCAGTTGAGGTACAGGAAATCCCGGTGGGATTGATCACGGTCGACCGGCACACCGGGCGCGGGCGCCGCCGGGGGCCACGCCGGCCACCTCGCGGCCCCGAACGGCGAAGGCGCCGACCCGGCCATGCCGTCCTCGCTGTTCCTGCTCGTCCTCGCGCTCGGCATCTGCCCTGCCCCTGCTGATCGCATCGTCCGGCGCCGTACAAGGACGACAGCTGCGAAAACTGACACTCGCTTTCGAACCTGCAAAATCAGTTCAGAAGCTGTCAATCTGGACATTCGGGAGCGTATTTCAGTCAGGGGTCGTGAAGATGGTGGTCATGTGCGGCAGCTTTACAGGATCGTCGTTCCGTAAAGCCGAGGCGAAACGATGCAATGGCCGTACTGGGGGCCGTCGAAATGTTTTTCAGTGCAACGCCACCTAGGTGATTGCGGAGTGACCTCCCGGTTCGACACGCGAATCAAGGAGAACTTGTGATCTCGAAAACGAAGAAGGTTGCGCGCTCCGTGGCCGTGGCGTTCGCCGCGGCCACCACGTTCACCATGACCATGCCGACCGGAAACGCCTTCGCCATCGACCATGTCGCCTGCCGCGGCGGGGAGAGTTTCCTGAAGATCTGGTCGCACAACGGCGGAAGTCAGAGTGTGGACTGCTACGCGAACGCTGGGAGGACCGACTTCGGCGGGTGGTGGATCGACAAGATCTCCACCGGGAACAACGACTTGATCTACTACGACGCCAATGGTGATTCCGTGAAGATCGAGAGGTGGCACGAGATTTCCTTCCCGAACCGTCAGCCGAAGGTGACCGCCATCGAAATCTTGTGACGAGTCGACAATTCGACAATTCGACAATTCGACGAGTCGATGATTCGGTGCGTCGATTGCAAGAGATGGTCATTTCTGCGAATGGACCATTCCTGGACATCGCCGCTTCCGGGGCGCGCATCGGTTTTCCATAGCGGGTGAAGCGGCCTCTGCTGGGGCCGCACTGCCAAGGCCGGTCCATTTTCCTGAACCGGTCTTGCGGGGACACGTGTTCGTGCGCACCGGCCGCGTGTCCTCGCGCCGGTCCAAGGGCTCTCCCGTAATTCCCGGTGGATCGGTGCGCCCCTCCCGGACCCGGCTGACGGCGTCCCTCCCGCGGCAGGGAGGGACGCCGTCCGGCCGGGATCGGGCACCGGGTCGCGGGCCGCGCGGACCCCGGGTCGCGTCAGGCGTTCAGCATCCCCGACGTGTCGATGACCTGACGTATCGCCCGGCCGGAGGCCAGCTCCTCCATCGCCGCGTTGATACCGGTCAGCGGCAGCGTGCCCGTGTGCATCTGCTCGACCGGCATCAGGCCCGCGCGCCACAGGTCCAGGAACCTCGGGATGTCACGGCGCGGGACTGCGTCGCCCATGTACGAGCCCAGCAGGGACTTGCCCTCGCCCGCGAACGCCAGGGCCGGGACCTCCAGTACCCGGTCGGGGGCGGGAAGGCCCACCGACACCACCTTGCCGCCCCGGGCCACGGCAGTCAGGCACGCGGCCATCACCTTGGGGCTGCCCACCGCCTCCACCGCCAACTCCGCACCGCCGCCGGTGAGTTCGTGGACCGCCTCGATCGCCTCGTCGGGGGCGTACGCATGCGTCGCCCCGAGCCGGACGGCCAGCTCGCGCTTCTCCTGGACCGGGTCGACCGCGATGATCGGATACGCCCCCGCGGCACGGGCGCCCAGGACCGCGGACAGGCCCACGCCGCCCAGGCCGTGGACGACCGTCGACTGCCCGGGGCGCAGGGCCGCCGTGTTGATCACGGCACCCGCGCCCGTCAGGACCGCGCAGCCGAACATGGACGCCACCGTGAACGGGATGTCCTTGGGGATCACCACCACCGATTCCTGGGCCAGCACCGCGTGTTCGGAGAACGCGGAGACGCCCAACTGGTGGTGGACCGGGGCGCCGGAGGCATCGGTCAGGAGCGAAGGGCCGTGCAGCAGCGCACCGGATCCGTTCGCCGCCGCCGCCTGGGCGCACAGGGCCGGCCGCCCCGCCGCGCAGTCGGCGCAGAAGCCGCAGCTGGGCACGAAGACCAGGGCCACATGGTCACCGGGGGAGACCCGGCCGACGCCCGGTCCGATCTCCTGGACGACGCCCACCGCCTCGTGGCCCAGGGCCATCGGCACCGGGCGGACCCGGTCGCCGTTGACCACCGACAGGTCCGAGTGGCAGAGCGAGGCGGCCGCGACACGGACCAGCACCTCGCCCTCGCGCGGGGCGCCCAGCTCCAGTTCCTCCACCTCGACCGGGCGGGTCTCGGAGTAGGGGCGGGCCGTCGATGTTCCGCGCAGCACCACCGCACGGGTCTTCATGCGCGCACCTCCGGACGCGGGGCGCAGCGCAGCACGTCGCGGCTCTCCAGCAGCGGGACGACCTTGCCGAGCACGATCTCGTGGAAGTGCGGGGTGGCGCAGTGCGTGGTGAAGTCGGCCTCGGAGGCGTACTCCTCGTACAGCACGATCGCCCGCGGGTCCTCGGTGCCCTGGTGGACCCGGTAGGCGAGGTTGCCCGGCTCCTGGCGGGAGGCGCTGGCCATGGTGTCGAGCAGGGGGAGGACGGTGTTCTCCTCGCCCTCCCTGGTGCGGTAGCGGGCGACGACGACGTATGTCATGGGGGCTTACTCCTGGGGTGGTGCGGCGGGCCTCTTCAGGGCGGTGGGCGGGACCGGCGGCAGCTGGTCCCGGCGCAGATGCCAGAGGCGGGGGTCGGACGTGGCGGCGGCGGCCGACCCGAGGGCCAGCGCGAGCGCCACGTCCGCGGGGGTCTCCACGAAACCCGCGGCGATGGACGGGGACATCGCGCGCTGTGCCTGCGCGCTCATCCGGGCGATGATCGGGGCGGGCATGATCTCGACCAGGTCCGGCGCCCCGCGCGAGATCGCGTCCGTGGAGCGGCGCAGATTGGACCGGTCGGTGACGAACACCTTCATCATCGTCAGCAGGCCGAGCGGGCGGCCCTTCTCTATCAGGGAGAGCCGGGTGCTGACCACGCCGTGCGCGCCCATGTTCTTGATGAACTCCAGCGCGCCCCGGTCCTGAGCCAGACCGGGGCTGCTGTCCACGTTCACGAACACGGTCTTCCCTGCCCGGCCCAGCGCCGGCACGACCTGGGGCAGCTGCCCCACCGCGAGCGAGGCGACGATGCACACCTTCGCCGGTGCGGTCAGGAACTGCCGCAGCGGCTGCGTGCCGACGACCGACGCGACGACCGGCACCTCGGCGAAGGCCGAGGCGAGCCGGGGGTCGAGCACGGCACCGGACCGGGAAGGGGAGGGGGTCATGGCAAGTACCTGCCTGAGGAAGGAGGGTTCGCGGCTGCTGAGATCAGTTCAGCGGAGACGTACCGAATCGGCTGGGAAGGCCCAGCTTGCCAGGGTTGAGAATGCCCTCCGGGTCCAGGGCCTTCTTCACCGCGACGAAGGTCGCGAAGCCCGCCCCGAGGGATTCCTCCAGGTAGGGGCCGCGCAGCAGACCGCAGCCGTGGTGGTGGCTGAGCGCCGCCGCGTGCTTGATGAGCACGGCGTTGGCCGCGTCCCACACCGCGCGGTACCAGTCGCGGCGCGACTCGGGGGCGACGTTTCCGCGGAGCGAGAAGTAGACGCAGGCGCCGTCGGTGTACGCGTGGGACTGGTGGGCCGAAGCGGCCAGGGTGCCGTCCACGGACTGGATCGCGGCGACCACCTCGTCGTAGATCACCGGGAGGTCGGTCCAGGACCCGGCCATCTCCAGGGTGTCGGCGACGAAGCCCGGACCGGGCTCGAAGCCGTCGGCGGACTTGCCGACCAGCATCCGCTCGTCCAGCCAGCGCTCGAAGACGGCCTGGCTGTCCAGCTCGGGGCCGTACTCCTCGCAGACCTTCTTCGCGACCTCGATCGAGGCGTCGACGATGACCGGGTCGCCCTCGTCGGCGATCAGCAGCAGGTTGGTCTCCGGGTGGCCGAAGTGGGTGCCGGACTCCAGGGCGTCGTACAGCCGCAGCACGGCCGGGGTCGCACCGCGCTGCATGATCCGACGGCAGGCGTCCAGGCCCTCGGCGAAGGTCTTGAAGCCGAACGCGACGGCGTTCGCGTACTTCGGCAGCGGGTGGACGCGCAGCCGCGCCGAGACGATCACACCGAGCGTGCCCTCGGAGCCGACGAACAGCTGGCGCAGGTCCGGACCGACCGCGGCTCGGGCGTAGTCGCCGTACGTGGCACGCGTGCCGTCCGCGTGCACGACGTCGACGCCGACGACCATGTCCTCGATCTTGCCGTAACGCGTGGAGAGCTGGCCGGCGCCGCGGCAGGCGATCCAGCCGCCGACCGTGGACACGGCGAAGGCGGACGGCCAGTGGCCCGTGGTGACGCCGTACTCCTCCTGGAGCTGCTTCTCGAAGAGGTCGCCGAACATGCCGGCCTGGACGTCCACGATGTTGGACTCGGTGTCGAAGCCGGTGATGCGGTTCAGTCCGCAGACGTCCAGGACGACGCCGCCGAAGACGGGGAGCGCGGCGCCCGTGACGTTGGAACGTCCCGCGGACGGGGTGACCGGGATGCCGGCCTCGTGGCAGATCCGCAGCACGGCCGCGACCTGGTCGGCGTCGGCCGCCTCGACGATCACGGCGTCCGGCGTCGCCGGACGGCCCTCGGTCTCGCCGATCATCGAGCCGGCCCACCAGTCGCGGGTCCGGGTGACGACCTCCTCGCGCGAGGTGTGCACGGCGTGCGCGGCCTCGCGCAGCGCCTCGATCACGGTCCCGGGGACCTCGACCGGGTCGACCTGGAGGGCGGCCTCGCCGTCCCCGATCGGGGTGTTCTGCGCCCACTTGGCGAAGCTGGGAGCGCCGATCGTGTAGTTGCCCCGGTTGAACGGGTGGGTGATGGTCTGACGGCTGATCATGCTGCTGCCCCTTCGAGGAGTACGGACTTTTCGTGACGGACGGCTGCGAGGTACTCGGAGACCGAACGCTCCACCTCGGCCTCCGAGAGGTTCAGTTCCCGGCCGAGGATCGCGCCGACGGCCTCGGCGGCGTCGCCGGACGCGTCCCGGGCGAACAGCCGGGCCCGCGTCCGGCGGGAGAGCACGTCGTCGACGGAACGGGCCAGTTCGGCGCGGGCCGCGTAGACGACCTCGGCCTTGGTGTAGGGGAGTCCCGCGACGACCGGTTCGGCCAGTGCCGGGTCGTCCTGGATGAGGTCGCCGACGAAGCGGGCCTCCGTGCCGAAGCGCTCGCCGAGATGCGCGGCGATGCCACCGGACGCGGCGACGGCCTCGGCGTCGTAACCGGCGCCGCCGAGCAGCGGAAGGTCGGTGGTACGGCTCTTCCCCTTGCGGCCGAGGACCGTCATCACCTTGTCGATGACGAGCTCGCCCATGTGCCGGCTGGTGGTGAGCTTGCCACCGGTCACCGTCACCATGCCGGTGCGGCCGACGGTGATGTGGTGGTCGCGGCGCATGTCGAGCGTGGCGCCCTCCTTGCCGCCGACCAGCGGTCGCAGGCCGCCGATGGAGCCGACCACGTCGTCCGGGGTGAGCTTCCCCTCGAAGGCGGTGTTGGCGCCCTCCAGCAGGAAGTCCATCTCCTCGCGGGTGCAGTGCACATCGTCGGGGGAGCCCTGGTAGTCCTCGTCGGTGGTGCCCAGCACGACGCTGTTGCCCCAGCGGGTGCAGGTCGCGCGGCGGGCCCGGCCGGGGATCGGCACGGTGACCGTGCAGTTGATCCGGACCTTGTCCCAGGGCACCACGATGTGGACGCCCTTGGCGGGCCTGACCTGCGGCTTGTGGCCGTCGTCCGCCTTCGCGTCGAGCTCGTCGGTCCACACCCCGGTGGCGTTGACGACGGCCCGCGCGCGGATGTCGAGGGTGTCGCCGTCCGCCGTGACCCGGGCGCCGGACACCTTGCCCATCTGCATCAGCAGGCCTTCGGCCCTGGCGCCGTTGAGCACCGTCGCGCCGAGCGCGGCGGCGGTGCGGACGATGGTGAGGACGAGCCGGGCGTCATCGGTACGGGCGTCGAAGTACATCAGCCCGCCCTTGAGGTTCTCCGCGCGCAGCGTCGGCGCCTGCGCGAGGACCTCCGGCACGGTGAGCCGCTGGTGGAGCTTGCCGATCCGCCAGCCGCCGACCAGGTCGTACGTCCACAGCAGGCCCTCGAAACCCTTGGCGAGGCGGGCGTCGAAGATGCCCTCCTTCTCCAGGATCGGGAAGAGGAACGGCAGCCGGTGCACCAGATGCGGGGCGTTCTTGCGGAAGCGGTGGCGTTCCAGGAGCGAGTGGCGGACCAGGTTGACGTTGCCCTGCTCGATGTAGCGCAGGCCGCCGTGCACCATCTTCGAGGACTTCGACGACGTGCCGGAGGCGAAGTCGTCCTTCTCGATCAGCGCCGCGCGCAGACCGCGCGAGGCCGCGTCGAGCACGGCGTACGCCCCGGTGATGCCGCCGCCGATGACGAGCACGTCGTACGTGTCGTCGGCCAGCCGGCGCTTGAGGGCCGCCCGGTCGAGCAACAGGGGCGTTCGGCGGGTCGCCGCGGCGCTGCGCCGCGGTTTCCGGGCGGGCATGGTGATCACAACATCAACTCCTGGTGTTTCGGTGCGGTGGCCGCGTGGTCGGGTACGGGCCACCGGTGCGACGGTCGGGGGGGGGCCGTCAGTGGGGGGTGTGAGGTTCGGGGTCCTCCAGGGGGAGGAGCGCGGGGTCGTCCAGGTGGGCGATCAGCACGTCGCGCCAGGCGGCGCGCTGTCCGGCGCGTTCGGCCGCCGTGATCGAGGGCTCGAAGATCCGGCCGTGCGGCTGGGCCTCGACCACCTCTTCGAGCGAGGACCACAGCCCCTGGGCGACGCCCGCCAGATAGGCGGTGCCGCGCAGGCTCGCGGTGGCGGAGTCGGAGACCCGCTCCAGCGGCAGACCGGTCAGATCGGCCTGGATCCGCATGAGGGGGTCGCTTCCGGAGACCCCGCCGCCGACCCGGAGCCGGGTGAACGGTGTGCTCATGGTGTCGGCGACGCCGTCGATCAGGTCGCACACGGAGTGCGCGATGCCCTCCAGCACGGCGCGCGCGACATCGCCGCGGGTGGTGGCGAGGGTGAGCCCGGTGAGGGAGGCGGTGGCCTCCGGGTGCCAGACCGGCGTACGGACCCCGGCGAGCGCCGGGACGAAACGCGGGGTGCGGCCCGGCCGGGTGGGGACCCGGCCCGCCTCCTCACCGAGTTCCTTCGGCGATGCGAACAGCCCCAGGTCGTCACAGAGCCAGCGCAGCGCCGAACCCGCCGTGGAGGTGTAGGCCTCCAGGCTGTAGTGGCTGATGTCGCCCTGCCGCCGGCCGGGCTGGGCGAGCACCCCGGAGATGTCCGGCCGGGGCAGGGCGGGCGTGGTGCCGGTCGCCGCGTCGACGAAGGCGCCGGTCCCGTACACGCACATGCCCTGCCCGGCGGCGAGGCCGCCGAGCGCGACGAGTGCGGCGTGCTGGTCGCCCATGGAGGCGGCCAGCGGGACGGCGATGCCGAGGGCCGCCGGGTCGGTCGTACCGAATCCGGCGTCGTCGGAGCGGAGTTCCGGCAGCAGGTCGAGGGGGAAGCCGAGATGGTCGATCCACTCCTCGTCCCAGGCGTGCCGCTCCAGCAGATAGCCGCCGGTGGAAGCGGCGTTGGTCGGGGTGGTGGCGTGCACGGCGCCGCCGGTGAGGCGCCAGATCAGCCAGGTGTCGACGGTGCCGAAGAGCAGCCGGCCGTCGCGGTGCGCGGCGGCCACCTCGGGGTGTCCGGCGATCTGCCGGGCGGCCCAGAGGAACGGGGCGCGGGCGCCGACCGGCCGGCCCTGGCGGGCCAGCAACGCGGCGTCCCACTCCGCCTCGTACGAGGTGAGCTCGTGTGCGTACCGCCGGTCCTGCCAGACCACCGCGGGCAGCAGCGGCTGCCCGGTGACCCGGTCCCACAGCATCGTGGTGGCCCGCTGGGTGGAGAGCGCGACCGCGGTGATCCCGATGCCCTCCTCGCGGGCCCGGCCGACGGCCCGGCGCGCCACCTCGACGGTGGCGGTCCAGATCTCCATCGGGTCCTGCTCGACCGAGAGGTCGTCCGGATGGCTGACCTTGATCGACCGGTAGAACACCTCGTGCGCGGCGCCCGAGTCGAGAACGACTCCGGCCCTGGTGCCCGTGGTGCCCTCGTCGATGGACAGCACGCCGCGCCGTGGGGCGGCGCCGGGGAACGTCTGCATCATTGCAGCCCTTTCATCGCGAGCATCGCGAGCTGTGCGGAGGGATACGACAGGGGGAGGGGACCATCGTGTGGTGCGACAGGTCCGGCGGCGGGTCAGCGCGCGGTCGCGGAACGGGCGGTTCGCTCCTCGGCGGTGTCACGGTCCTGACCGACGGCCTCGTCGGGGGACACGGCCTTCGTCGGGTCCCACTTGATCGCCAGACAGGTGATCAGTCCGAGCAGTGGTACGACGGAGAGCACCAGGAAGGTGTCGGCGAGTCCCAGCGAGTCCTTGATCTGCGGGAAGACGTACAGCCCGACGACACTGCCGAAGCTGCCGACCATCCCGGTGACCCCGGTGCCGAGCGCGCGGACGTCACTGCTGTACGAGAGTGCGGCGATGGACTTGCCGTTGGCGCCGGGGCCCGACGAGTGGCAGAGGATGAACAGCACCGGCAGCAGGAACGCCACGGCCGTGGGCACCTTCTCGAAGGTCAGCCCCATCGCGAGCAGCGCGACGAAGACGCCGGCGAAACCGGCGGCGGAGCTGAGCCGGAGCCCGAGCCGACGGCCGAAATACGCGGACAGCAGGCCGCCCGCGATACCGAAGGCGTTGAAGACCATCGAGCCGATGGTGGCCTTCTCGAAGCTCTCGCCGAAGATCGTCAGGCTGATCAGCGGGAGGTACCAGCCGACTGCGAAGTACTGCATCGACTGTCCGAGCGAGATCACGGAGGAGAGGATCGTGCGCGGCAGGTACGCGCCCTTGAAGAGCAGCCCGGCCTGGCGGAAGCCGATGGCGGGTGCCTCGGTGGCGGCGCGGGTCGCCTCGTCGGGCCTGCCGGCGACGGCCTCGATCCGGTAGATCTTGTCCAGGTTGACGACGGCCTCGTCCAGCCGGCCCTTGCTCGCCAGCCAGGTGGGGCTCTCCTTGAGCATCAGCCACTGGCCCACGAGCAGCGCGGCGGCGACGACCGCGGCCGAGCCGACCGACCAGCGCCAGATGTCCGCGCCGACGTCCAGGTTGAAGAAGAGCAGGGCGAGGGCGAGGTTGCTGGTGGTGGCGACGTACCAGACGGCCTGCCACAGATTCAGCCGGCCGCCCAGCTTCGCGGGCGTGTACTCGGCGAGCAGCGCCATCGCGACCGCGAAGTCGATGCCGTATGCGACACCCACCAGTACCCGGCCGAGCCAGACGACGGTGAAGTCACCGGCGAAGGCGGCGAGCAGGGCGCCCGCGATGGCGAACACCTTCGCGATGAGCAGCGGGGGAACGCGGCCGATCCGGGTGGCGAGCCAGCCGCCGAACGGATTGAAGACGATCGCCAGGGCCGGAGCGGTGGCCGTGAGGATCGAGACCTGGGTGCTGGTCAGCTCCATCTGGGACGTCATCGGTCCCAGACCGGCGCTCAGCGCGGCATTTGAATAGGCGTCGAGGAACAGCCCGCCGAACACGAGAAACCAGATGACTTGCGCCCGGCCGGTGATCTTTCCCAGCCCATCGATGAGCGCAACGACGTCGGCGACGCCTTTGACGCTCGGACGTTGTGCCATGAATCCGCCTTCGAGGAAGACCCATCGGCGGCACGGGGAGCACAAAAAAACAGGCATGACGAAACCACCGACAGGTGGTCTATGTCTGTGCCTGTCAAAACACTGCGGAAAGCGCCGCAGCACGTGAACTGCAAAGAATGCGAACTACGCAGTGAGGTTAAGAACGAGTCAGGAGAAACGTCAAGGGTTTCCGGCAGGTTACCTAAACGTGACGCGGGGCTGAGGGCTGTCCCGTAACCCCTGGTGGGCGCGCGACGGGAGGCGGGCGCCGGCACGCGGCACGCGGGGTGGCGCGTGGTCCGCACCACCCCGCCGTGGCGATGTCCGTCAGCGGCCGGCCTGCAGCGTCGCCCAGGTGGCCGGCCCCGCGATGCCGTCGGCCGTGAGTCCCCGGCTCGTCTGGTAGCCGCGCAGCGCCGTCGCTGTCGCCGGGCCGAAGCTCCCGTCGATGTCCACGGTCGAGCTGAGCGCCGCGGTCAGTGAGCGCTGGAGCCTCTTCACCGCCTCGCCCGATTCGCCCTGCTGGAGTGTCGTCGCCGCCCCGGCCGACAGCAGCGCGGTCCAGGTCCTGGCTCCGACGACACCGTCGGCGTCCAGCCCGTGGGCGACCTGATATGCCGTCACCGCGCTCTGCGTGGCGGGGCCGAAGCTGCCGTCCACCGCGCCCGCCGGGTGTCCCTGCTCGCCCAGCAGCCGCTGAACGGCCTCGACCTGGGCACCCGTCGAGCCGTTGCGCTGGGTCGCGTACGCGGTGAAGCTCAGTCCGTCCCTGCTGTCGCCACCACCGGTGGACCCGCCGACCAGCTCCATGTAGCGCGTCCAGTCCCAGTACGGCCCGGGGTCGGTGTGGTCGTTGCCCGGTGCCTCGCTGTGCCCGATGATGTGCGCCCGGTCCTTCGGGATCCCGTACCGGTCGCACAGGTACTTGGTCAGGGCCGCCGACGAGCGGTACATCGTGTCCGTGAACCAGGACGGGTCGTCGATGAACCCCTCGTGCTCGATGCCGAGCGCCGAGGCGTTCGCGCTCCGCGCGTGGTACGCGGTGTCGCTGTCACGCACCATCTGGGTGATCTGACCGTCGGAGGAGCGCACCACGTAGTGCGCGCTCACCTCCGCCACCGGGTCCTGGAACCAGTTGATCGAGCCCGCGTACGAGCCCTGCGTGACATGGATGATCACCTTGTCGATCTTCGCCGAGCGGCCGACGGCGAAGTTGTTCGCGTTCGCCGGCACCCACAGCGCCGACGGATAGTCGGGGCTCTGGGTGCGCGCCTCGGTGGCGGTGAGCGAACCCTTCTGGGGCGAGACGGGGCGGCCCGTCACCGAGATCCGCTCGCCGCCGGGGACGACGGCGTCGAGCCCGTCGGCCAGGAGGGTGTAGACGGTGTCCGCGTAGAGGGCCGCGGCGGGCCCCTGTGTGCCGCTGTACCGGGCGACGGCCGGGTACCAGGCGTTGATGTCGTCGCGCTCCCGGGCGTCGAGGCCCAGAGTGTCCGCGTAGCCCCGCAGCACCGCGGCGCCGCCCAGGATGTTGGCCGCGGTGTCGCCGCGGAGGGCGGCCGGCGGCTCGCCGGTGAGAGCGGCGGCCCGTTCCAGCGTCCGGTTCAGGGGGTTGCTCACCAGATGCATCACTCCGTAGCCGTTCGCCTGGCTGGGGCGCCCGGAGTGGCCGTCGAGACGGGTCTCGCCGTATCCGACGGCGGCGAGCAGATCACGCGGTACGTCGTACTTCGCGGCCGCGCGTGCGAACGCCCGGTTCATGGGATGGTCGTCGGGCTGAGCGGCGAAGGCCGGGGTGCCTGCCGCGGTCAGCGCCGTGACGGTGAGGGCCGCTAGCACGGATGCGCGTGCCCTTGTGTGGACGGCTGCTCGTCTGGGCATACCTGCTCCTGCTCTGTGGGGGGAGAAGAACGGCCCCCGGGCCCGAGTGGGGTGGGCCGAGGGGCCGAAGCCCGCACAGCGTATCGATGTGTCCAGGGCATGACAATCATCTGCCGGTGTGTCGAACTTCCTTTCACCCGGACGGGGTTGGACCGCATGCCGGGCCCCCGCCCGGCGACCGCTTCGGCGGCCACCGGGCGGGGCTGGAGCGTCCGGCGTCAGGTGCTCGGAGTCGTTCACCACCGGGCAGACAAACGGACCGGCAGCGGGGGTCGGGCCCACGGCCTGGATTCCGGCCTCGCGGTGGCGCGGCGCGTCGGCGCCCACTGGCCCGGCCCCCGCCGAACCGCCGGGGGCCGGGCCGGTGCGCTGTCCTACCAGTGATCGCGGTGGATGACGTCCGCCACCGGACGGCGGCTGACCGGACCGAAATTGCCCTGCGGCCACCCGACCGGAACGGCGGCGAAGGTGTGCATGTCCTCGGGAATGCCGAGGGCCGCCTTCCACTCCTGCTCCAGCATCAGGTGCCAGATGGTGATGTTCGCCGCGAGCCCCAGCGCGCGGGCGGCGAGCAGGATGTTCTGCACACCCGGATAGACGCAGGAGCCCTCGGCGAGCGCCTGGAAGCGGGTCCCGGTGTTCGCCATGTGCGCGGTACCGGCCGGACCGAGCGCCTGCGCGGAGGCCAGGAGGCCCTCCTCGTCCGGACGCGGCTCCGGGAACCGGTAGCAGGGCACGATCAGCGCGGGTGTATCGGCGAAGTGGTCTCGCTGGTACTCGATCGCGGCGACCATCCGGCCGTACGCCGCGTCGTCCATGCCTTCGGGCGCGTACTTCCCGGTCGTCGCCAGATAGGCGTCCACGCACCGCTTCCACAGCGGCGCGAGACGCGCCATCACCTCGCGGTCGGTCACGACCACGTACTCGTAGCACTGCATGTTGCCGCCGCTGGGACCCCAGACGGCGGCCTGTACGAGCTGCTCCAGCATCTCCTCGGGCACCGGCTCCGGCTTGAGACGGCGCATGGCCCGCATGGTGGACATCGTTGCGAAGAGCGCGGGTTCATCGGTTCCGGCCCCGGCTATCGGCATGTCTGTCGTCATGATCGCGGAGTCTACGGGCGAGGCCTCGCGGTGGGGAGCCGTGCCGGCCGGCCCTCGGGACGGGCTCGCCGGGCCCGCGCCCGCCGTCGCGTCGGCACGGCACGGACCGGCAGATTCGTACTGAGGGCCTGAGGGCCTGAGGGCCTGAGAGCCGGACCGGGTACCGGCGTGGGCGGTGGTCCGTCCGGGAACGACGCGGGGGGTGGGGCCGACCGGCGGCCGGTCGACCTCACCCCGCGGCCCGCGGCGTTCGCGCGGGCCCGGCGGTCAGTGCCCGTTGTTGTTCGGGGCGTTGACGTCCACCCGCACGACCTGCGGGTCGTGGTCGCTCGCCTGGTCGGCGAACTCCGCGTTGATGTGCACCACGTCGTAGTCGAAGCGACGGACGCCGGGGCTGGTCAGGATGTGGTCCAGCGTCTGCGAGTTGCCCTCGTAGACATAGCTGTACTGCTCGCTCGCGGGCAGCGTGGTGATCAGCGGCTTGAGCACCTTGCCGCTGGTCAGCGCGTCCATCGTCGAGGAGAAGGCGAAGTCGTTGAGGTCGCCGAGCGTGATGATCCGGGCCGAATCGTCGGCGGCCAGCAACGACTTGACGAAGGTGTTCACCTCCGTCGCCTGCTTCACACGCTTCGTCTCGGAGCTGCGCTTCGGCTCCTGGTAGCGGCCGTGCAGGGGCTGGTCGCCGCCCTTGGACGTGAAGTGGTTGCCGATGACGAAGACCGGCTTCCCGTGGAAGCGGAACTCTCCGACGAGCGGCTTGCGGCTGTCCGCCCACGCGTCGCTGGTCGGGGTGATCCGGCCGGGCGACGCCGAGAGGGCCACTCCCTTCTTCGTCTTCACCGCGGTCACGGCGGTGGTCGCGTCGCCGCCCGCGCGGTCCACGAAGTCGACCCTCTTGGGATTGAAGAGGAAGACGTTGCGGATGTTGCCGCCGGGTTCGCCGCCGTCCTTGTTGTTCTCGGGGGCGATGTACCGCCACGCGTACCGGGGACCGCCCGCGGCGACGATCGCGTCGGTGAACCGCTTCAGCGTCGCCTCGGAGCCGACCGTGCCGTCGTTCACCGCACCGTTGTCGTCCTGGATCTCCTCCAGCGACACGATGTCGGGGGAGGAGAGGTTGACCGCGACGCCCTTGGCGAGTGTGTCGAACTTGGCCTGCTCGTCCAGCGCGTCCAGGTTCTCCACGTTGTACGTGGCGACGGCGAGCTCGTTGCCCTTCTGCTTCCTGGTGACCTCGCGCTGCAGGTGGTTGTCGGTGAGCGTGCCGAGTTCGGTGGCCTGGAGGTTGTAACCGCCGAACGACGCGTAGTCCATGACACCGGTGGTCGCGCCGGACAGCACGTCGCCGACGTCGGCGACGGGGACCGGCTTGGCCGGGTCGAGCGACATCACCTTGATACGGCCGGTGTTCTGGTCGTTGTACGAGGAGTACAGCGTGCCGCCCCGCCCGGTCCGGTTCTCGTCCGGCTTGACGGTCACCCAGATCTCGTCGTACGCGGTCGTCGCACCCGTCACCCGCGTGTCGGAGATCTGGACGCGGGTGCCTTCGAGCGACTCGTAGAGGTCGAGGGCGTACGCCGAGGGGTCGAGGGCCAGCGGATCGATCGAACCACCGTCCGCCGAAGGGGCGTAGGTGTCCGGTACCGAGGCCGCGTCGAGCACGACCGGGGCCGGCAGCGCGTTGCCCGAGGACAGGACCGTCGTCTTCGGGGCGGTGATCTCGGTGATCGACTGGGTGGTCGTCGACGGGTAGTACTCGTCCACCTTTCCGCTGACCAGCACCGAGTCGCCCACGGCGACCTCCGGAGCGGTGGAGCCGGTGAAGACGAACACGCCCTCGCTGGTGCGGGGGTCCGCGTCCGGCTCGGTGTCCTGGATCCAGAAGCCGCGCGAACCCGTGGTCCGTACGCCGGTGACGATGCCGGGGACACCGGTCACCTGCCGACCCTTCAGTGGCGACACCCGGGTGGTGCCCTGGATGTCGTGGATCCGGACGGTGCCGGGTTCGGTCGGGCCGCCGGGGTCCACCGGGCCGGAGCCGCCGGATGTCTCGCCGGCCGAGTTGACCGGCGTCGGGTCACCGGCGGTGAAGTCGGCGGCGTTGTCATCGGTGTCGGCGAGGGACGCACCGCGGGCCACCGAGAAGGTGTTGGACGCTCCCGCGGCCGGACCGCTGCCCTCCCGTACGACCGCGGAGCCGTAGCCGACGAGGTCCACGATCCGGGTGTCGGCCGCGCAGTCGGCAGCCGTCTTGCAGGTCAGCGGGGTCGTGCCGGAGACGAGCGCGACGGTTCCGCCGCCGGCCGCCATGGCGACCGTGCCGGTGGCGTCCGGCGTCGGCAGCGCGACGGTGCCGCCGGTGCCCGCGGCCTGGGAGACGAGATAGCGGCCACCGGGGGCGATGGAACCTGTCAGTGCGGAGACCTGCCACAGCGATCCGGCGGAAGGGGCGGCGGGCAGGTACTGGACGCTGAAACCGGACAGGTCGTAACCGGCGGAGCCGGCGTTGGCCAGCTCGATGAAGTCGCGGCTGAGCGTGGCGCCCGAATTGCCCCCACCGCCGTACACCTCGGAGATCACGGCGGTCGAGGACGGAGCCGCGAATGCGGCGGGCAGCGCGGTGGCCGAGAGCGTGACGGCGACAGCGCCGGCCAGCAGGACGGAACGGGGTCTGGATATGTGCACGGTGAGTTGCTCCCGAAGTGTGGTGAGGGCAAAAGCTATGCGCGTAGAACCGGCCGTGACAAGACATCAGAAGTTAATTCCAGAAATCGCTCCGACGGCCGGGAAGCGTTGCGGGGGAGCGGCGAGGGGTGGGGGCGCTGAGGCGCGGGGCGTCTTCCGGCCACCCTCGGCAGATGGTGGCCGCCCACCGGGGGTCCGGCTCGTGGCGGGTCTGGTGGCTCCGACTCGCCGTGCAACCGAAGGGTTGCCTAGGGTGGAGAGGAAGGCAGGGGAGCGAGCGGGTGAGGATGGTCCCGATGGTGGCGATGGACCCGGTATTCAGGGCGCTCGCCGATCCGAGCCGCCGGGAGCTCCTCGACCGGCTCGATGCGCGGGGCGGCCAGACCCTGCGCGAGTTGGGCGAGGGCCTGGGCATGAGCCGGCAGGCGGTGAGCAAACATCTGGCGGTGCTGGAATCGGCGCTGCTGGTCACCGTCGTGCGTCGGGGGCGGGAGAAGCTGCACTACCTCGACCCGGTGCCCATCCAGGAGGTTGCCGGCCGCTGGACCGGCCGGTACGCACGCCACCGTCCGGCCGCACTGTCGCGCCTTGAGCAGAGCCTGGAAGGAACGGTCATGGGCAAGCCCGAGTTCGTCTACGCCATCTACATCCAGACCACCGCCGAGCATCTCTATCAGGCGCTGACCGACCCCGAGTCCATCAAGATCTACATGGGTGGATACGGCCCCGAGTCGACCTGGGAGGTCGGCGCGCCGGTGCGGTGGAAGATGGATCCGGACGGTGAGTTCGAGGAGGTCGGCCAGCGCGTCCTGGAGGCGGAGCCCGGTAGGCGGCTCTCGTACACCTGGCACACCTTGCAGCCCATGCACCGTCAGATGTTCGACTTCGCCTCGGACGAGGAGTGGGAGAAGGCCGTCCGGGAGCGGTCGAAGGTGACGTTCGACATCGAGCCCGCCGACGAGCCCGAGCTGGGTATCAGGCTGACGGTCACCCACGACGGGTTCGACAGCCCGGACAGCAGGATGCTGGAGGGTGTCAGCGACGGCTGGATCGCGATCCTCTCCTCGCTCAAGACCCTTCTGGAGGGCGGGCGGTTCCTCGACGAGCCGGCCTGAGGCCGAAGCACGAGGAGCGCCCCCGACGGGCCCGGCCTCGACGCGGAACCGCCCGAAGGCGTCCTTGCCGAGGACGGGACCGAGGGGGGCGAGGAGCCGCCGCGCCCGCGTCGCGGGAGTCGCCCGGCGCGGGCGGCTGAGGAGCTGTCCATGGAACGGACGGCCGTCGGACGGCCGGTGCGTTCGGCACCGGCCGGCGTCTCCTGTCGGAGGATCAGGCTCCGGGCACGCGGTCGAGGAAGCCGCTGACCGAGGTGATGCGTCCGTCCTCGGCGAGGGTCAGCACGTCCGACCCGGCGACGGGCGCCGAGCCGTCGGCGGTGGAGACCAGTTCCCAGCTGAAGCGCACGATGTCGTGGTGCCCGTCCGGGGTGCCGGTCGGGCGGAACTCGAAGCCGGGGAACTGCTGGTGGGCTCCGTTGATCGTGGCCGTGAGCTGCTCGTGGCCGCGCACGTCCGCCAGCGGGTCGGTGTAGGTGGCGCTCTCCGTGAAGGCGGCCGCCACGGCCTTCTCCAGGTCCTCGGGGGTGGCCGCGTTCCAGGCGACGAAGTAGCGCTGAACGGCGTCCTCGTATGCGGTCATCGTGCTGTCCTCTCCTCGCGTCCCGACCCCTGGGGCCGGGCTCCCGTGTGCAGGTGAGGAACACGATGTCCGATGGCGCGGAAGGCGTCGATTACCTCCGAGGTCATGGTCCTGGGCTCGGAGGTGAGGTGTCACATCGCGGCAGAGCGGACGCGAGGAACTGCAGGTGTGGTGCGCAAGGGGGCCGCTGCACGAGGGCTCCGGTACGCAGAAGTGCCGACGTGAAAAAGGGGCGGTGCACAACTCCCCCGGCGCGAGGGTGCGTCGGCGCGGCGCGGCGCGGCGCGGCACACGGCGGGGCGAGGAGGAGGCGGGGCGAGGAGGAGGCGGAGCGGGCGGAGGCGGAGCGGACTGAGGGGCGGGCGGAGGTGAGCCTCCTCAGACCTGGCTGTCCGGGACCACGTGCATGGCCGCTTCCTCGGCCGATGCCGCCGCTCCGTCGATCCCGACGTCCTCGGCCGTCAGGGTGTC
Source organism: Streptomyces sp. NPDC088252 (assembly GCF_044740965.1). NCBI lineage: Bacteria > Bacillati > Actinomycetota > Actinomycetes > Kitasatosporales > Streptomycetaceae > Streptomyces > Streptomyces sp. NPDC088252. The sequence continues at coordinate 6,115 of NZ_JBIURS010000018.1, read as the reverse complement.
CGGCTCGTTGATGTCCAGCTGCCGGGTGAGCCGGCCGGCACGTGCCGTACCGACCTCCCCGTCCCACAGTTCGCCGTCACCGTCGGAGAGATCGCCCAGGCCGTCGCCGGTGATCTCGGACACCTCGGGCAGCTCCCGGGCCAGGCGGCTCTCCAGCGGCTCGCCGCTGTGCTGCTCGGCGGCTGTGGTGCCCTGGTCCTCCACCGCCCATGGCCGCTCGGGCGGGGAGTAGCCCTCGTCCAGCAGATCGGTCAGGCCCCGGTTGTCCAGGGTGTCCTCGATGTCGAGCTGCTCGGCGAGGTCGGAGGCCTCGGGCTGCTGGGGCTGGTAGACATCGTCTCCCATGTCGGCATCCTTCATGGTGTGTCCCTTCCCGGCTCCTGGGTCCCGGTCACGCATGTCGCGCACGCGAACCGGGGGAAAGGGGGCGTATCTGTACTGTGTGCCCGATCGCCGTCGAACCGCCCGTATGGCTTCAGGATAAGTGGACCGGGCATGAGCCCGCAGCCGTGGCCCGTCGGCCGGGCACGACGGGCCGGTCCGAGGGACGATGGAAGGTGCAGGAGAACGAGGGAAGGCGCGGGCGGGGCCTTGTCCCGCGCCCGCGCCGTCCGTATCGGGAGAACCGCGATGGATTACCCGGAGAGCTACCAGTTGGTATTTCAGGCGTCGGCCGTCGAGGACGACACGGTGACCGTCCGGCGTACGGAACAGTCGGGCGCGGGCGGGTATCCGATCTACGAGGACGAGACCGGAATCGTGCGCGCGGAGATCAGCGACCGCGGGGAGGTGCGCATGATCGCCAGCGGTGGACACCAGGTGCTGGGCACCCCGCTGGTGGTGCGGGAGCCGACCACCTGAACGCTCGTGCGGGGGTGTGCCGTCAGCCCTCGGTCCAGCCGTGGTTCTTGGCGAACTGCAGCAAACCGCCCCGGATCTGCAGAATCTGAGCACTCGTCAGCGAAGGGGCCGACTCCAGCAGGACCTCGGTGACCGCCCTGGTGTACTCGGCGGCGCTGAGCACGTCGCACAGCGTGTCGTCGTCCGCGGATCCGGCGATGCCGACCGCGGTGGGCCGCGGGGGAGTCAGCGGCTTTCCGTCGGGTCCCTCGGCGAGCCGGACGGACGACGCCTTCAGCCCCCGGTCACCGTCTTCGATCTCGAACTCGACCGCCGTGCCCGTGTGCACATAGGACTCGGGGATCAGCATGTCGTTGACATGGAGGAACACATCCTCACCGCCGTGATCGGGTGCGATGAAGCCATATCCCCGTGCGCTGTCGAACCGCACCACGCGACCGGAAACCACACCAACCCCCAAGGAAGAACCGGGCCCCATGCCCCTCGCCACACATGGCTCGACCGGAGAATAGCCCCGCGCGGTCGGGCCGCGCGACCGGATCCCGGTAATCGCGGCGGACTCACCTGAGCCTGCGGTCGGGCGGCGGCGCGGTCCCGGACGCCAGTGGGGAGCGGGCCAGTTCGACGCAGCCCACCGTGATCAGGGCGATCGCGACGAGTTCGGGCAGCACCCACCACCCGGTGCGCAGCTCCTCGCCGAAGAGCGTCACCCCGTAGAGGACGCTGATCAGCGCGTCGCCGAGGGTCAGCGGCGGCTGGACGGCGACCAGCATGCCGGCCTGGAGGGCGTTCTGGAGGAGGAACAGCGAGCCCACTCCGGCCACCGCGGTGGCGTACAGCTGCCAGGACGTGAAGAGCGCCGCCGCTCCGCCGCCCCCTTCGAGCCGCGCCATGGCGTCCTTCATGAGCGCGGCCGTGAGCGCGTACCCGCAGGCCGCGGCGAGGCCGAGCAGCGCGCCCCGGGGGTTGCCGCGCGTACTCAGGGCCGCACCGATCAGCACGGCCTCGAAGATGCCGGTCAGGATGAGTGCGGGCACCCAGATGGCGCCGTGCACGGACGTGACGCCGCCACCCGGTGCCGCCGAGGCCATGCCCAGGGCCAGTCCCAGGGTCACCGCCGCCACCGCGTACCAGAGCGACCGGGGCAGCCGGACCCGCATGACGAACCCGGCCATCAGCAGCGTGGCCGGCAGTTCGATCACAAAGATCGGCTGGACCACGGCGATCGGACCGGTGGCCAGCGCCACGGCCTGGCAGACGGCCGCGACGATCACCAGGCCGATCCCGGCGAGCCACACCCGCCGTCGCAGCAGATGCCCGATCAGCGCCAGACGCATCGCCTCGCTGTCGGGGACGGTGCGGGCCGCGCGGCGCTGGAGGACGGAGGCCGCGCCGTTGCTGAAAGCGGTCAGGACGGCGAACAGGACACTGATCACCCACTCATGATGCGGGCGGCGGGCCCGCGATCCCGGGTCCTGTGGTCCGGCGGCATGGCGGGACGCAGGACCCGGGTCCCGGGCAACATGCGGACCGAAGTCGTCCGCGATTCCACGTAGCGTGCCGTGCATGTCGCCGAAGAAGAACCCCGTCGCGCCCGCCGTGCTCTCCCCGCGCGCGCTGGGCCGTGCCACGCTGGAGCGCCAGCTGCTGCTGCGCCGGGCCACGATGTCCGCGAAGGGCGCCGTCGAGCATCTCGTCGGTCTCCAGGCGCAGAACACCAAGCCGCCCTACTACCAGCTCTTCGCCCGCCTCGACGGATTCGACCCGGCCGAGCTCGCCGGACTGATGGAGTCCCGCGAGGCGGTGCGCATCGTCACCCTGCGCTCCACCATCCACCTGCACACCGCAGCCGACGCGCTCACCCTGCGCCCGCTGGTCCAGTCGGCGCGCGACCGGGAACTCAGGACGTTCCGCAAGGGGCTCGTCGGAGTGGACCCGGACCGGCTCGGCGCGATCGCCAGGAAGGTCGTCGAGGAGCGGCCCCGCACCCCTCGGGAGATCCGCGAGGTACTGCTCGCCGAGTGGCCCGACGCCGACCCGCGGTCCCTGGGCGTGGCCGCCCGCTGTCTGCTGCCGCTGGTCCAGGTCACCCCGCGCGGGGTGTGGGGCAGGAGCGGAGACGTCGCGCTGACCACCGTCGAACACTGGCTCGGCAGGCCGTCCGGGCCGGTGCCCGCACCCGATGCCACCGTGCTTCGCTACCTCGGCGCCTTCGGGCCCGCCTCCGTCCGGGACATGCAGGCATGGGCCGGACTGACCCGGATGCGCGAGGTCTTCGAACGGCTGCGGCCACGGCTCATCACCTTCCGGGACGAGAACGGCGTCGAGCTCTTCGACCTGCCGGAGGCCCCGCGCCCCGACGAGGACACCCCCGCCCCGCCGCGCTTCCTGCCCGAGTTCGACAATGTGCTGCTGGGCCACGCGGACCGTTCGCGCGTGATCCCGCCGCGGTACCGGGGGCGCAACGGGAACGGCAACCAGGCGTACGGCACCGTGCTGGTCGACGGATTCCTCGCCGCGATCTGGCGGTTCGGCGACGGTTCCGGGGCCCGGTCCGGTTCCGGGACACGTTCCGATTCCGGCCCGGCGGCGGCCCTGACCGTGCAGCCGCTCGGCCGACTGAGCCCGGCCGAGTGCGACGCCGTCACCGACGAGGCCGTACGGATGCTCTCCACCATGAGGAGGGCCGGGACGAACGCGGTCATCGACGCGAGCGGATACGACATCCGGTTCGCGACGTTCGTCGACTTCGGGCCCTGAGCGGCGAACGGTGCGCGACAGCCGCGGTCCGGCCCCGCGCACCCGCCCCCTACGGCAGCAGCCCCGCGCGCCGCGCCGCCACCACCGCCTCCAGACGGGTGTGCGCCCCCAGTTTGCGCATCGCCGAACGCAGATACCCCTTCACGGTCTCCGGCCGCAGCCCCAGCCGCTCCGCCGCCACCGCGTTCGTCGTCCCCGCGGCCACACACGCCAGCACGTCCACTTCGCGCGGTGCCAGGTGCACATCGCAGGGTTTCGGCGCGCGGGCCCCGGCCGCCGAGGCGAGCCGCCCGCACACCGCGAGCAACTCGTCGCGCAATGCCGGGTCGATGACCTTCGGGACCAGCGCGCGCAGTTCGCGATGGGCCTCGCGGACGTCCTCCCAGGCCCCCGGCGCGGCCCTCGGGTCCGTGACCTGCTCCCGCGTCACGGCCAGCAGCTGCTGCACCTCGTCGCGTACGACCAGGGCCTGCTCCACATCACGGGCGGCGGCGACCGCCGCGTCGAACGTACGGTCCCCGAGCGTGACCGGCTCGCGCAGCGCCCCGTACAGCACACCGCGCACCCTGCGCCGCACGACGACGGGCACCGCGACCACCGAGCGCAGCCCCTCCGCGGCGACCGCCATGTCGTACTCGTGGCTGATGTGGCGCGAGGAGCGGTAGTCGGTCACCGCGCACGGCCGGGACAGGGCGATCGACTTGCCGCCCAGCCCACTGCCCGCCGAGATGACGAGCCCGCGCAGGGCGCCGGTCTGCGCCCCGTTCAGCTCGGCGATCCGGGCATGGCGGGCATCCGAGAGCAGCCCGCCGAAGGCCACGGGCACCCCGCTGGTCCGGCGCAGCCGCAGCAGCGCCGCTTGCATCTCCACCGCATCGACGGATTCCGGCACGCTGACGCCCTTCTGCCCGGCTCCCGGCAGCCCCCGGACAGGCACTGAAGACCTCGGCCGGGCCAGGATCCTCAGCAACCTTCCGGCTGCACCCCCGTTCGGGGGTGGTGAGACCTCGGTCACTGTTTACATGATGTTAAACGACCGGTCCGGTCCGCAAAGAGGAGGGCACATGTCGGCAACCAGCGCGACGGAGAAGTTCCGGGCCGCCCGGGACTTTCTGCTGCGGCACCGCGAGGACTACCACGCCGCCTACGAGGGCTTCCGCTGGCCGCGGACGGAACACTTCAACTGGGCGCTCGACTGGTTCGACGCCATCGCCGAGAACAACGACCGCACCGCGCTGCACATCGTGGAGGAGGACGGCGGCCGTACCGAGGTGTCCTTCGCGCGGATGTCCGCCCGCTCCAACCGGGCCGCGAACTGGCTGCGTGCCCAGGGGGTACGGGCCGGGGACCGGATCCTCGTCATGCTCGGCAACCAGGTCGAGCTGTGGGAGACCGCCCTCGCCGCGATGAAGCTGCGCGCCGTCGTCATCCCCGCCACCCCCCTCCTCGGCCCGGTCGATCTGCGCGACCGGGTGGAACGCGGCCGGGTCCGGCACGTTCTGGTACGGGACACCGACACCGCCAAGTTCACGGAAGTGCCCGGCGACTACACCCGGATCGCCGTCGGCGCGGACGTGCCCGGCTGGCTGTCGTACACCGGTGCCGACGAGCAGCCGGAGACCTTCGAGGCGGACCGGGAGACGGACGCCGACGAGCCGCTGATGCTGTACTTCACCTCCGGCACGACCGCCAGCCCCAAGCTCGTCGAGCACACCCACGTCTCCTACCCCGTGGGTCATTTGTCGACGATGTACTGGATCGGCCTCAAGCCCGGGGACGTCCACCTCAACATCTCCTCGCCCGGCTGGGCCAAGCACGCCTGGTCCAACCTCTTCGCGCCCTGGAGCGCCGAGGCGACCGTCTTCATCTTCAACTACACCCGCTTCGACGCGGGCCGGCTGATGGCCGAGATGGACCGCTCGGGCGTCACCAGCTTCTGCGCCCCGCCCACCGTCTGGCGGATGCTGATCCAGGCCGACCTCTCCCAGCTGAAGACCCCGCCGCGCGAGGTCGTCGCGGCCGGTGAGCCGCTGAACCCGGAGGTCATCGAGACGGTGCGACGCACGTGGGGCGTCACCATCCGGGACGGCTTCGGCCAGACCGAGACCGCCGTCCAGGTCGCCAACACCCCCGGTCAGCTGCTGAAGGCCGGCTCGATGGGACGGCCCAGCCCCGGTTTCAGGGTCGAGCTCCTCGACCCGGTCACCGGCGAGCCGGGCGCGGTCGAGGGCGAGATCTCCCTCGATCTGTCCGCGCGTCCGGTGGGTCTGATGACCGGGTACCACGGCGACCCGGACCGGACCGCCGAGGCCATGGCGGGCGGCTACTACCGCACCGGTGACATCGGCTCCCGCGACGAGGACGGCTACATCACCTACGTCGGCCGGGCCGACGACGTCTTGAAACCCTCAAGATCACGTGCCATTCCTTTCCTAATGAAACTGGCCGCCTGACCTGCAAGAACGCGAAGAGCCCCACCAGTTGGTGGGGCTCT